>CAVIRF010000023.1:0-22002 GCA_963645185.1 Coprococcus eutactus | reverse complement strand
CACGCCGCCAGCGTTCATCCTGAGCCAGGATCAAACTCTCTAAAAATTGTATTAAGACGAAGTTTCCTTCGTTTTAACCGACTTTAGAGTCTGACGTGTTGGTTTATTTTAACTTGAGTTCCAACTTCAAGCGATTTACCAAGAGTAAAAAACTCTCGAAATTTCAGGTTCGCACTACAACCTTGTTCATATCGAACAAAATTTTAAGCACATCGTTGTTTAATTTACAAGGTACAATCTGCTGTTTCCAAGCATTTTTCAGAACTTTTCGAAGCTCTTAACCGCTTTTCAACAGCTTATTTATTATATCAGACTGTTTTCCGTTTGTCAAGAACTTTTTCAAAACTTTTTTCGAAGTTTTTGAAGCAGATCTTTCAAAATCCAAACTTTCTGACCGCCGTCTCTTTCGAAACAGCTTATTTATTATATCAAACTGAAATCTCTTTGTCAAGAACTTTTTTCGTTCTTTTCAAGCTGTTTTTCAGTTTGATCGCCGCGCCTCTCGGCGACAGCTTTATTAGGATAACACAGACGCAGCCTCAAAGTCAAGCATTATTTTCAAAAAATTCAATCCGCATTCTTCCGCACCAGACTGATCACAAAAGCTGCGACCGAAAAGGCCACACTGACTGCCGACAATGCACATGCAACAATATCGAGCACAGTTGCTCTCTTGTTCGCATTTCTTCTTGTTTCTTCACTTTCTTCCCTCTTTTCACTGCTTATTACAGAAAAGACTCGCCAGATTTTGCGGCGAGTCTTTTTGTGATACCGTTTTATGTACTTTACTTCATCAGCTCTGCCAGAAGCATAACCTTATCGAAGTTGCCCTCGATCTTGATCTTGCCCTCGGCTACAGCGACCTGCGGAATAAGCTTGCCGCTGACGATCTTTTCGATATTGGTCAGCGAACCGGACACGATTGCATCATGATCGATGTATTCATACGGCATGACAGAAGGAACGCCGTTGAGAATTTCGACATAGAACACGCCCGTTACTTTTCCGGTGAGATTGAACTGAATGGCAACCTTGCCTTCGGCGCCTGCGAGGTTGGCTTTGCTGAGCTTGTTATAAATCTTTGCTGTTAACTGGTCTACGGCCATCGGACTCGCCCCCTGAGTTTTATGTTACTCTTATTATACGGCATTTTGCAAAAATTGCAAGAGGCATCTGGTAATATTCCATAATATTTACGCAGCATTAAGCGCAACATTTCTATATTTCGCGTCAGAAATCGAGGGATTGTCTTTTATCGACCCAATCAGACCTTCTTCAGCTTTTCCGTACAAACTGCGTGCGGCAATGCGGGCAGGTGATCGTGATCTTGCCGCGGCCCTTCGGGACGCGCAGGCGCTTGTGGCAGTTCGGGCACTTGAAATAGCGATGTGTCTTGCGGTCCTTGAAGCGCAGCACAGCGTTATTCAGGCGGCGCGAGACCGGTCCCCACCATTGCAGGAACTTCTGGTTCTCGGCGTAGCGAGCCTGAATATTGCGCGAAAACATGCGGAAATAGCACAGGATGAACAGCGCGAGAATGAACATGCTCATCCAGTTCCACTTCAGCAGCCATTCGATCAGCATGAGAACGACCGCGAGCAGCAGCAGCGCGTTATTCAGCGGATCGCTGCCGTACCGGCCTGCCATAAATCGGCGCAGAAAATTCATGTTACTCTTCCTTTCCTGCGGCGTGCTCGAAGATGATCGACAGCACTTCATCACGGCCCATGCCCTTCTCCGCAGAGAACGGGATGACCAGGACCTCCTCGGGCAGGAGAAGCGTCTGACGGATCTCCGCGATATTGCCCTCGAGCTGGCTCTTTTTGATCTTGTCGAGCTTGTTGGCGATGATGACCCACGGCTTGCCCGACGCGCGGAACCACTCCGCCATCGTCATATCGTCGCGCGTCGGCTTGTGACGGATGTCAACGATCTGGATGCCGAGCGTCAGCAGACCCATCGCAAAATAGGTCTCCATCAGTGCGCCCCACCGCTGCTGCTCCGCCTTGGAGACACGCGCGTAGCCATAGCCCGGCAGGTCGACGAAGTACAGCTGCTTGTCAATGGTGAAATAGTTGATGTGGATGGTCTTGCCCGGCTGTGCGCTGACGCGCGCAAAATTCTTGCGGTTCAGCAGCTTGTTGATGACCGAGCTCTTGCCGACATTGGATTTGCCGGCGAAAACGATCTGCGGCAGGCTGTCGAACGGAAAATCGCTCTCCTTGACCGCCGAACGCAGGAATTCCACGTTGTGAAGATTGGGTGCCTTTTTTTCGTTGCTCATTGTACCACCGCCGTTGTCTCAGCGTCAGCCTTGGGAGGCATGCGACGCGCTGTTTTCTTTTTCTTGCCGGGACGGCGCGAAAAGTCGATCGCCGTCTCCATGACCGTGTCCATATGCTCCGCGACGACGAACGCGACGTTTTCGCGTACCACAGGCTCAATGTCCTGAAGATCGCTCTCGTTGTCCTTCGGGATGACGATGGTCTTGATGCCTGCGCGGTAGGCCGCCATGGTCTTTTCGCGCAGACCGCCGATCGGCAGTACGCGGCCGCGCAGCGTTACCTCACCCGTCATGGCGACATCATGGCGCACCGGCGCTTCGGTCAGCGCGGAGATGATCGCCGTCGTGATAGTGACACCTGCCGACGGGCCGTCCTTCGGGATGGCCGCTTCGGGGAAATGGATGTGCAGGTCGTTGTTCTTGTAGAACATCGGGTCGATGTTCAGCTGTTCCGCGCGCGAGCGCACGAACGTGACCGCCGCCTTCGCGCTTTCCTGCATGACCGTGCCGAGGTTGCCCGTGACCTCGATCTTGCCCGTGCCGGGCACGACCGCCACTTCCACCTCGAGCATTTCGCCGCCGACGCTCGTCCACGCAAGGCCGTTTACAATGCCGACCTCGTCCTTCGCGGTCACGACGTCCTTCTTGAACGGCGCAACACCGAGCAGGTCCTCGATATTCTTGTTCGATACCGTCAGGCGGCGGCCGCCGTCCGCGATATGGCGCGCTGCCTTGCGGCACAGCTTGGCGAGCACGCGCTCCAGACGGCGCACGCCGGCCTCACGGGTATAGCCTGCGATGACCTTCGCGAGCATTTCTTCGGAAATAACCAGCTGACCCTTCTTAAGGCCATGCTTGTCCATCTGACGCGGCAGCAGGTGGTTCAGCGCGATCTGGCGCTTTTCCTCCTCGGTGTAGCTCGGCAGCTCGATAACCTCCATGCGGTCGAGCAGCGGACGCGGAACGGTCGAAAGATCGTTCGCTGTCGTGAGGAACACAACGTCGGACAGGTCGAACGGCAGCTCGATATAGTGGTCGCGGAAGGCGACGTTCTGTTCGGTATCCAGCACCTCAAGCATCGCGGATGCCGGGTCGCCGCGGAAGTCGTTGCCCATCTTGTCGATCTCGTCGAGCAGGATGAGCGGATTGGACGTTCCGGCGCGGCGCAGCGCGTCCATGATGCGGCCGGGCATCGCGCCGATATAGGTCTTTCTGTGGCCGCGGATGTCAGCCTCGTCGCGCACGCCGCCCAGACTCATACGCGCATAGCTGCGGCCCATCGCTTCCGCGATGGACTTCGCGATAGAGGTCTTGCCGACGCCCGGAGGGCCTGCGAGACAGAGCACCTGTCCCTTGAGGTTCGGCGCGAGCGTGCGGACCGCCAGAAACTCCATAATGCGCTCCTTGACCTTCTTCATGCCGTAATGGTCGCGGTCGAGGATGCGCTGCGCCTCCTCGAGGTCAAGGCGCTCCTCGCTCTTGCTGCGCCATGGCAGGTCGAGCACGGTATCCAGATAAGTACGCACGACACCCTGCTCCGCGTTCGAGCCGCCGAGCTTGGCGAAGCGGTCCACCTCGCGGATGAGCTTTTCCTCGCACTCCTGCGGCAGCTTGAGCTCGAGGATGCGCTGGCGGTAGGTTTCGGCCTCCGCCGCAACGTCCTGTTCGCCGAGCTCGGTCTGGATGACCTTCATCTGCTCGCGCAGGTAGTATTCGCGCTGGTTTTTATCCATCTGGGACTTCACTTCGTCCTGAATCTCGTTTTCGAGCTTGAGCACCTCGGTCTCCTCGCCGAGCAGGCGGATGACCATGGTCAGGCGGCGCGTGATGCTGAGCTCTTCGAGGATGTCCTGCTTGGCCGCGACCTCGATATTGATGTTCTGCGCGATGTAGTCCGCGAGGAAGCCTGCGTCGCCGCCCTCGGCAACCGTCAGCTCCACGTCAGGCGAAAGGCGCTGCGCGTTGTCGGCATACTCCGCAAAGCGCTCCTGCGCCGTGCGGACGAGCGCCTGTGCACGGCGCTCAGTCACGCCGTAAACATAGTCCTCGAGCTGCTCGACCTCGGCATAGATGCAGGTCTTGTCGTCCTGCGCTGCGAAGAACTGATGCACGAGCGCGCGCTGCTTGCCCTCGACGAGCACGCGGATGTTGTCGCCCGGCAGGCGCAGGATCTGCTTGACCTGGCAGATCGTGCCGATCTGGTACAGGTCGCTCGGAGACGGATTATCCGTCTTGAGGTCGCGCTGTGCGGTCAGAAAGAGTGTCTGACCGTTTTTCATCGCCGCTTCCAGCGCGCGGATGGAAAGCAGGCGGCCCACATCGAAGTGGATTATCATATTCGGGAACGCAACAAGGCCGCGCAGCGGAAGCACCGGCAGGCGGCTTACAGTCGTTCCAAGCTGTTCTGTCATATTGTATCTCCTTGCAGGGAAAATTCGTATATAAAGACAGTATAGTATTTTTCTGCGCATTTGTAAAGCGTTTTTCCCCTGTCTTTTTGTCTCAAAGCGGCATTTTTCTTCTATTTCTTCACTTTTTACACTTTGTTCACGAACAAATGCACAGCGAGATAAAAAGCGCGGACAGGATCGTTTTCCTGTCCGCGTATGCCGTGAAGGCTCAATTATGCACTTTTGGTCGTCTTGCCCGTGCGCTTCTTCGGCGGCTCAGGGTCCACCGGCAGCGCGCCGTGCTCGATCACCGGCTCGCCCGTGCCCATCACGACCTCAGGGGTGATGGTGACGGAGGAAACGGTCTTGTCGGACGGAATGTTGAACATGATGTCGGTCATCACGTTCTCCAGTACGCCGCGCAGACCGCGTGCGCCGGTCTTGCGCTCGAGCGCCGTCTCGGCAACTTTGACGAGCGCTTCCGCCTCAAAGTTCAGCTTGACGCCGTCCATCTCGAACATGGTCTGATACTGCTTGACAAGCGCGTTCTTCGGCTCCTGCAGGATGCGGACGAGCGCATCCTTGTCGAGCGTATCGAGCGAGACGATGGCCGGCAGACGGCCGATCAGCTCGGGGATAAGGCCGTATTTCATGAGATCATGCGGCTCGATCTGCGCGAGCAGACGGTCGGTCTGCTCCTCTTCCTTGCCTTTGATCTCCGAGCCGAAGCCCATGCCCTGCTTGCCCGTGCGCTTTTGGATGATGCCCTCGATGCCGTCGAAGGCGCCGCCGCAGATAAACAGGATGTTGGTCGTGTCGATCTGGATAAACTCCTGATGCGGATGCTTGCGGCCGCCCTGCGGCGGAACGTTGGCCGTCGTGCCCTCCAGCATCTTGAGCAGCGCCTGCTGAACGCCCTCGCCCGAAACATCACGGGTGATGGACGGATTTTCGCTCTTGCGCGCGATCTTGTCGATCTCGTCGACATAGATGATGCCGTGCTCGGCGAGCTCAATGTCGAAATCCGCCGCCTGAATCAGACGGAGCAGGATGTTCTCGACGTCCTCGCCGACATAGCCTGCCTCGGTCAGCGTGGTCGCGTCCGCGATGGCAAACGGAACCTGAAGCGTCTTGGCGAGCGTCTGCGCGAGCAGCGTCTTGCCCGAGCCGGACGGGCCGAGCATCAGAATGTTGGACTTCTGGAGCTCCACCTCGGTCTCGGGGTGATAAATGCGCTTGTAGTGGTTGTAGACCGCGACGGAGAGCGCGATCTTGGCGCGGTCCTGACCGATCACGTACTGATCGAGCACGTTCTTCAGCTCCTGCGGCGTCGGCAGATGATCCGGACGGGCAACAGCCGCCGTCTGCTCGCCGTGCTGCTCGGGCATGAAGTCCAGTTCATCCTCCAGAATGCTGGTGCAAACGCCAATGCACTCATCGCAGATATACACGCCCGGTCCCGCGATCAGCTTGCGTACCCGGTTCTGGGGTTTGCCGCAGAAGGAACACTTCAGCGGCTTCTCATCATTATAATTCGGCATACTGCACCTCTGTTCAGCGGAATTTCATCAATGCTTATCGAAAACCTTGTCGATCAGGCCGTACTCGACAGCCTCCTGCGCGGTCATGAAGTTATCGCGCTCGCAGTCGGCGTGAACGGTCTCGAACGGCTTGCCGGTGTTCTCGGACAGGATGCGCGTCATGCGCTCCTTGATGATCTCGAGACGCTTGAGGTGGAGCGCCATGTCCGTGATCTGACCCTGCGTGCCGGCGGACGGCTGATGGATCATGATCTCAGCGTTCGGCAGCGCGTAGCGCTTGCCCTTTGCGCCGGAGGACAGCAGGAATGCGCCCATGGACGCCGCCATGCCGATGCAGATGGTCGAAACGTCGCACTTGATATAGTTCATGGTGTCGTAGATCGCCATGCCTGCGGTGACAGAGCCGCCGGGGCTGTTGATATACAGGGAAATGTCCTTGTCCGGGTCCTGCGCTTCCAGATACAGAAGCTGCGCAACAACGAGCGATGCGGTGGTGTCGTTGACCTCCTCGCACAGCATGATGATGCGGTCGTTCAGCAGACGGGAGTAGATGTCGAACGAACGCTCACCGCGGCCGGTCTGCTCGATTACCATAGGGACTAAGCTCATTGGAAAAACTCCTTTCCGAAAAAGAGTCGGGGTTTGTTTTTGTGGGTTTTCCGCGGTATCTGTCGTATCGCGGAGAAAATTTGTTCGCAGATACGCTGATGGAACCGGCCATACGGCCGGTTCCATGGTATCTCATATGGAGAGTAAAATTACTCAGCGGTCTCCTCGGTCTCCTCAGCCTTCTTCTTGGAAGCCTTCTTGACCTTTGCGTTCTTCTTGATGAACTCAAGAGCGTTGGAGATGCGCAGGTCGCCGGACAGAGCGGACTCTGCAACGATGGTCTTGATCTTCTCAACGTCCATCTTGTACTGCTCAGCCATCTTCGCGTACTCATCAGCGATCTCCTGCTCGGAAACGGTGATGTTCTCCTGGTCTGCGACCTTCTGGAGAGCCAGACGGGTCTTGACCTGACGCTCAGCCTGATCCTTGAACATTGCGCGGAATGCGCCCATCTCGGTGTTCGTCATCTTGAGGTACTGCTCAAGGCCCATGCCCTGCATCTGGAGGCGGTAGCTGAAGTCCTGAACGATGGAGTCGACCTGAGAGTCGATCATAGCTTCCGGAATGTCAGCCTTCATGCCGTCGATGACAACGTCGAGCAGCTTCTCCTCGAATGCTGCGTCAGCAGCTTCCTGGCGCTCGTTCTTCAGGCGCTCGGTGATCTCCTTCTTGAGGTCGTCGAGGGTCTCGCAGGTGTCGGAAACGTCCTTTGCGAACTCGTCGTCGATCTCCGGCAGGATGGTCTCCTCAACCTTGTGTACCTTGCACTTGAAGGTAGCTTCCTTGCCAGCCAGCTCCTTAGCGTGGTAATCCTCCGGGAAGGTAACAACTACGTCCTTCTCGTCGCCAGCCTTGCAGCCGATCAGCTGATCCTCGAAGCCCGGGATGAATGCGCCGGAGCCCAGAGTCAGCTCGTGATGCTCAGCCTTGCCGCCCTCGAATGCAACGCCGTCTACGAAGCCCTCGAAGTCGATGTCAACGGTATCGTTCTTCTTAGCCTTGCGCTCAACGGTCTCGGTGCGTGCGAAGCGCTGTGCCATGCGGTTCAGCTCAGCCTTTACGTCAGCCTGAAGTACCTTTACGGTCTCCTTCTCAGCCTCGATGCCCTTGTACTCGCCCAGCTCAACTTCCGGCTCGACCGGTACCTTGGCGATGATGGTCAGTCCGCCCTCTTCTGCCGGATCGCCCAGATCTACGTCTGCGCGGCCGACCATCTTGATGCCGGACTTCTCGACAGCCATATCCATAGCCTGCGGATACAGAATATTGAAAGCTTCCTCGAAGAATACGCCTTCGCCGTACAGCTTCTCGATCATCTTGCGCGGAGCCTTGCCCTTGCGGAAGCCCGGAACGGTGATGTTCTTGCCGGTCTTCTTGAATGCCTTGTCCTTTGCAGCCTCGAACTCAGCCTTGGTGATCTCAATGGTGAGAGCTACGACGCTGTGCTCGAGCTTTTCAGTGTTTTTCAGTTCCATGTTGCCAATCTCCTTACTAAATACTTTCGATTGTATCTAAATCATTCTATCAGATTTTTCTTGCGATTTCCATAGTTTTTTCTATTTTTTCAGAAAAATCGGGGTAAAATCTACAAAATCACCCGAAACGAGCTTCCACTCGATGCCCTCGACCTCGCCTGTGACCGCGTATCGGAGGCTGTTTCCGTGCAGATGCCCATAAACGCAGCGTTTTACGCCATATTTTTTGAGCAGTTCGACGATAGCCTCACAGCGATAGGTCGAGTACAGCGGCGGATAGTGCAGAAAGCAGATGATCTCCTCGGGCTGCTTTGCGGCGCCGAGTTTGAGCGACGCCTCGAGGCGAAGCAGCTCGCGCTTGAATATCTTCTCGTTGTGCGGATCGGAAAAGTCCTCCTCAAAGGGCCAGCCGCGTGTGCCGCACAGCGCGGTATCCTCATAGAAAAAGCAGTTGTTGTGCAGAAAATCAATGCTCGTAAAACCGTTCTCGTCCAGAAAGCGGTGCATTTTGGAGGCCGTCACCCACCACAGGTCGTGATTGCCCTTCAAAATGATCTTCCTGCCCGGCAGGGAGTCGATGAGGGCGAAGTCGCCCTTCGCCTCCGCGAGGCTGATGCCCCACGAAATATCGCCGCCCAGCACTACCGTGTCCTCCGGCGCGATCAGCTCGCGCCAATGCTTGATGATCTTGTCCGTGTGCCCCTCCCACCGGCCGCCGAAGATATCCATCGGCTTGGCGACATCGGTGGCAAGGTGCAGATCGGCCAGCGTGTAAAGCGCCATTACAGGTTCTTGAGCAGGGCGACAGTCGAGAGAATGTCCGCCTTGTCTACCACGCGGTCAAAGCGCGGCGTTTTGCCTGCGAGGGCTGCGAGCGGTGCAGGCGCCGGTACGCCCGTCAGACCGGTCAGAACATTAAGCTGGGTTACGTCATCCTTTTCAAGCGTGCCGCCGAGCGCCTCGATGACGGCGCGGCAGAACTTAAACGGAGATGCGGTGGAAGCGATCACGGTCGGGGTCTCGTCGCCCGTGCGCGCGCGGTAGTCCTCGTATACGCGGACCGCAACGGCGGTATGCGTATCGCACAGGTACTTCTCCTCTGTCCACAGCTTGTGGATAGTCTCGGCCGCGTGCTCGTCGTCGCAGCAGCCGGCGTCGAAGTCGGCCGCGATCTTCGCGAACACGTCGGAGGCAACCTTGTAGCTGCCCTCGCCGTTCAGCTTCGCCATGAGGTCAGCTACCATCTTGTCGTCGAAGTCAGACGCGAAGAACAGCAGACGCTCGAGGTTGGACGAGATCAGAATATCCATCGACGGAGAGGTCGTGGTGTAGAAATCGCGGTTGCGGTTGTACTCGCCGTCCTTCTTAAAGAAGTCGGTCAGCACGTTGTTGCGGTTGGACGCGCAGATGAACTTGTTCACCGGCAGGCCCATCTGCTTTGCGATGTAGGCTGCGAGGATGTTGCCGAAGTTGCCGGTCGGGACGCAGACGTTGATCTTGTCGCCCTGTTTGATCGTGCCGGCCTTCACCATGTCGCAGTATGCGGAAACATAGTACGCGATCTGCGGCGCGAGGCGGCCCCAGTTGATCGAGTTCGCGGAGGACAGCATCATGCCATCCTTATCGAGCTGCGCACGGGTCTCGTCGTCGGTGAAGATGCGCTTGACCGCGCTCTGTGCGTCGTCGAAGTTGCCGTGGATGGCGATGACCTCAACGTTCACGCCCTCCTGCGTCGCCATCTGGAGCTTCTGCATCGGGGAAACGCCGTCTACCGGATAGTAGACCATGATCTTGGTGCCCGGAACGTCGTGGAAGCCGTCGAGCGCCGCCTTGCCGGTGTCGCCCGAGGTCGCAACGAGGATGCACGCGGTGCGCGTCTCGCCGGTCTTGCGCAGCGATGCGGTCAGCAGGTACGGCAGCATCTGGAGCGCCATGTCCTTGAACGCGCAGGTCGGGCCGTGCCACAGCTCGAGCAGGTTCTTGCCCTCGGAGAGCCGAACGACCGGAGCGGTGTCCGCGCCGCCGAACTTCTCGTCAGCGTAAGCCTTCGCTGCGAAGTCCGCGAGCTCCTCTGCCGAAAAATCGGTCAGGAACTTGCCGAGGATGAGCGCGGAGCGTCCCTTGTAGTCGCTCTCCGCAAGCGTTTTCCAGTCTGCCTCGGTGAGTGCAGGGAACGAGGTCGGGCAGTACAGACCGCCGTCCGGCGCGATGCCGTTGGCGATAGCATAAGCCGCGGAAACCTTGCGCTCCCGGTTTCTTGTGCTTACATAATCCATTTATCATAACCTCCGCAGTGGTATTGTATACTACGTGTTGTTGATCGCCGCATGGAAAATCCATACCTTATTATTGTATAGCAAAACCGTATGGTTCGGCAATAGCGAAATGCGAAAAAAATACGGCAATTATCACAGCATTTTCTGTATAAACGCGAAAGCGTTGTCGTAGAACAGGCCGCAAACGGTCTCTTCCTTATAGCCGAGGGCGAGCATGCGGTCCGCGAGGCGGTACATGTCGCCAAAGCCCTCGATGCCGACGGGCAGCTGGTCGCAGCCGTCGAAATCGCAGCCGAGCGCGACGGTCTTTTCGCCGTACATGCCGATGAAGCGCTCGATATGGTCGATCGCGTCGTCAAGCACGGAGTCGCTCTGCCGCACGAGGAACGGCGTATACAGGTTGATGCCGACAAGGCCCCTTCGCTGCGCGATCTCGGCGAACTGCTCGTCGGTGAGGTTGCGCGAGTTGCGGCAGAGCGCGCGGCTGTCGCTGTGCGTCGCCACGAACGGGCGATCGGTCAGCTCGCAAACATCCCAGAAGCCCCGGTCGGACAGGTGCGAAACGTCGATGAGCATGCGCTTTGCGTCGAGCGCGCGCACGAGCTCGCGTCCCTCTTCGGTCAGGCCCTCGTTCTGGTCAATGGCGGACGAGCAGCCGAATCGGCTGCGGTAGTTCCAGGTCAGCGTCACGAGCCGCACACCGGCGTCATACGCCTCATCGAGTGCGCTCTCCCGCTCGGGCAGCAGCTCCGCGCCCTCGATGGACAGAAACGCCGCCGCTTTGCCGCTCTCCGCAGCTTGAACCAGCTCCTCGCCGCTGCGGCACAGCGTCAGCCAGTCCGCGTTCGCCGCGAACTCCTCCTGCGCCGTTTTCAGCATGCGCGCAAGGCGCTCGTCCTTCGGCGTGTCGAGCAGGCAGAAGCGGTCCTTTTTCTGCGACTCCGGCGGATACGCGCCGCAGAACAGCGCGAAAAACTGCACATAATGCTCGTATTTCTGCGCTGCGGCGCGGTTGATGTGCAGATCGTTCTCGCGCAGATTCTTTCCGGTCTCGCAGCATTCATACAGGGTATCGCAGTGAAGATCAAACAGTTTCATTCTTACCCTCCAAACGCATTTTCAATCTGGCGGATGCGCGGCGCTGCCGCGCCTTCCTCGCCGTAGACCTCGATCACATCAAACCGCGGCTGCTTTCCGGCCGGATTCTCCTGAAGCCACGCCTCCGCCGCCGCGATGAGGCGCGCCTGCTTCGCCGGCGTTACCGCCTCACAGGCCGCCGCAAACCGGGCGTTCCGGCGCGTTTTCACCTCGAAAAAGACGAGAAACCGCTCGTTTTCCGCGATGATGTCGAGCTCCCCGAAACGGGTGCGGTAGTTCCGCTCCAGTATATGCCAGCCGCGCGACGCGAGCCATTCCGCCGCCGCCTTTTCGCCCCATGCGCCCTTCATCGCGGCGCTTCGGGGTGCTTTTCGTAGAATTTCTTCAAAAAGCTCATGCGGTGGATGGGGCACGGGCCGTGCGCGAGCAGCGCCTCGTCGTGCGCCTTCGTCTCGTAGCCCTTGTGCTTTTCAAAGCCGTACTGCGGATACTGCTCCGCAAACTGCCGCATCAGCCGGTCACGGGTGACCTTTGCGATGATGGACGCCGCCGCGACGGACGGGATCTTCGCGTCGCCCGACACCACGCATTCGTGCGGAAGGTCGAGCCCCTGCGAGCGGTTGCCGTCCACATAGACGAAATCCGCAGGCTTTGTCAGCCCGTCCACCGCCTGCCGCATCGCGCGGAACGTCGCCTGTAAAATGTTGATTTCATCAATTACGCGCTCGTCCACGAGCGAGACCGACCACGCGATCGCGTTCTCCGTGATCTCGTCGAACAGCTTCTCGCGCTTTTTCTCGCTGAGCTTTTTCGAGTCGTTCAGGCCCTCGATGACGATGCCGCCCGGCAGGATGACCGCCGCCGCGCACACCGGCCCTGCGACCGGGCCGCGCCCTGCCTCATCCACGCCGCAGACCGCCTCGAAGCCGCTGGCCCATGCTTTTTCTTCATATTCCCATGTCATGCTGTCCGCTCCTTACTCTGCCGCCGCAGGCATCTCGAGCGTGATGCGGCCAAGCACGCCGCCGCGGAACTCGTCGAGCAGGATGCGCGCCATGCGCTCGGTGTCGATCTCGCCGCCGCGCAGCAGGAAGCCGCGCCGCTTTCCGGCCTGCTGGAGCAGCTCATAGCCGAGAAAATCGCATTCCTCCTCGGGAATGGCGACGCTGTAGCGGTCGATAATCGTCTGCGGTGCCTGCTCCGCGAGCAGCTCCATCAGCTTGCAGCCGAGGGTCTCGATGTCCAGAATATCGTCCTTGATCGCGCCCGTGCAGGCGAGCAGAATGCCCACGCGCTCGTCGTCGAACTTGGGCCACAGGATGCCCGGCGTGTCGAGCAGGTCGATGCCGCTGTCCACGCGGAACCACTGGCTGCCGCGCGTTACGCCCGGGCGGTCGGCCGCCTTCGCGGACTTTCGGCCCAGAATGCGGTTGATGAACGTGGACTTGCCGACGTTCGGGATGCCGACGACCATCACGCGGACAGCCTTGCCGACCAGACCCTTTTCGTTCCACTGCTCGATCTTGTCCGCGAGCAGCGTGCGCACCGCGTTCGAGAACGCCTGCGTGCCCGTGCCTGCGCGGCTGTCGGTCTGGATGACCGCCATGCCCTGATCGCGGAAATGCTTCGCCCAGACCGCGGTCTTGTTCGGGTCCGCGAGATCGATGCGGTTCAGGATCATCATGCGCGGACGGCCTGCGGCGATCTCATCCATGTCGGGATTGCGCGAGACCTGCGGAATGCGCGCGTCGACGACCTCGCACACCGCGTCCACCTGTTTGATATACTCCGCCATCTGCCGGCGGGTCTTTGTCATATGTCCGGGATACCACTGAATATTCATATCTTACTCCACTGCTCCAAATTCACTGAACGGGAACACCACTCGGAGCACATGGCCGAGGATATAGCGCTCGTCTACGATGCCGAGGCGGCTGTCGCGGCTGTCCGTCGAGTTGTTGCGGTTGTCGCCCATCACGAACACGCATCCCTCCGGGATGGTCTGCGGATAGGACAGGTCGCCCATGCGCGTGAGCGTGTCGATCTTCTCGGCGATATACGGCTCGTCGAGCACTTCGCCGTTGACACTCACATCGCCCGTGATGGGGTCGATGTCGACCGTATCGCCGCCGGTCGCGATGACGCGCTTGACGATCGGCTGATCGCTGTAAAAGCCGTCCTTGCGCAGCACGACGATGTCGCCCTTTTCCGGGTGATAGCCGAGGTTGCTCACGAGCATGATGCTGCGGTCCTGAAGCGTCGGATACATCGACATGCCGTCCACGCCGAACAGGCGCACGACAAACGTGAAGATAATGACAAAGGCGATCAGCACGCCCATCAGCGACTCGCCCCAGCCGAACAGCTCGCTCGTAAAGCGCGGCTCGAACTCCTTTTTGCGCTCTTTCCGGGTTTCATCCATAATACACGCTCCCCTTTCTATTCGAAAAAACGTTCAAAATCATTATAGCCGCAGCAGGCGTCTGACGCAAGTCCCTGTTCGGCTTTCCCTTCGCAGAAAACAAAAACGGAGAGCGTTATTCTGCTCCCCGTTTCTGCGATGCTTTTGTTGGTTAGATCTTTTCTGCGATCTTGGCAGCCTTGCCTACGCGGCCGCGCAGGTAGTACAGCTTAGCACGGCGAACCTTACCGTTGCGAACAACCTCGAACTTGGCAACGTTCGGGGAATGTACCGGGAAGGTCTTCTCAACGCCTACGCCGTAAGAGATGCGGCGAACGGTAACCGTCTGGTTAACGCCAGCGTGCTTCTTGGCAATGATGATGCCCTCGAATACCTGAATACGCTCGCGGTTGCCCTCCTTGATCTTAGCGTGTACCTTTACGGTATCGCCGATCTTCAGAACCGGCAGATCGCTCTTGAGCTGCTGCTCGGACAGTACTTTTACGAGATCCATTTTCTGTCATCCTTTCGTCTTAGACATTCTTGCCCCATTCAATCTTCAAATGAGCAGAGGAATGCCCGTCTCATAATTACCAAACAATCATACCACACCGCCGCGCGGATTGCAAGCATTTTTTCACGTTTCGCGCCGTTCAATCATTCTGCACAGTTTTTATCGTTTTGCTATTGCATTTATTGTTCATTTTGTTTATACTGAATGTATCCCCTGTGTAAAGGAGCAACTAATCTATGTGGGCTTACGAAAGTGTTTTTTATCAGATCTACCCCATCGGCTTCTGCGGCGCGCCGCGCGCGAACGACGGCGTGACCGTACCGCGTATCCGCAAGGTCGCCGACTGGGCCGAGCATATCGCGCGTCTCGGCTGCAATGCCGTCTACTTCTCCCCCATCTTTGATTCTGACAATCACGGCTACGACACCCGTGATTTCCGCCGCGTGGACTGCCGTCTCGGCACGAACGCGGACTTCGCCGCCGTATGCAGGACGCTGCACGAGCACGGCATCAAGGTCGTCCTCGACGGCGTGTTCAACCATGTCGGCCGCGGCTTCTGGGCGTTCAAGGATGTGCAGGAGAAAAAATGGGACTCTCCTTATAAGGACTGGTTCCACATCTCGTTCGAGGGCAACTCGAACTACAACGACGGCTTCTGGTACGAGGGCTGGGAAGGACACTACGAGCTCGTCAAGCTCAATCTGCGCAATCCTGCCGTTGTGCATCACCTGTTTGACTGCATCCGCCTCTGGAAGGAAGAATTCGGCATCGACGGTCTGCGTCTGGACGTCGCGTACTGCCTCGACAAGGATTTCATCCGTCAGCTGCGCGCGTTCTGCGACTCGTTCGGCTCGGACTTCTTCCTCGTCGGCGAGCTGCTGCACGGCGACTATAATCAGTTTGTCGGCGACGGCATGCTGCACTCCTGCACGAATTATGAGTGTTACAAGGGTCTGTATTCCTCGATGAACAGCTACAACCTGTTCGAGATCACGCATTCTCTGCTGCGTCAGTTCGGTCCGGAAAACTGGACGCTGTACCGTGGCAAGCACCTGCTCTCCTTCGTCGACAACCACGATGTGACGCGCGTCGCGTCCATCCTTCAGAACCGCCGCCACCTGCCGCTCATCTACGCGCTGCTGTTCGGCATGCCGGGCATCCCGTGCATCTATTATGGAAGCGAATGGGGCGCAGAGGGAAACAAACAGCAGGGCGACGACGCGCTGCGCCCCTCGTTCGACGCGCCCGAGTGGAACGAGCTGACCGACACCATCGCCGCGATGGCGAAGGCGCACCGCGAGAGCCGTGCCCTGTGCTATGGTGACTTCAAACAGCTCGTCCTCACCAACAAACAGTGCATCTGGGAGCGCTGCGCGGACGGCGAGCGCGTGCTCATCGCGGTCAACATCGACGACCAGCCGTATACCGCCCACTTTGACGCAAGATGCGGCCGCGCGGTCGACCTCATCACTGGACAGCCGCACGATTTCGGCGGCGGCAGCGAGCTGCCCCCCTGTTCAGCATTTTTCTGGAAGTGCGAGTGCTGAGATCACACTTATATAAATGTAAACGCAAGAGACCCGGAGCATGTGCTCCGGGTCTTATATTTTTACTGTTTACCGTGCTTTTCACGTTCCTGAAGCTCCGCTACAATAGACGGATACTGCTTGTCCAGACGGTACAGCACCAGTACGATCGCGGCCGCGACCCAGATCGCGAGGATGCCGAACTGATAGATTGCAACGATCATGTGCTTTGCGCTCTCCGGCTGGGCGTTGCCGCCGCTGACCGAGCTGACGAAGCCGGCCGCGCCGAGCATCGCCGTGACGACGGCGGCGGAAATGCCGCTGCCGATCTTGAAGCCGAGAGAGCCGCCGCCGAAGATCAGGCTTTCCTGACGGATGCCGAACCGCCAGTGGCCGTATTCCACGACGTCGCCCATCATGCCGAAAATGACCGCGGTGATCGGCGCCTGACCGATGGCGCGGATGATGCTGACCGCGAACAGCAGGGGGAAGCTGTAGCTGTTCACGAACAGGAGCAGCTGCGCGAGCACCGCCAGCACACAGCCCGCAAGGCACAGGTCGCGCTTGCCGAACCGTCTGAGCAGCCGGGGGCACGCCAGAGCGCCAGCGATCAGTGTGATGTTCTCCGCCATGTAGAGCAGGCTGTACAGGCTGTCGCTGCCGAAGATGTATTTGCAGTAATACGGCGCGAGCGTGCCGACCAGCGTCTGCTGCACGACCGTGATGGTCCACAGGATGAGCACGGCCCAGAAATACCGGTTCGAGAGCAGCGACTTCAGGCTGCGGCTGAAGCCGGCGCGCGCGCCGGTCTCCTGTACGGCGCTCAGCTCGACCGTTTCCCTGCAGTTGACGAAGCAGACGAGCAGCAGCACGAACGCCAGCGCCGACCACAGCATCATAGCCTTGATCCAGGCCGACTGCGTGTCGCCGAGCAGCTTGACGAGCGGCAGGGACAGCGTGACCGCAACCAGTCGGCCGACCGGCGCGATGGACATGCGCACGATGGACAGCATGTCACGCTCGTGCGAGGAGCGCGTCATCAGAGTAGACAGCGTACCATACGGCACATTGATGGCGGTATAGCACACGGTCGCCAGCAGGTTATACGTAACGAAAATGTACCATAACTGCAATGTTGTCGAGGTCTGCGGCACGCAGAACAGCGAGATCGAGCAGATGACATACGGCAGCGCCATCCACAGCAGCCACGGGCGCGCCTTGCCCCATCGGGAATGAGTCTTGGACACTAGCACGCCCATAATGACATCCGAAGTGCCATCGAAGAAGCGCGAGATGAGCATGACCAGACCGACCGTCGCGATCGGCACGTTGGCGTAATCGGTGTAGAACAGCGTCAGCAGTGAATTTACCATGCCTGCCATAACAATGTTGCAGGCAACATCGCCGCAGCCATAGGAAAGCCGCGTTCCCCAGCCGAGCGTGTCCGCGGCAGCCCCTCGCGCCGCTACTTTTGCATTTGTCATTTTAGATAGTCCTTCCCTCACATTTTTATGCATTTTACCTACAAAAGGCACGGGTCTTATTATACGCGACGGATTTTTCGATTTCCATATCATTCCTTGCTGTCTTATATTCAAATATTGCCGTTTGATATTTGATAGCACGAATTGAATATTTTTGTGTCACAAATCGAGATTGTCTTTTTCTCCCCTTTCCGGCACAATATAGACAGTTAGTTTCTCACACCGTGAAAAAGGAGTTTGAAGAAAATGAGACTGTGCTTGAACACCGATGGCCTCGGCCATCTTCCCTTTGAAGAAATGGTAAAAACCTCTGCCGAGATCGGCATCGAGTCGCTGGAGATCGCCTGCGGCAACTGGTCGAACGCACCGCACATTGACCTTGACGAGATGGTATCGAACGCTTCCGCTCGCGAGAAGTACATGGACACCATCAAGAGCCACGGTCTGGTGCTGGAGGCGCTCAACTGCTCCGGCAACCAGCTCGAGCCGAACGAGCTTGGCAAGCAGCATCAGGCTGTTGTCGAAAAGACCTTCCAGCTGGCAGAACAGCTCGGCGTGCACAACATCGTCATGATGTCCGGCTGCCCGGGCGGCAACCCGACCGACACCACCGCAAACTGGGTAACGACCTGCTGGCCGATGAGCTGCCAGGATATTCTCAAGTACCAGTGGGAGGACGTCCTCATCCCCTACTGGGAAAAGACCGTAAAGATGGCAGAAAACCATGGTATCACCTCTATTGCACTGGAAAACCACGGCGCACAGTGCGTATACAATGCTGAAACTCTGCTCCGTCTGCGCAAGGCGGTCGGCCCGATGGTCGGCATGAACCTCGACCCGAGCCACCACATGTGGATGGGCGGCGACGGCGTTGAAATGGCCAAGGCACTCGGCGCGGACGCGATCCATCACGTTCACGCAAAGGATCTGCGCAAGGAGCGCGAGCGCTTTGCAGCAAACGGCGGCCTCGAGACCAAGTTCTTCGACGACTACAACCACCGCTACTGGAACTACGTTGCCCTCGGCTTCGGCGAGAGCGCTGAGTGGTGGAAGGAATTCTTCGCCGTACTCAGCATGATGGGTTACGACGGCCCGGTTTCCCTCGAGATCGAGGACAAGACCATGCCGGCGCTGACCGCAATCAAGAAGTCCATCGCGTTCCTGCATGAAGTAATGCCGCGCGATTTCGACTGATATTTTTCCTCTGCCATCTTCTCTTTTTCTCTCTTTTCCATTGCTGCTTCGCAGCGCAAAAAGCCCCTGCCGGCTCTCTCTCCGGCAGGGGCTTTGAGCTGTCGCGAAACATCGTTTCGCCGACAGGCTGTGTTCTGACTTTGCAGATATAGACTTTCTTGACACATACAGACGGATTGTTCTAAAATACTCATATAACCATCAGAACGGTATCTTGCGGAACGCTGTCGGCGTCATATTGGTCCGCTGCTTGAACAGGCGGATAAAGTTGGATGCGCTGTCAAAGCCGCACTTCTCCGCGATCTCCTCCACCGAGTCGTGCGTGGTCATCAGCAGCCGTTTCGCGTGCTGCACGCGCATATTGATGAAGTATTTATGCGGCGTCATGCCGATATGCTTGTTGAACAGGCGGTTGAAGTAAAATTTGCTCAGGCCGATCTCGTCCGCGATCTCGTCGAGCGAGATATTCTCCGTGATGTGCTCCTCCATGTACGCGATGGCGCGTTCGATGGACTCGTTGGCCGCCGCCGGAATGCCGTAGCAGGACTCCGCGAGCTCGCACAGCATCATGTGAATGTACACCGAGATGCGGTGTTCGTTCTGCGCATTCGTCTGCGAACGCGCCAGATGCAGCAGATTTTGAAACGAGCTGTTCATCGTGTCCGTCGCCGCACCGGCGAGCAGCGCACTCTTGCTCAGCTCGTACAGCAGAGATGCATACTCGAACGCGCTCTTGCCTGCAAAGTGGATGTAGCGGAATTTCAGGTGGTCCAGCGCATGATAGATGTGCTCATAGCGGCAGTCCACCAGAACTGCGTCTCCCTTGTGCGCCACGAACATTTCGCTCCGGAACGCGACCTCCAGCTCGCCCTCGTCCACAAACAGCAGCAGCACCGACTCCCAGTACGGATGCGTGACCACATACCGGTTGTCGCATTCAAAAATGCCAAGGTGCTGCAAATAGAACAGAGCGCGCTCCGCAAAGGCAGATGGCTGAAAGAAATAGAGCTCCGACGTTTCCAGAATACCGTCCTCAAGCTGATGCATAGGCTCCCTCCTCGCAATAGCACTTTTTGAATATAAGATGGCAAGCACAGAAATTGTACCCCTTAAAATAATATCATATAATAAGGATGCAATCAAGGAAAGGCGATAAAAACCCGGATTGTTCTCCGACGCTCCAACGTTTAACAATTTGAGTTTAACGCCATTATTTCGGAAAGGAAGATTATCATGGGTGAAAATTATAAGGGCAAACTGTGCATCGCAACCGGCGCGGCACGCGGTATCGGCAAGGCTTGTGCAGTAAAGTTCGCAGAGTACGGCGCAGACGTTATCATGGTAGACATCAACAAGGACGTTCTTGAGAAATCCGCTGCCGAGGTCGCTGAGAAGTACGGCGTCAAGACCTACGCTTATGCAGTAGACGTCAGCAATCTCGAGGCCTGCGAGAAGTTCTTCGCAGACGTTAACGCCAAGATCGGTGTTGTCGATGTTCTGGCAAACTGCGCAGGCATCACCGTTGCCAAGCACATGATCGACCTCGCACCGAACGAGTGGGAGCGCGTCATCAACATCAACCTGCGCGGCATCTGGTATCTGAGCCAGCTGTTCGCAAAGCAGCTGCGTGACTCCGACAAGAAGAAGGGCAACATCGTTTCCATCTCTTCTCAGGCTTCCAAGATCGGCGAGTCCGCAAACGGCGTTTACTCCATCTCCAAGGCAGGCATCAACTCCCTGACGCAGGTACTCGGCCTTGAGTACGCAGAGTACGGCATTTCGGTTTCCGCTGTATGCCCGGGCTACGTTAACACCGAGATGGTTCAGGAAGTATTCCAGAAGCGTTCTCTCGTTGAGGGCAAGACCCCCGAGGAGTACGAGAAGGAGCTCACCAGCGGCGTAGCAATGGGCCGTATGTGCGAGCCGGAAGAGGTCGCTGACCTGATGGCATTCCTCGCAGGCGGCCGCGCAGACTACATCACCGGCGTAACCGTTACCATCGCCGGCGGCAAGACCCTGATCTGATCCAAAAAGCTTACTCCCATAGTACGTACCCCTGCAGAAGAGAATAGTGATATGTGAAGACGCGGCCCCGGCGCCGCAGTAGAGAAAGGGAAAGAACAATGAAAAAAAGATTTCTGGCTATGACTCTGGCAAGTGCACTGTGTGCAGCAATGCTGACCGGCTGCGGCGGCGGTTCCACCTCGACGGACAACAGCGGCGGCGACAGCGCATCCTCTGACGGCAGCAAGTACAACATCTCGGTCATCGTAAAGCTGACCGACGGCCACTTCAACAAGGTCATCGCAGGCGCAAAGGCTTACGCTGCAGAGCATGACAACGTAAGCGTTGAGATTCAGTCCCCGACTTCCGCTACCTCTTATGACGAGCAGGTCAACATGATCGAGACCTCGATCGGCAACCCGGGCATCGACGCCATCGTGCTGGCTCCGCTTCAGTCCGACACCGCGGCTACGCTGGTTTCCACCTCTGAGAAGCCGGTCATCGCGGTAGATACCGACTTCACCTCTGACAAGAAGTCCTCCTTTGTCGGCACCGGCAACGAGTCCGCCGCAAAGGAAGGCGGCAAGGCTGCTGTTGAGGAAGCAAAGAAGCGCGGCGCTGACAAGCCGACCGTTCTGATCCTCACCGGTACGCAGGGCGACGAGACGCATGAGGCTCGTCTGGCAGGCTACAAGGAAGGCGCAGAAGAGGCCGGCGGTGAAGTTGTTGAGATCCAGTACTGCGACGCTGCTGCTGAGAAGGCTGCGACCGCAATGGAAGCTGTCATGCAGAAGTACACCGACGGCATCGACGTTGTTCTTTCCTCTAATGACGACATGGCAATGAGCGCGCTCAAGATCATCAAGGACTCCGGCAATGCGGCTTACGCGAACACCGTAGTCTGCGGCTTTGACGGCAACCAGTCCGCGATCGAAGCGGTTCAGTCCGGTTCTCTGGGCATGGACATCGCTCAGCTCGGCTATGACATGGGCTACAAGGCTGTTGAAGCAGCGGTAGCAGTCCTCGAGGGCAACACGGTCGACGAGTACATCGACTCCGGCGCGAAGGTCGTTGACTCCTCCAACGCTGACGACTACATCGCAGACATGAAGTCCAAGGGTCTGTGGGAGTAATCAATTACAGATGAAAAGTGATATGCTCCCTCTATGAAAGACAGTGAAAAAACAAACTGTCAATCATGGAGGG
>CAVIRF010000022.1:0-22079 GCA_963645185.1 Coprococcus eutactus | reverse complement strand
GCTTCAATCAAGCGAATACCCTGTGGAGCACCAAACACATCTGTGGGCCCCTCGCATTTAGACGCGCGACCGCAGGGAGTCGCGGCCAAAGGAAAGTTTGGGGAGTTAAGAGGGGAAAGAAAACCTTGGTTGTCTTTCCCCTCTTGCCCCCGTCGCCGGGCGGCGACTCCCCCGGCCGCCGAAGGCGGCCATTGTCCACGCTCACTTTGAGCGTAAAGCCGCCTCCAGCGGCGCACCGCTGTATCGGCGGAACCGCTTACCGTCAGCAGACGGTAAAGAAAGTCTCGCCTGCGGCGGCACAGCCGCCGGAACGGCGGAAAGGCTTCCCCCTCTGCTGAGGGGATAAAGGAAAAAGGCTGCCGTTTGGCAGCCTTAAAAGCCTTCCCGGTGGATGAGCTGGTACAGCAGCGCATTCACGATCGCCGCCGCGACATTCGAGCCGCCCTTACGCCCTCGTGCAATGATATACGGCGTTTTGCCGCCGATAAACAGCTCCTTCGCCTCGACAACGTTGACAAACCCCACCGGCACGCCGATGACGAGCGCCGGGTCCGCTTCGCCCTTCTCGATCAGCTCATGCAGGCGGATGAGCGCCGTCGGCGCGTTGCCGACCGCGAAGATCAGCGGCCCCTCGAGTTTCGAGGCATGCTCCATCGAGACCACGGCGCGCGTCACGCCGCGCTCCTTCGCCTCGCGCGCGATGTCCGGGTCCGCTATGAGGCAGAGCGCCTTCGCGCCGAGCTTCGCGAGCGACGGCTTGCTGATGCCCGAGAGCGCCATGTTCGTATCCGTGACGACCGTCGCGCCGCTTTGCAGCGCCGCCTTCGCCTGCTCGATCACATCCGGCGAGAACGCGAGGCTGTCCGCGTAATCGAAATCCGCCGTCGTGTGGATGACGCGCTTGACGACCTCGGCGATGCCGTCCGGAAAGGTGCGCGCGCCAAGCTCCTCCGTGATGATCTCGAACGAGCGCTTTTCAATGTCCTGCGGCTTCATATATCCGTTCAAAATTCAATTCCCTCCCGTGCGGCGACGCCCTTTTCATAGGGGTGCCGCCGTTTCTGCATTTCCGTGATGTAGTCCGCGTGCGCCGCCAGCTCTGCCGACGGGTCTCGCCCGGTGAGCACGACCTCGAGCATGTCCGGACGGTTTTCGAGGAAGTTGGTCACTGTTTTTTCGGGCAGAAAACCGCAGTTCACTGCCGCGCACACCTCGTCGAGCACGAGCAGCGTCGCGCCCTCGCGAACTGCAAAGCCGGTCGCGGCGTCGAATGTGCGGCCGAGCGCGGCGGCGGTCTCTGCTTTTTCCTCGTCCGTCATGCGGAAGGAAAACTTGCCGACCGGGTTCGCCGCGAGCACGGTCACGCCGAGCTTCGCGAGCACGCGGCACTCCCCCGACGAGCCGTCCTTGAGAAACTGCGCGAAAACGACCTTTCCGCCGCGCCCTGCATGACGCACTGCAAGACCGACGGCCGCCGTCGTTTTGCCCTTGCCGTCGCCGAAGTAAAGATGCACCAGTCCGCTGTTTTTCATGCTTTTCCCTCCAGAATATCGTAAATCCGCTGCATATCCACACTGCGCCGCACGGTGTCCGCGAGCAGGTCGTACTGGCGTTCCCGATAGGCCGCCGGGTCCTCTGCCGCGCCCTCGAGCGTCACGCCCTTCCGGTCTGCGAGCGCCTGCGCAAGCCGCTGCGCGGCCTCCGGTGCGTCGAACACGCCGTGCAGATAGGTGCCGCAGGCGTTTTCCGCTGTGCAGCCGTCCAAAACTTCGTGTTCGTCATGCTTCAGCGTGACAAACGGCTGCGCGGCCGCGTCGCGCGCGCTCTCGCCCATGTGGATCTCATAGCCCTCGACCGCAAGACCGGACAGGCCGTGCAGCACGCCCGGAATGTCCGCGACCGTGCCGCGCGTCTGGACGGTGGTTTTTGCCGTGCGGAACACGGTCTCGACCGGCAGCAGACCGATGCCGCGCAGGCTGCCGCCGCCCTCGGTGTTCTCGGGGTCGGAGACCGTCCGCCCCATCATCTGATAGCCGCCGCAGATGCCGAAAACCGGCGTCCCGGCAGCGTGCGCCTTGAGCAGCGCCGCCTCCATACCGCTCTCGCGCAGCCAGCGGAGATCGGCGATCGTGGACTTTGTGCCGGGCAGGATGATGAGATCCGCGTCCGCAAGCTGCGCCGGCCGGTCCACGTAGCGCACGCCCACACCCGGAACACGGGAAAGTGCAGAAAAGTCGGTGAAATTGGATAGACGCGGCAGCTTTATGACTGCAATGTTCACAAGGGCAGGCACGTTTTTCGCGTCCAAGCGCTCGGAGAGGCTGTCCTCGTCGTCGATGTCGAAGCGCCCATAAGGCACAACGCCCACGACCGGCTTGCCGGTCAGCTCCTCGAGCTGCGTCAGACCCGGCCGGAGGATTTCCACATCGCCGCGAAATTTGTTGATGACAAGGCCGCGGATGCGCGCCTGTTCGTCCTCGTCGAGCAGCTTGACCGTGCCGTAGAGCGAGGCGAACACGCCGCCGCGGTCGATGTCACCGACGAGCAGTACCGGCGCGTCCACGAGCTTCGCAAGCCCCATGTTCACGATGTCGTCCTGCTTGAGATTGATCTCAGCCGGACTGCCAGCGCCCTCGATGACGATGATGTCATTTTCGGCGGCGAGGCTGTCGAACGCTTCCTTAATAATGGGCAGGAGCGCCCGTTTGTGCCCCCAGTACTCGCGCGCCGTGCGGTTTCCGCGCGCCTCGCCCATGATGACCACCTGCGAGCCCACGTCGCTCGTCGGTTTGAGCAGGATGGGGTTCATGCGCACATCGGGCGCGATGCCGGCCGCCTCGGCCTGCACGACCTGCGCGCGGCCCATTTCCCTGCCGTCCGCCGTGATGAAGGAGTTGAGCGCCATGTTCTGCGACTTGAACGGCGCGACCCTGAAGCCGTCCTGCTTGAAAATGCGGCACAGCGCCGCGCACAGCAGGCTTTTTCCAGCGTTCGAGCACGTGCCCTGAACCATGATGAGTTTTGCCATGAGAACCGCCCTTCCTTATATCCGTCGTAATGCGTGCAGCAGTTTTTCGCTCGCGTCTCGTGTTTTGACCGCCGTCCGGTAAAAACTGGGGCCGAGTCCGCGGTAATTCGAGCAGTTTCGTATCATGATGCCCTGTTTTCGCACCTTTTTGTCAAGTTCTGCGTCGTCAGAGCGAAACAGCAGAAAATTTGCCTCGCCCGGGTAGACCTTGACACCGCACGAGCGCAGGCCGTCCGAAAGATACGCGCGCTCCTCTGCGATGCGGCGCGCCGTTTGTTTTGGCCATTCGGTTTGCCTTGCGGCGGCCTCGGCGCACGCCTGCGCGATGACCGACACGTTCCACGGCTGCCCGGCGCGGTAAAGTCCGTCGATGACCGCGCGGTTCGCGGTCATGCACCAGCCGAACCGCACGCCCGGAACAGCGAACATTTTCGTATACGCGCGCAGGAGGATGAGGTTGGGATAGCCTGCGAGAAATCCGGCGAGCGAGTGACGCTCTGCATCGAGCAGAAAATCGTTAAAACACTCGTCAACGAGCAGATATACGTCGTTTTCCGCGCATTTCTGTACGATCTTGTGCAGCAGTTCGGGGGCTACCGTACATCCGGTCGGGTTGTTGGGATTGCACAGGTATACCGCGTCATATTTGGGCGAAATGTCAGAGAGCAGCCGCTCCGTGACCGCGAAATTCTCGCGCTCGCGCAGCATATGGAAGTCGATTTCTGCGCCTGCAAGCGTCCGTTCGTACTCCGCGAAGGTCGGCGCGGTGAGCAGCACGCGCTGCGGTCTGAGCACCGCCGCGAGCCGGTCGAGCACATCCGCCGCACCGTTACCGCAGTAGAGCATGTCCGCTGAAACGCCCTCCGCGTCCGCGACAGCCTGCCGCGCTGCGCGGCAGAACGGGTCAGGGTAATGCACGCATTCATCCACAGCCCTGTGCATTGCTTCGCGAACAGGATCGGGTATGCTGAACGGGTTGATGTTCGCGGAAAGGTCGAGCGGCTGCGCGCCGAATTCACTCACAAAAGTTTCAATATCGCCGCCATGGCAGTAGGAATAAGGCATTTTCTCACCTCCAGAGTGTCAGTCTGACTGCGCAGCACAGCGCAAGCGCAAGCACACTCGCGGCGTTCATGAGATCGATCGTCGCGAGAATATCCGTGCGGTTCACGCGGCGCAGCGGGTCGCCAAACGCCGCTTTTTTCACGATTTTTCCGAAGTAGCTCGCGTCGCCGCCGAGCTGAATGTGCAGCGCGCCGGCACACGCCGACTCGGTCTGACCGGCGTTCGGGCTCTTGTGCAGATTGCGGTCGCGGCGGTAAATCCGCAGCGCGTTGCGGTTGTCGAGCCGCAGCATACCGGCCCCGGCGATAATGCAGAGCGCGGACAGTCGAGCCGGGATAAAGTTGAAAATATCGTCCATTTTTGCGGAAAACTTGCCTAAATACTCGTATTTATCGTTGTGATAGCCGACCATCGAATCGAGCGTGTTGACCGCTTTGTAGAGCATCCCGAGCGGCGCGCCGCCGATGAGCATGTAGATGAGCGGCGAGACGACGCCGTCGGTCAGGTTCTCGGCGATGGTCTCGACCGCGGCCTTGATGACGCCCTCCTCGGTCAGCTCGGCGGTGTCGCGGCCGACGTACCACGCGACCGCCTTTCGGCCTTCCTCGACCGACTCCTTCACGGCGCGGTACACATGCTGACCAGCCTCAGACAGGCTCTTTCGTGCGAAAATAAGCCAGCAAAGTAGGGAATTCGCGGCAAATCCGAGCCAGAAATTGATTTTTGTGAGAAATCGCAGCGCAAAAAACGGAACGACGAAACTGACGCCGCAGACAACGATCCAGAGTATAATGCCTGCAAATATCATTGCACCGTTTCGAGGCGGAAAAAGCCGTCTGAGCAGCTTTTCCACGAAAGAAATCAACTTTCCGACCGCGCAGACCGGATGCGGAAGCCATCTGAGATCTCCGAGCAGCGCATCGAGCGCAAAGCCAAGCAGGACTGCACAGGTTACAGCCATTATTTCAATTCTCCTTTAATAAACTGCGGCACGCCTGCCCACACGCGAATGACCGCATCCGCCTCCGACGCGAGCGCACAGCACAGCCGTCCAACGGCTTCGCGCCATTTTTCGTCATTTTGTTCGATCGGCACAACGCCGCACCCAATTTCATCGCATGTGACCACATGACCGCGCAGCTCGCTCAACAGAGGCATCGGGTTCTGCTGATTTTGGAGCATTTTCCGCACTATATCGTGCAAATCATATATCTTAGGCTCCTTTGGATACAGTTTTTCTGCAATTTTACGTTTTCCCTGAAACGCACCGCCAACAATAAGCACAGTCATAACACAAGCCCTCCAAATGCTGCAACAGCAAGGCATAAAAGTTCTGAAATTGAAATACAAAAGCCTGCCAGATCGCCTGTTATCCCTCCAAAAGTTCGTCTTGAGACCCTTGCGTGAAAGGCATACCACACAACGAGAAGCACAGTCAGAGCTTTTGCTGCCGTCAGTCCGTGTGGAACGCGGTAGAGAAACAGTCCGCAAAGCATCAAAATCAATACCATTTCTACGATTAAAACGACAGAAACGGTGCATTTATCGCTGTTTTCCGCAAAAATATGCGCAAGTCCGCTGTCCTTCGCACAGGGAGAGGCAACCACCTTGCGGCCGCCCATCGCGCGTGCAATCGGGAAAGCAATCAAAACAAGCGGAAACAGCTTGTAATTCTCGAAAATCTGTGCAAAGCAGGCGCATTCCGCAAGCAGAAATGCAGAAATCCACATTGGTCCAAACGCGCCGACATGCGGATCTTTGAGAATAGCGAGCCGCTTTTCACGGTCTCCGAAAGAGCATAGCGCATCGCAGGTGTCACACAGACCGTCGAGATGAATGCCGCCCGAAATACACAGCGGTATCAGTGTCGCTCCAACTGCGTAAAACAGCGAATTTGCATCAAAATACCGGCAAAATGCGAACCAAATCCAAGAGATAGCACTGATAATCACGCCGACAAACGGAAGGAAAATGAGCGCCCAGCGCATGGTCCTTTTTTCCCAGTTCACCTGCGGCACAGGAATGGCGGAATACATCGAAAATGCGACGAAAAATCCGCTAATTACGCTTTTCATCCCATTTTCACCTCCTTTATCGGCAGTAAAATTCCACAAACACTTTCATAAGTCGCATCTGCTTCCCGTGCAATCTCGCTGTGAAGCTCCGCAAGCTTTTGAATATAGTTTTGCGTTTCCGGCGGATATCTGCCTCCATCCGAAAAGATCTCGTTCGAGACAACCGCCAGTGTATTACAATATAATTTCAAGTTTTCAATACCTTCAAGTATTAATTCCACGCAATTTTCAGCGGCGCCATCTAGGGAGAAAATTTCATTAGCAAGCAAATTGCCCAAATCTTCAAGCAGAATTCCGTCATAATGACGATCAATCTTCAGGCATCTTAAATCAAGCGTGCGTTCTAATGTGTCAAAACCTTTTCCTTCTCTCAACGCACGATGCCGCGCGATGCGAGCTTGAGCACTTTTACCAAACGGCTGCATTGTAGCGAGATACAACTTGCTGTGTGCTCGCGCACATAGTAATTTTTCGGCATGTTCCGACTTACCGGAAGCCGCTCCGCCCGTTACAAGGATAAGCATACTTTCTCCCCTTTCATGAGTAAAATTATTGAAATAATATTGTTAACAATAGACCAGTTTATTACTTAAGTGGTTTATACGCCTCGACGCCGATTTCATCGAATGTTGCCATCTCGCGGTATGGTGTAAGCGCAAGATCGAGAAGAGCAACGCCTGCCGCAGCTCCTGTTCCTTCCCCGAGATGCATTCCTGCGGTTATAAACGCTTTTTTTCCAAGTTCTTGAAGCAGCAACACACTTGCCGGCTCTTCCGAGCAATGTGTTGCAATCAAACAGTCCGCGACAGACGGACACAAACGAACTGCAGCGAGTGCCGCGGTGCAGGAAATCACTCCATCCAGTACGACCGGCAGGCCGCAGGCCGCTGCACCGAGGTAAAGTCCCGTCAAGCCTGCGATGTCTAGTCCGCCGACCTTGCTGAGTACACCAATCGGATCGTCTGCATTTGGCTCGTTAATTGCAAGAGCACATTTTATAGCCTGCATTTTCCGTTGTAAACCTTCAGAAGAAAGTCCGGCTCCTCTGCCCGTGACCTGCGATACCGGCGCACCTGTGAGTGCTGCTGTGACTGCCGCACTGGTCGTTGTGTTGCCAATTCCCATCTCGCCGCCGCAAAGCAATCGGTACCCTCGCTGTGCGCAATCCTCCGCGAGTTGAATTCCGGTCTCTATCGACAGAATAGCTTCATCTCTCGTCATTGCAGCAGTTTCAGCAATACTTTCCGTTCCTTTTCGTATTTTTCGGTCAATTACTCCCTCGAAAGAGAGGTCTCCTGCAACTCCGACGTCCACCGGAAACACATCTATATCAAGCGATTTCGCCATCAGACACATCGTCGATTGGCCGTGTCCCATGTTTGCGGTGACGGTTGCCGTGACCTCCTGTCCGCACTGTGTCACTCCTTCTGTGATAACTCCGTTGTCCGCGCAGAAGATGACAGCTGCGCGAGGTCGGATATTCGGTATCGGTTCACGCAAAATCCCTGCAAGCTGAATAATTGCATCCTGCAATAATCCAAGTCCGCCGAGTGGCATTGCAATGTCAGAAAATCGTTTTTGGGCTGCATCCATTGCGGATGTATCCAGCGGTCTTACTCGTGATACCGCCTCTTTAATCGTCATTTTTCGTTCTTCCTCCAAGTCACGCACTTGCGAACAAATCTTTCGGCAAATTCAATATTCGCACGAAAGAACAAATGTGGAAATCCAGCATAAAGTGACTGCGATGCGTGCACACACGACCACTTTCGCCCATTTGGTTTTTCGGCGATGAAATTCGCTCCATTATCCTCAGATTTTGCATAGTGGAACTCATGCGCTCGAATTTGTCCTTGTGCTGCGGACAACATATTATCTTTCTGCGCCGTGAGTGTCACGTATCCAAACGGCTGGAGCTTTTTCGTCATGACGGCGTCCGCGTGCACGACGCCAGCCATCTGTGCGCCATCCAGGTGGTCATGCAGATAGAGAAATCCGCCGCACTCTGCAATCGTTGGAATACCCATATTTATTGCGTTTTTAATCGAATTCCGCATGTTTTCGTTGTTTGAGAGCTCTTTTGCATATAATTCCGGATAGCCTCCGCCAAGGTATAGACCGTCAATATTCTCGGGCAGACAGCTGTCCGAAATCGGAGAAAACGCAACCAGTTCAGTACCTAAATCGCGCAAAACATCAAAATTATCCTCATAATAGAAACAAAATGCCTTGTCCCGTGCAACAGCAATACGCACCGGTGTTTTCGTCACCGGTTTGATTTTTACCGCTTCATATGCAAGCTTGGACGCACTCTGTGCAATACTCAATAATTCATCAATTTCTATTCTGTTTTTCGCAGCGTCAGCGAGCAGATCTAATCGCTGATTCAAGTCATTCAATTCGTCTGCGGTTACGAGCCCTAAATGTCTGTCCGGAATTTCAGCCTCCGGTACAGGCGGCAGGTATCCCAGAACCTTCAGGCCGGATTTCTGCACAATATCGTGGTAAAACGGGTACATTCCATCCGAAACTCCGTTCAAAATCACACTGCAGAGCGTATTTTCTGCGAAATCTCGAAAGCCTGTAAGCATCGCCGCGAGCGACAGCGACTGTCCTTTCGGACGGACGACAAGCACCGCAGGCGTATCCGTTGCGCGAGCCAGATGCGCCGCCGAAGCCGTATCGGTCGTGCCGGAAACGCCGTCGTAAAAGCCCATCACGCCCTCGATCACGCCGAGGCCATCCTTCGGAATATTTCGCACGATCTGGCTGCGAATTTCTCGCTCATTGATGAAAAAAAGGTCAAGATTTCGGCTCGGAATGCCGAGAACCGCCTTGTGAAACATGGGATCAATATAGTCCGGTCCGCACTTGAATGCTGCAAGCGGAATACCTCTGCGCTGCATCGCGCGGAGAATGGCAAGCGTGACGGTTGTTTTTCCGCATCCGCTGCCCGTTCCGGCAATCATGATGCGTGGTGCATTATTCTCCATATTCAGCACCCTTTCCCGACAGAATAAACACCGGATTGTTCGCTGTCATCATCGTATAGCGTCCGACGTTTTTCCCTCTCGTCGCAGAAAGCTGCGTAATTTCAACCTCTGCAAGGTGAAATTCTGCAAATACTTTCTGTGTTTCCTGCAAAGTTTCCAGAGCGATCGCATTCACTACGACTCGCACGAACGGATTTTTCCTTAATGCAGTTTCAATAATTTCACGCATATCTCCGCCGCTGCCGCCGACAAAAACGCAGTCCGGCTTCGGCAGATCTGCAAGTGCTTCCGGGGCATGTCCCGGGACAATATGCACATTAAAGCCACCGAGCTTTTGTCTATTCTGCTCAAGGAGCTCAACGGCTTCCGGATTGCGTTCGACCGCATACACCGCACCGTCCATCGCCTTCCGCGCGAGTTCGAGTGTCACCGCGCCCGTTCCGGCGCCGACGTCCCAAACGGTGTCCCCCGGCTGCACGCCGAGACGCGCGACCGACACCCAGCGCACTTCCTCTTTAGTCATCGGAACCTTTGCGCGCGTCAGCATTTCGTCGCGCACCGGCTCAAACGGGTTCACGAAATCCGGGTTGAGCACGAGCATCACAGCAAGACCTGCGCAGGGGATTTTTGCAAGTTCCGATGCTGTACCTTTCAGAATTCTTCCCTCCGGCGAACCGAGATTTTCTCCGATATAAATCTGCACGCTGCCGAGTCCGGCGTCTGCGAGCGCGCGGCAGACGAGCTGCGCGTTGTTATCGCCGCCCGTCAGCGCGAACGTTTTCTCGTGGTAGCCGACCGCACCGAGCAGATCGCCTTTTCTGCCGTGAAGGCTGCGAATGCACACATTATCATACGAAATCCCGATTTTTGCGCACAGATACTGCATGCTCGACAGGCCGCAGAACAGCCGTACTTCTCCGTGCGCAAGCAGCTTTTCGCGCAGCTTTCCGGCCGCGCTGAAAAATCCAACGTCGCCCGAAACCAGCAGTGCAACTCTGTCAGCTCCGGAGGCAATCGCCTTTTCTGCCAGCTCGGAAAACAGGCAGACCTGCGCCTTTTCTCTGATCTCTGCAAGGCGTTCGGTTGCAAACACCATTTCCGCCGACGCGAGCGCCTGCGCGGCCTCCGCGGTCAGCGTTTCGCGCGTGCCCATTCCGGCGCCGATGATATCGAATTCGCGCATCCGCGTCCCTCCTTTTTATGCCATCTCGCTGAGCGTTTCTTCCGCTGCCTGCACCGTGCACGCGAGGTCGTTCTCCGTGTGCACGGACGAAACGAACATTGCTTCGAACTGGCTCGGCGCGAGATAAATGCCGCGCTTCAGCATGCCGTTGAAGTACGCTGCATACCGTTTTGTGTCACTTTTCTTGGCTTCAGCATAGCAGTTTACCGGCGTTTCCGTGAAATACGGACACATCAGCGAGCCGATCTGGTTGACCTGCATCGCGATGCCATGCTTCTCCGCGCTCGCGCGCAGGTGGTTCGCGATGTAGCTCGCGGAGGTCTCCATGACCGTGTAGATCTCCGGATGGTCGGTGATAATGTTCAGCTGCGCGAGACCTGCCGCCATGGCGACCGGATTGCCCGACAGCGTGCCGGCCTGATAGATCGGGCCGGTCGGTGCGACCTGCTCCATCAGCGCGCGGCTGCCTGCATAAGCGCCGACCGGCATGCCGCCGCCGATGATCTTGCCGTAGGTCACAAGGTCGGCCTGCACGCCGAAATACTCCTGCGCGCCGCCTGCCGCGAGACGGAAGCCCGTGATGACCTCATCGAAAATGAGCAGCGCGCCGTGCTTGTCGCAGAGCGTGCGCAGGCCCTGTAAAAAGCCGTCCTCGGGCGGCACCACGCCCATATTCGCCGCGACCGGCTCGACGATGACCGCCGCGATCGCGCCGTCGTTCGCCTCGAACAGACGCTCGACCGATGCGAGATCGTTGTACTGCGCCATCAGCGTGTCCTGCGCGGCGCCTTTTGTCACGCCCTTGGAGTCCGGCTCGCCCTGCGTGAGCGCGCCGCTTCCTGCGCCGACGAGCATCGCGTCCGAGTGACCGTGATAGCATCCCTCAAACTTGATGATCTTGTCGCGTCCGGTCGCGCCGCGCGCCAGACGGACCGCGCTCATGACCGCCTCAGTGCCCGAATTGACCATGCGGACCATCTCGACGCCGGGCAGCATGGAGACCATCTTTTCCGCCATTTCGACCTCGAGGCCGGTCGGCGCGCCGAAGGACAGACCGCAGACCATGCGGTCGTACACCGCCTTGAGGATGTCGGGGTGGCTGTGGCCGAGGATCATCGGCCCCCACGAGCCAACGTAGTCGATATATTCCAGACCGTCCGCATCCAGAATGTGGCTGCCGAGGCCCTTTACGATAAAACGAGGCGTGCCGCCGACCGCGCGGAACGCACGGACAGGCGAATTGACGCCGCCGGGCAGCACCTTGCAGCCCCGTTCAAACAGCTTTTCCGAGTTCGTCATATCAGCCAATGTCTCCCTTCCGAATGGCGTCCGCCAGCTCGCACGCAAAATAAGTGATCAGCATATCCGCACCGGCACGGAAGATCGAGACCGCGCTCTCGCACATCACGCCGTACTCGTTGATGAGGCCGGCCTTCGCCGCCGCCTTGATCATCGCGTACTCGCCGGAAACCTGATACGCCGCGACGGGCAGGTCAAATCTGTCCCGGCACTCGCGCACGAGATCGAGGTACGGCATAGCAGGCTTGATCATCAAAATGTCTGCGCCCTCCTGCACATCAAGCTCGCACTCGCGCATGGCCTCGCGGCCGTTGTGGGGGTCCATCTGATAGGAACGGCGGTCGCCGAACGCCGGGGCAGAGCCTGCGGCGTCGCGGAACGGACCGTAGAACGTAGACGCGAATTTCGCGGAATACGCCATGATCGGCGTGTTGACGAAGCCGTTTTCGTCGAGTGCGGCGCGGATCGCCGCCACGCGGCCGTCCATCATGTCGCTCGGCGCGACCATATCCGCACCGGCGCGCGCATGGCTGACCGCAGTCTTGGCCAGCACCTCGAGCGTCTTGTCGTTGTCGACGTAGTGGCCGCACAGAATGCCGCAGTGGCCGTGCGAGGTGTACTCGCACATGCAGACGTCAGTGATGATATACAGCTCGGGCGCGATGGCGCGGAGCGCGCGGATGCCCTGCTGCACGATGCCGTTCGGGTCCCACGCGGACGATCCGGTCTCGTCCTTGTGCTTCGGCAGACCGAACAGCAGCACGCGCGACACGCCGTGCGCACGCATGCGCTCGACCGCTTTGCCGAGCATGTCGGGCGAATAATGATACTGTCCGGGCAGCGACGGAATTTCGTCGCAGATGCCCTCGCCCTCGATGATGAAGATCGGCCAGATCAGGCTGTCCGCAGAAATGCGCGTCTCGCGCACCATGCGGCGCAGCGTGTCCGACGTCCGCAGTCGACGCGGACGGAAATCCTTGTTGAACATTGATGATGTCACCCTTCCAGTACAGTTTTGCAAAGCGCGAGAAGAGCGGTCTCCGTCGCCTCCTGCGCGATAAATGATTTCATTTCATACTCTTTCGCGGCCTGCGCCGTGACCGGACCGATGCAGAGCGCGGTCAGACCGCGCACATTTTCCCGTCCCACGGCTTCCGCAAAGCTGTGCACGGTCGACGCGCTCGTGAAGGTCACGCCGTCGAGCGTCCGGTCCTGTATGTGCTCGCGCAGCTCCGCCGCCTTCGCACAGCTCCGCACGGTATCGTAAAGCGGCACATCCGTAACGCGGATGCCGCTGTTTTGCAGTTTTTCGGGAAGAATACGGCTGCCCTCGGCCGCGCGCAGCAGGAGCGCCGCGCTCCTGCCCTGCATTTCCCGGCAGAGCGCGTCCGCGAGGTGCTCGCTGTCGTAAACCTCGGGCACGAGGTCGGCGGTGATGCCGTAAGAGGCGAGCGTCTCCGCCGTTCCGCTGCCGATGCAGGCGAATTTCATGCCGTACAGCGCGCGCAGGTCTCGTTCTGCGCAGAAAAGCGCACGTACCGCTGCCTGCACGCCTGCCGGGGAGGTAAATACCGCCCAGTCGTGCGGCGCGTCGAGCGCCTGCGTAAGCGATGTCGGTTCCTCGCGCTCGCGCAGCTCGATGCAGGGCGCAGCGATGACCTCCGTGCCGAGCGCACGCAGACCGTTCACCAGACCCTCGTTCCGCCCCTCCGGGCGCGTGACGGCGAGCGTTTTTCCGTGGAGCGGCAGCGCCGTCCACCAGTCGAGTTCGCCGCTCAGTGCACAGACCCGGCCGACCACGATGAGGGCCGGACTGCGCACCCCGGCGTTCCGCACCGCGTCCGCGAGCTCGCCGACGGTCGAAACGACCTTGCGCTGTGTGCCGCGCGCGCCGTTTTCGATGACCGCCGCCGGCATGTCCGGCGGCATCCCTGCCGCCGCGAGGCCGTCCGTCACCTGCCGGAGCGCCGTCAGCCCCATGAGAAATACGAGCGTGCCGCCCGTGCGCACGAGCGCTTCAAAGTCGATAGAAAGCGGCTTTCCTGCCCGTGTGTGCGCGGTCACGATGTGCACCGACGAGCAGAAATCGCGGTGCGTCACCGGGATACCGGCGAACGCCGGGGCCGCGAGCGCGCTCGTCACGCCCGGCAGCACGCGGAACGGCACGCCGTGCGCCTTCAGATATTCGCACTCCTCGCCGCCGCGCCCGAACAGGTAGCAGTCGCCGCCCTTGAGGCGGACGGTGCGCTTTCCCTGCTGCGCGAGCTGCACCAGTATTTCGTTGATCTCGTCCTGCGGCACGGGGTGGTGTCCCATTTTTTTGCCAACGCAGATGCGCTCCGCTCCCTCCGGGATGAGGTCGAGGATGCTCTCGTCGACCAGCCGGTCGTACACGACCGCATCCGCCTCGCGGAGCGCCGCAAAGCCGCCCTGCGTCAGAAGTTCCGCGCCTCCCGGTCCTGCGCCGACGAGTGTTACCGTTTCCGTCATGTTTCCTCCTCCGCCTGTCTGCGCAGGCGCTCCGCGAGTGTGCAGCCGAGCGTTTCGGCCGTCTCCGCTGCGCCTGTCACCTCTCCCTTGACCAGTATCCGTTCATCCGCGCTGACGTACAGTCCGCGCAGGCGCAGCGTCCCGTTTTCGAGCACGGCATACGCCGCCGCTGGGGAAAAGCAGCCGCCGCCGAGCGTCCGGATGAACGCGCGTTCCGCCAGTGCGCAGGCGCGCGTCTCCGCGTCATCGAGCAGCTGCGCCGCCGCGCGGCACTCGCCATCCCTCGCCTGCACGGCAAGGATGCCCTGCCCGGCCGCCGGGAGCATTTCCTCCGGCGAAAAATACCGGCTGATGCGGTTTTGCAGGCCCAGACGATGCAGTCCGGCCGCCGCGAGCACCAGCGCACCGTATTCGCCGCTGTCAAGCTTGTGCAGCCGGGTCTGCACGTTTCCGCGCACCGGCTTTACCTCGATGCCGGGAAACAGCCGCGCAAGCTGCACGCGCCGCCGCGCGGACGAACAGCCGATCGGCTTTTCCCTGTCCCAGACGCCGCTCTCCGGCAGCACGAGCGCGTCTCTCGCGTCCGCACGCTTCGGAAACGCGATGAGCGGCAGACCGTCCGGCTGCTCCATCGGCACATCCTTCAGGCTGTGCACCGTGAGGTCCACTTCGCCTGCGGCGAGCGCGCGGTCGAGCTCCTTGACGAACAGTCCCTTGCCGCCCACCTTGTCCAGCATACGGTCGAGGATCTTGTCGCCCGTCGTTTTCATTGTCACGAGCTCGCACTCGCCCAGACGGCGCATGACCTCTTCCGCCTGCACGACTGCAAGGCGGCTGTCTCTGCTACCAACTTTTATCATGTCATTTCCTCCAGTACCCGGCGGATGCGCCGCGCCGTCTCGGCGGTTTTCGCGTGTGCCGTGCCGCGCGAGACTACCCCGACTGTCAACTCCGCACTTTCGCAGACCGCCGGGAAAAAGAACGTCGACTCCGTCGCGCTGTCCGCCACGCTCACCGGAATGCCGAGGGCTGTGCAGTCCTCCGCGATGCGGTGATTGACCGCGCGGTCGTCCGTCGCCGCGACTGCCAGAAAAGCCCCCGAAAGATCGCTTTTCTCGTAGCCGCGGCGCTCATTTATCTCGATCTCCGCCCGTTTTTCCGGCGCTGTGACCGTGACGCACGCACCGAAGCGCCGCAGGACCTCTGCGCGCCGCGCCGCGACCTTTCCTGCGCCGAACACCGCGCAGCGCTTTCCTTCGAGCGACACGAACAGCGGAAAGCGCGGCATTTCCGTCTGCTTTTTCTCTTCCGCAAGGCCGAGCGTTTCGCGCAGAAATTCCTGCATCTCCGCAAGACTGCGGCCGCTTTCCTCGCGCGGACGGGCGATGATGAGCGTTTTGATGCCGGTCTCGCGCGCCGCCGCGAGCTTTTCCGCAAAGCCGCCCGTCGCACCCGTGTCCTTGGTGACAAGGATCTCCGCGCCGGTCTGGCGGATGAGCGCCGCGTTCATCCCGGCGGAAAACGGCCCCTGCATCGCGATGATGTGCGAGCCGGGAAAGCCGAGGGCCGCGCATTTCTGTATCACGCCGACGCTCGGCAGCACGCGCGGATACAGCCGTTCCGCGAAGTTTTCGACCGCCGTATACGACTCAAGCTCCTTGCTTCCGGTCGTCAGCAGCACTTTTCCGGGGTGCCTGCCGAGCCACGCGACCGCAGCTTCCGTGTCGGGCACGGTCTCGCCCTCGTCGTGCCGCAGCGCCGGACGGAGCAGGCGCTCGTAGTGCGCCCCCGTTTTCGTGCACGCCGCGCGCAGGTTGTCGGTCACGAGCGCGGCATAGGGGTGCGTCGCGTCGATGAGCAGCGTGTCTGCATCGAGCAGCGCCGCGATCTCGTTTTCGTCCAGCCGCCCATCGTGCACCGTGATGCCGGGCAGCGGTTCCATGACCGCCGCGCCGTATTCGGTCGCGACGAAAACCTCCGCCGGAACGCCGTTCGCGGCGAGGAACCGGCTGAGCGCATGCCCCTCGGTCGTGCCCGAAAAAATGCAGAGCTTCATACGCCGCGGTACCCCCGGGGCGTCACCATGCGGCCGTCGATGACGACCGTGCGGCTGTTGCCGACAAAGACCGTCGTGAGCATGTCGACCGTCGTGTCGCGCAGTGCGCCGAGCGTCGTAAGCGAAAAGCTCTCACCCTCGCGGCCGATGTTGCGCACCGTGCCGCAGACGGTCTCGGGCGGCACGGTCTCGAGCAGGATGTCGCACGCACGCGCCAGATAATCCGCGCGTTTGCGGCTGGAGGGATTGTAGAGCGCGATGCAGAAATCCCCGGCGGCCGCGCCGCGCAGGCGCTGCTCGATCTTGTCCCACGGCGTGAGCAGGTCGGACAGGCTGATGCACGCGAAATCGCAGGTCAGCGGCGAGCCGAGCACCGCCCCACCCGAGCAGGCCGCCGTGATGCCGGGGATGACCTCGACCTCGACGCCCGTTCCGGCTGCCAGCTCGATGAGCAGACCGGCCATGCCGTACACACCGGCGTCGCCCGACGAGACGACCGCGACCGTGCTGCCCTGCTTCGCGCGCTCGAGCGCCGCCGCACAGCGGTCCACCTCGCGCGTCATGCCGGTCTGGATGCGCTCCTTGCCGTCGATGAGGCCATCGATGAGGTCGAGATACAGGCCGTAGCCGGCCACACAGTCGCATGCTTCGAGCGCACGCACCGCGCGCAGCGTCATCTGCTCCTCGCCGCCCGGACCGATACCGATACAGTAAATTTTCATCTGCCGCTCCCCTTTCCGATGTGTTCGAGACAGGTTTTCATGGTTTCTACGTTGATTTTCTCCTTCATGCCGCCGAGAACGAGCTCCACCGCGCGGTTCGCCGCCAGCTCCGCGAGCGTTTCCGCGTCGCCGTCCGCGACGAGCGCATCATAGTCCCGGATGTGGCGCACGCGCTCTGCGACCGCGCTCTTGATCTGCGCGATGAGCGGCAGGGCGGCGCGGTAGTTGAGCCACGCGAAGAACTCGCGCGTCTCCTCGTCGAGAATGCGCAGCGCGGTCTCACGCGCCGCGTTATCCGCGTCGCCGAGCTCTCCGAGATCGTCCAGATTGAACAGCGTCGTGTGCTCGCTCGCCGCCGCGCTTTCGATGTCGCGCGGCATGGCCAGATCAAGCAACAGGCGCGGTGGATTTTCGAGCGCGGCGGTCTGCTCCGCCGTCAGGGTGAAATGCGGACTGGTCGTGGCGCTGACGACAAGATCCGCACCCTCGATGCACTCCATGCGCCGGTCATACGGCACGGTGCCGCAGCCCTGCGGCACGACGGTCTCGCCGTGGCGGTAGGTGCGGAGCGTGACCGTGACCGCACAGTCGGCCTCCACGAGCGCACGCGCCGCGAGCCGACCCATCTCGCCGTTGCCGATCACGACCGCGCGCCTGCCTGCGAGCGTGCCGAAAAAGCGCTCCGCCTTTCGAACACCGGCCTGCGCCGCCGACGCCGGAACACCGGTCAGCCGCATCTCGGTGCGCACGCGCTTGCCTGCGGTGACGGCGCGGCGGAACAGCGTATCGAGCACTGCGTCCGTCGTTTTCAGCTCGCGCGCGAGCGCCGCCGCGTCCTTGACCTGCGAAACGATCTGGTCGTCGCCGAAAATCTGCGACTGCATCCCGGCGGAGACCTGCATCAGATGGCGCACCGCCTCGCCGCCTGTGCGGAGCGTGAGGAACGGGCGGCATGCCGCCGCTCCGGCCGTCTCGCACAGCACCTGCGCCGGGTCGGGCAGCTCGCGCTCCCCCTCGGCGTGCAGGTACAGCTCGGTGCGGCTGCATGTCGCGAGCAGCACCGCCGCGCAGCCGGTCCGCTCCGCGATGCGCGGCAGCATTGCCTGCACCTGTCCGCGCACCAGAGACAGCTTTTCGCGCTGCTCGAGCGTCGCGCTCACATAGTCGATGCCTGCCATACAGAGTTTCACGTTTGTTCCCCCTCGATCATTCTTCAAAGCAGACGCGGTATCCGCCTGCCGCAAGTGCGGCTGTTACGCCGTTTTTCGCGTATTTTCGCGCGATGATCGTACCGTTTCCGGCATTCACGACGGCGGCGCGCTCGCATACGCTGTCGACGCCTACCGTGCTTTTCACAAACGCCGACGCCGTGAATTCGCCGGGCGCGGCGGCGAGCTCGTCTGCCGAATACACGGAAAACGGCAGCCCGTGTGCGGCGCAGAAGGACACAAGCCCCGGCTCGTCCTTCTTGATGTCGATGCTCGCGACGCTCTTCACCGCCGCAAACGGCACACCTGCGCAGTCGAGCGCTTCGCGCACGGTCTCCTCGATCGCGCTCGCCACAGCGCCCTTCCGACAGCCGATGCCGAGACTGACGACGCGCGGCACCAGATGCAGCGTGTGAGCAAACGGCTGCGCCTTGGTGTCGAAACCGACGGTAAATCCGCAATCCGCCGCCGTTTTCGTGTCGATATGCGCCGGAAGCAGACCGTCGACCGGGAACGCCGACCGCAGGCCGACCGTGTCACCGCGCAGCAGCGCGCCCGAGATGTATTTGATGTTTTCCGGGTCGAAAACCACGCAGTCGTGCGATCTCACCCAGTTATCGACCGCGAAAACCGCGCGGCCGTCGGTCGCCGTCGTGATGACCGCCGTCGCGCCCAGACCCTCCGCGAGCCGTTCAGCGAGCTCGTTCGCGCCGCCAAGGTGGCCGGAGAGCAGCGGAATGACAAACCTTCCCTGCTCGTCGATCACAACGACCGCCGGGTCATAGGCCTTTCCGGCGAGATAGGGCGCGGCCGCGCGGACCGCGATGCCCGTCGCGCCCACGAAAACGATCAGGTCGCAGTCCACCATCGCCTGCTGCGCAAAGCGCGAGAGCGAGGTGTTTTCGAGCGACGGGTCGATCGTGCGCGCGTAGCGCTCGCACATGAAATCCGGCAGCAGCCGTGCGGCTTTCACGGCGGTCTGCGCGCCGATCTCGGTAAAGGAAACGAATTTTGCGTGCTTCATCGGCTTGCCTCACGAAAACCGGTGGTGAACGCCGGGTCATAGAGCCTGGCGCGGTCGTAACGGTCGCCGAGAAAGCCGCCGACCGTGATGAGCGCAGTCTTGGTGATTCCCTCACGCGCGCCTGCCGCCGCGAGCTCGCCCACGGTCGTGCGCACGACCTTTTCGTCCGGCCATGTCGCCTTGTAGACGATGGCCGCAGGCGTTTCCGGCGCGTATCCACCCTCGATGAGCCGCGCGGACAGCTTTTCGAGCTGCCCTGCCGACAGGAAGATCACCATGGTCGCGCCGTGCGCGGCAAGCTTCTCGATCTGTTCGCGCTCGGGGACGGGCGTGCGGCCCTCCATGCGCGTCAGAATGACCGTCTGGCTGACGTTCGGCAGGGTATATTCCGCCTTGAGCGCCGCCGCCGCGCCGCAGAACGACGAAACGCCCGGGCAGATCTCGTAGGCAAGCCCCAGCTCGTCGAGCGCGTCCATCTGCTCGCGGTGCGCGCCGTAAACGCAGGGGTCGCCGGTGTGCAGACGCACGACTGTCTTGCCCTCGCGCGCCGCAGGCGCCATGACCGCGATGACCTCCTCGAGCGTCATTTTCGCGCTGTCGTAGATCGCGCAGTCCTCTTTCGCGTAGTCCAGCAGTGCCGGATTGACGAGCGAGCCGGCGTAAACGATGACGTCCGCCTCGCCGAGCAGCTTCGCGCCGCGCACGGTGATGAGGTCGGGCGCGCCCGAACCGGCGCCGACAAAGTAAATCATTTGCGCTCCTCCTTTACCAGAATGATGGAAAAATAACCGGAAGGCTCGGTGAGCTCGTCCAGCTCGTACACCACGCGCTCGCCCTCCATGCCGCAGCGCTCGACGAGCGCCGCCTGTCCGAGCTGACCGCTCTCGCGCAGCTCATCGCGCACGCGCAGCACGCCGCGTCCGGCCTTCATAAGCACCTTGCTGCCCGGCAGGGCAAGACCTTCGCGCTCTCTGCCGTGCGAGGCCGGGATGATGTGCAGCATCTCACCGTCCTCGCACAGGGCGCGGCCGAGCCTTGCCGCCGCCGCGCAGAACGACGGTACGCCGGGGATGAGCTCCGCGTCGCAGTCGCGCGCGGCCACGCGCTTGTGCACATACCACGCGGTCGAATAGACCGTCGGGTCGCCGAGCGTGAGGAACGCGACGATTTTGCCCTCGCCGATGAGGGCGCAGATGGCGTCCGCCGCCGCGTCGTGGCTCGCGTTCCGCGCCGCCCTGTCGTGCGTCATGGGCATACTGAACGAGCAGATATCCTTACCTTTTATATACTGCGCGGCAATATCGAGCGCGGTCTGGCCGCCGTTATCCGACTGCGGCACCGCGACGATGTCGCACTCGGACAGGATGCGTATGGCCTTTGCGGTCAGCAGCTCCGGGTCTCCCGGGCCCACGCCGACGCTGTATAACTTTCCCTTTTTCATAAATTCTTCCTCAGTTTTTCGCAGAGCTGCTCTGCGCCTGCCGACTGCGCAAGCACGCCGTATTTTGTCGTAAACATGATAAATTCCACCGCAGCACGGTCTTTGAGCCGCCGCGCGATGCGTTTTTCCATTTCGCTTTGGATGCGCGCCATCACGCTCTCGCGCACGCCCTCCCGGTCGAGCAGCTCGATGCACGCATCGACCGAGACCGCCTGCATGAGCTGCTCCAGCGTCTCCCGGCCTGCGCCGCACAGCGCCGCGTGCGCGGTGAATATCTCCTGCCGTCCATCCGCGACCGAGGAATGCGTGTTCATCACGCCTGCGGCGAGCTTGACGAGCTTGCCTGCGTGGCCGACGAGCAGGATCTCCGGATAGCCGCACACGACCGCATGGTCGAACGCCTCGCCGATGTAGTTCGAGCACTTGACCGCGCGTTCCAGATCAAGTCCAAGCGTTTCGCGCGCGAAATCCGCGCCGTAGTTGCCCGGACAGAGGAACGCGACGCGCTGCCCCGAGGCGTACAGGCTGTCCATCTCAAGACAGATCGTGTCCACGAGCGCCTTTTCGCTCATCGGCTCGACAATGCCGCTCGTGCCGAGAATGGAGATGCCGCCGACGATGCCGAGGTGGCTGTTATAGGTCTGGAGCGCGAGTTCTTCGCCGTTTTCGACCAAAATCACGACCGAAAAGCCGCCGTCGTAGCCGTTTTCCTGTGCCGCGCGTTCGAGCGCCGCCTTGATCTGCGCACGCGGCCCGGGATTGATGGCGGCCTCGCCGACCGGCTCCGCGAGCCCCGGACGGGTCACGCGGCCGACGCCTTTGCCGCCGTCGATGACGATGCCGCTGTCAGCGCGCCGGACGGCCGAGGAGATGAGCACGCCGTTCGTGATGTCCGGGTCGTCGCCTGCGTCCTTGCGCACCGCGCAGACCGCCTCGCCGTCATGCAGGCTCGCCTGCTCGACCGGCAGGGTGAACGTCACGCCGCCCGGCGTGAGCAGCCGGATTTCCGCCGGCGCAGTGCCCGTCAGCAGCAAAATTGCCGCTGCCTGCGACGCCGCTGCCGCGCACGAGCCTGTTGTCCAGCCGCGCCGCAGCGTTTCCGTGCCGCGGTAAACCGTGAGCGGACCCGTCATCGCGCTCCCTCCTTTTTTCGATAGAAATGCAGTTTATATTATAGCACAGGGTCGGATTTTTTTGAATACCGTTCGGCGGTTTTCGGACGATTTTGATAATTTGACAGATGACAACGACAGAACACGAAAAAAATCCCCCATCCAGACGGACAGGGGATTTATCATATTCAGGAAATCGAGAGGGTTTCCCCAGTCGAAAGCGCTTTTGACAAGAAAGACCAAGCAGATCGAGGAAAGCGGTGAGGCCGCGTACATGTGTACGCAACGAACCGCTTGACGACGAGCTGCGCCGGTATTTCGCAGTCAAAAATTACTTAGCTTCCTTAGCAGCTTTGATCGCGTCGATCATCATCGGGACAACC
>CAVIRF010000021.1:0-22195 GCA_963645185.1 Coprococcus eutactus | reverse complement strand
CTGTCACCTCAAATAATCATTAGGGTACTTGCGATTAGAGTATAACATCACTCCTTTATTTTTGCAAGGGCCCTAAAGAAAAAAGATAACTTGCTCGCCAAAAATCCTTTGAAACAAATTTGTGAATCTGCTAAAATATAAGTATGCTAAAAGCATCACGGGAGTTCATCCGGTGTGACAGGCGTTGGCGGCAGACTGGCGCTTGCAGGCTATTTGTTCACTGATCGTCTCTCTGATAAAAGGTATTCGCACTGACCGGGTGAATATCGAGGGAGGTGAAATAAATGAAGCGCGTAAAGGCAGCCTGTATCATGCAAACACTTGTATTTGCACAGAAAGAGGATTGCGGTATGACCATTGCGCAGCAGCTCAAATGCAATCACGATGAAGTGAACCGCTACAAAGCAACGATGGACAGAAGTCACACTCGGTATCAGATCACCGAGGAATCCGAGCAGAGTGACGGCTCTGTGATAGTCCGTGTCCGCAAGCAATATAACGAAAAAGCGGATGTAAGTGAATATTTTAGTATCAACTGTATTGTTGATGGTTCCTGTAACGAAGCTGTCTAATATGTGTCTAATAGATTGTATTTCCAATCAAAATTTACTCTGCAAAACAGATTTTCTGCCAAAATATACCGATTTTTGCTGGTTTTTTCTCGAATTTTTCAGTATTGTTAATCTTGATTTTATAGCAAATCAGCAGCTATTCAGCACAAAAATCAAGTCTTGCGCCAATGCTATTCATTTTTCATCTGGTTATATGCACAAAAATCGTATCTTCAGGTGCTAGTGTTCGCAAGGACGTGGGGGTTCAAGTCTCCCATCCGCACCAAGAAAAAGGGCTGAAATCTCACGATTTCAGCTCTTTTTCTATACTTTTTACGGAATTTAGTTTTGCAATGTAATTTGTGAAAGACCGGTGTCTACCAAAATCGCAGCGCTTCATTTTCGGGCTGATTTTAGTGCAGGTCCAGCACCTTTCCCATCGCCGCCGCGGTTTCCTTTTTGGCCTCCTCGTCAGTGTGCGTATAGATGTTCAGCGTGGTCGTAACATCGGAATGGCCAAGAAATTCTTGAATCTGCTTGATGTTCACTCCCTGTGCCAACAGCAAGCTGCCTGCCGTATGGCGCAAGTCGTGGAAACGAATTTCCGGCAGGTCATACTTCTGCAACAGCTTCTTGAAATTGTGAGAAACATAGCCCGGCGGGATGATACGACCCTCCGGGCACGCCGCAGACGACGGCCTATATCAATCAGATTGATGTGCTCTACAGTCTGCCGATTCTCGCAAACACGAAAAAGGCGCTCACCATAGGTGAATATGCAAAGTCTATCGGGAAAGGCGATGCCTATGTCCATGCCATGTGGAAAGCCTACATGCAAGACAGTCGAAATATCAGCCTGCTGCTCGAAATCAAGAACACTGTAACGATCGGGAGGAAATCCTGCTGCCCGGTACCTGCCATATCTGTAAGAAAAGGCTCTGCGCATAGCATCATCAATACCGTTGATGAGGATTTGATACTGATGACAGTCGTTATTGAGCGCAGTACCTTGTGAATACAGATATTCAGAAATAATTGCTTTCAACAAGCGTTTTAGCTGTATCAATCAAAATCTGCACTTCTGCGGATGGATTTATCGCATAGGTAAATCCATAAGGGGTCGTTATATCCCAATCCACAGGACAGGTTTTTAAGGTAGGGTAAATATCTGCCCATACATCGAGCGTGACCATCAGGCAGTTATTCAGTTCGCAGGTGGCAAAAATATTGATGTCATAATAGTCAACATCCATAATATCAAGATCGCAGTCAGCCTGTTCCAGCAGGTTTCTGGCCTTATCGAACGAAGTGGAATGACCACGTTTGCCCAGAACGATCTTTTCTCCGCGTAAGTCGGACAGCGTTAGCTTTTTTTTTGTGAAACAGCGCATGACCGGCCGGAACAGCAACACAGATCTTTGCAGGAAATATCTCGAAGAAATTGCATTTCCCATGATACAGCCCCGAAAGGTAAATACCCTCCTGCAGGTCATAGCTTACTCCGATCTCAGCTAACGGATCTGCCGTTAAGGATTCGATGGAGTGTTTCGGTGCGACCAGTTCTATTTTTATTTCCGGATGCTCCACGGAAGCCCGGCTCCATATATCTGTTAAATATCTGCACCTTGTAAGCAGTGTTGTTCCCACACGGACAACGCTGCTTTTCTTTTGCGCGATCGCTCTTGCACGTTCGACCGCAACACCAGACAGATGCACAATGTTTTTCGCATCCTCCAAAACCGATTCTCCGGCAGGCGTGGGCTTTACGCCGCGTGCAGAGCGGACGAACAAGCGAACGCCCAAATGACTTTCCAGCAGGTTGATCTGCTGAATAAGCGAAGATGGCGTAATAAAAAGTTCGGCTGCTGCTTTGGAAAAGCTCCCTGCTTCGGCGGACTTTATAAAAGCATCTAACTGCTTGTTATACATAGGTGAAATCCCCTTCCATCAGTATAAGGTTTATACCCAGCATCCTGATGGATCTGTGCCGCAGTTATGGCTTGCTGCTGCCGTTGTCTTGGCTGCTTTCTAAAGCAGGTATTTTGAATCGGGTATTTTGGGCCTATCCGGTTGCAGATTTGACAGCCGCATTGCTCGGTGCAGCACTGGTACGGCATTACTATAAGAAAGATATTGCAGGATTGTGAGTGACGGATGCTTGGAAATATCATCACTTGTACTGTCTGATAGATTGCATTTCTGAGCAGAGCTATCTTGTTTTCAAGAAAATTATCTAGAAGATTTTTGGAACATTTTAATAGTTGAATGGTGCTTTTTCATTGTATTTTACGAATAAGATCAGCATATTTTCGCCATAAAACACGTAACACGCTGTTTCTGCGGCATATTTTATATACAAGGAAATATCTTCAGGTGTTAGGGCTGTTTACCGTACCTATTGGGAGAGCGTTCGGTTCGCATCCGAGAGGTCAAGGGTTCGAATCCCTCCAGGTCCACCATGAAAGCGAAGCTGACGGTAAAACGGTTCAGCTTCGCTTTTTATTTGTCCGCTTGACAACGGCCGGAGGATGCGTTATAATCAGTCCTGAAATAAGACTTTTGAAAAGGAGGACGACATATGGAACTGGAAGCCAAGACCAAAGCGTTTTGCAGCGCATGGCAGAGCATCAGCATGATATATGAGGATTATGCCCGGAAGGCCGGAATTTCGTACAACAGCCTGTACATTCTGAACGCAATTCAGCAGAACGAAAACTGCACGCAGAAGCTGATTTGCGAAAAAACGCTGCTGCCCAAGCAGACGGTCAATAACGTGACCACAGCGTTTTACAAAAGCGGCTACATCGAACTTCTGGAGCTCCCGGAAAACCGGAGGATCAAGACCATCCGTCTGACGGAGAAGGGGAGAGAGTATGCGGACACGCTTATTCCTCATATCCATGACGCAGACCTCAAGGCGATGGGGCAGCTGACCGAGGAACAGCAGGATACACTGCTCAGCCTTATGAACAAATATGTCTCCGCGTTTCGAAAAGAAATGCTGGGAGAATGACCGCCTGCGAAAGGGCAGGCGGCTTCTTTTGCAGATAAAGTCCCAAAACAGTACGGTATTATGAAAGGATAAACTATGAAAGAAACACTTGATATGACAAAGGGCAGTCCGACGCGGCTGCTCATTCAGTTCTCTATTCCAATTCTGCTCGGCAATCTGTTCCAGCAGATATACACGCTTGCGGACCGCATTATCGTGGGACGCTTTGTCGGCGATGCGGCGTTTTCCGCGATCGGCGCAACGAATGCGCTGTCGCTGATGTTTATGTCCATGTGCATGGGCGCGGCGGTCGGCACGGGCGTAGTCGTGTCGCAGTATTTCGGTGCGAAAGACGAAAAGGGCACGGCGGCTTCCATCGCCAACGGCGGCTACACCTGTCTGCTGATCGCGCTGGTGATGACGGCGATCGCGATGCTGACTACAAAACCTCTGCTGCTGCTCCTGAACACGCCGCAGTCCATCCTGCCTGACGCGCTGACCTATATGTACATATTCATGGGCGGTTTGATCGCGGTTGCTGCGTATTTTACGCCGTTTTCTATTCTTCGCGCGCTCGGCGACGCGAAAACGCCGCTGATTTTCCTCATCGTGTGCAGTCTGCTGAACATTGTGCTCGATCTTCTATTCGTAGTAGTGTTCCAGACCGGCGTGGCAGGCGCTGCGGCGGCAACCGTGCTTTCGGAAGCACTTGCGGCGATCGCGTGTATCGTCTACGCCTTTATCAAGGTCCCTCAGTTCCGGCAGGCGTTTCATTACCGTGCCATTGACAGCAATCTGATCCGAAAAACGTTCCATGTAGGCCTTCCGACCGGACTGCAATACGCGCTCATCTATGTGTCGAGCATTATTTTTCAGCGCATCGTCAACGGCTTCGGTGAGTCGGTTATCGGCGCGTTTACCGCGACAACGCAGATCGAGCTGCTCGTGCAGCAGATATTCTCCGCACTCGGCGCTGCAATCGTGACGTATACCGGACAGAACATGGGTGCAGGAAAGCAGGAGCGCATTTCTCAGGGCGTAAATGCGGCAATGAAGCTCAGCGCTGTTGTTTCCGTCGTGCTGCTCGCGGTGTTCTGGCTCTTCGGCAGACCAATCATGAGTATTTTTGTGACCAGCGAGGAGATTATTTCGATCGCGGCGATCGGCATACGCATCACGAGCCTGTTCCTGCTCGCTCTGGGTGGCGTGCAGATTCTGCGCTACATGCTGAACGGCGCAGGCGACTCCATGTACGCGCTGATGAACGGCGCGGTCGAGGTCGTCGCGCGTGTGGCGTTTGCGATTGGCCTGACTGCAATTCCGTTTATCGGCATGTGGGGTATCTGGCTGACAACCGGACTGACCTGGGCCGTAACCGCGCTTTTCGCTCTGGCGCGTTACCGCCATGGAGGATGGAAGTCGAAAAAACTGATTTGAACTGAAAAGGCACCGTCCGGTGCCTTTTTTTCGTTTTCCTTGACATGGAAAATCAGTCGTGATATAATTACTTCAAATTTGAACAGTACATAAATGTAATTCGAGGAGGACGCAGTATGAACCGAGGACTGGAATTTGTACAGAAAAGCACACTGGCATACAGCGCAGTCTGCAAACCGCTGTGCCAGAAGCTCAAGCTGACACAGACAGCGTTCGATATTCTGATGTTTCTGGCGAACAACCCGTGCTACAAGACGGCGAGCGACATCGTTGAAATCCGCCATATCAAGGCGAATCTCGTCTCGGTAAACGTAGACCGTCTGGTGAAGGAGGGATATCTGCTGCGGCAGCCCGTGGAGGGCGACCGGAGAAAGACCGAGCTTGTCTGCACGGCGCTCGCGCAGCCTGTGATCGAGCAGGGGAGAGCGGTACAGGAGAACTTTCTGAAGAACCTGCTGCGAGGCATGGATGAAACGGCGCAGGCCGCGTTTTTCTCTGCAATCGCCATCATTGACCACAATATGGACGAGCTGCTGAAGGAGACAAAGTAAGATGAATATGCTGTATATCGTACTCGTTACCTTTTTCGCAGGTATGGGCGCCGGCCTCGGCACCGGCTTTGCCGGCATGAGCGCGGCGGCGGTCATCAGCCCGATGCTTATCACATTTCTCGGCATGGACCCTTACATGGCGGTCGGCATTGCGCTGTCCTCGGATGTGCTCGCGAGCGCCGTCTCTGCTTACACCTATCATAAAAACAAAAACCTTGATATTCGCAACGGCCTTATCATGATGGCGAGCGTGCTCGCGTTTACGGTCGTGGGCAGCTATATCGCGAGCCTGCTTCCGTCTGCAACGATGGGTTCGTTTTCGGTATTCATGACCTTCCTGCTCGGCATCAAGTTCATCGTCCGCCCGGTCATGACCACGAAGGAGGACATGCAGCAGGTCTCGCCGCGCAGACGGGTCATTCAGTCGCTCGTCTGCGGCGTGATGATCGGCTTTATCTGCGGCTTTGTCGGCGCAGGCGGCGGCATGATGATGCTGCTCATTTTGACAAGTGTGCTTGGCTATGAGCTCAAGACGGCCGTCGGCACGAGCGTTTTTATCATGACGTTCACAGCGCTGACGGGCGCCGCCTCGCATTTTATGATCGGCGGCATGCCCGACTGGAGAGTCTGGCTGCTGTGCGTCGTTTTCACACTGCTCTGGGCGCGCATCGCCGCGGTTTTTGCCAACCGTGCGCAGCCGAAAACACTCAACCGCGCGACCGGTATCGTACTCGTCGTGCTCGGTATCGTCATCATGGCGTTCAAGCTGATTGGGTAAAATGAAAGGGATGGACTAATCGGTCCATCCCTTTTGTATCGCGCAGATTAACTTTTATGCTTCCGCAGCGGCTGCGACACCGGCCATATCCTGTACCGTCTTGCAGGTCAGCTCTTTGCTGATCTTGCCTGCAAAACCGGTCAGCGTCTTGCCGGGGCCAACCTCGCAAGCAGAGGTCAGACCTGCCGCCATGCCGTTCTGCACCAGACGGGTCCAGCGGACAGGGGAGATCATGTGCTGCTCCAGATGCTCGGGGAGATTGCTGCAATCGTATACCTGACCGTCCAGATTGGAGTAGATGTCCATGGTCGGCGCAGAGAAGGTGAAATCGGAAACGAAAGCGCGCAGCTCGGCTGCCGCCTCCGCCATAAGCGGCGTGTGGAACGCGCCGGAGACAGCGAGCGGAAGCGCACGGCGTGCACCGGCTGCCTTGCAGTTTTCGATCGCTTCTGCGAGCGCCGCCTTTTCGCCGGCGATAACGAGCTGACCCGGGCAGTTGTAGTTGACCGGACGGACAATGCCGTTCTTGACAGCCGCGCAGGCCTCTTCGATCTTTGCGTCCTCAAGGCCGAGGATCGCGGCCATGCCGCCGTCGATGGTGTCCGCTGCGTGCTGCATCAGCTTGCCGCGCTTGGAGACGATCTTAACGCCGTCTGCGAGCGTTACAACGCCTGCGGCTGCCAGAGAGGTGTACTCGCCGAGCGAGAAACCGGCCGCTGCCTTGAACGTTACGCCGTTTTCGCGCAGAGCCGCCAGAGCGGCCATAGAGTGCGTAAAAATAGCGATCTGGCTGTTTTCGGTGCGCGAAAGGGTCTCCTTGTCGCTGTCGAAGCACAGTTTCGCGACGTCGATGCCTGCGCCGTCGCTTGCTTCCTCGAATACCAGGCGAGCCGCCTTGGAATTCTCATAAAGGTTCTTGCCCATGCCGGGAGCCTGCGCGCCCTGACCGGGGAAAAATGCAAAACCGTATTCCATGTCTGTTCCTCCAAAAAGTAAAGCTGTCCCGGCGCTGCCGCACGGACACGGTGCTTTTTTTACGCGCCGCGCCGCCAATTATGCGGTGTTACCTTGACATTTTCGTGTACTTTTATTATAATAGTTAGAGATTACTTTGTCAATCAAACTATTGTCGCTTTTCCACGCTTTCGCGGAGAGCGATTTGAAATTTTTGAGGAGCGTGGAAATTATCAATAGTCAACTGATCGGCACGGGCGCATGCCTGCCGGATTTTGTTCTTACAAATGCGATGCTCGAGCACATGGTCGATACGAGCGATGAATGGATCGTGCAGCGCACGGGTGTGCGTGAGCGCCGCATTGCAAAAAATACGCATACATGGGAGCTTGCGCTCGGCGCAGCACAGGACGCGCTCGCAGACGCGAAGATCGACGCGAGCGAGCTCGACCTCATTCTGGTCAGCACCTGCACGCCCGATACCAACACGCCGAACACCGCCGCGATCCTTCAGGACAAGCTGGGCGCAGGCGCGATCGGTGCGTTCGACATCAACAACGCCTGCACCGGCTTTGTTTCCGCGACCGACATCGCAGACTGCTACATCAAGTCCGGCAAGGCAAAGACCGTGCTCGTTGTTTCGGCCGAAACGCTCAGCCGCATTGTTGACTACACCGACCGCGGCACGTGCATCCTGTTCGGTGACGGCGCAGCGGCGGCGGTCTATCGCGCGACCGAGGACGAAAACCTCGGCATCCAGTCCACCTTCATCGCGGCGGACGGCTCGGGCGCAGAGTATCTGCACATGGAGGCGCTGCCGGTCGAGGACCCGTTCGCGGAGGACCGAACCGTCGATCCCAAGGCACGCTTCCTGAAAATGCAGGGCGCGCCCGTGGTGCGCTTCACCGCGCGTGCGGTGCCGCAGGCGATCGACACCGCGCTCCAGCGCGCCGGCATCACCGCGGACGACATCGACTGGGTCGTGCCGCATCAGGCCAACCTGCGCATTCTGGACGTCATCGCAAGACGCTATCATCTGCCGAAGGAAAAGGTTTACGTCAATATGGACCGCTTCGGCAACACCTCTTCGGCAAGCGTGCCGATCTGTTTGAACGAGATGCGCAAAAACGGACTGCTGCACGAGGGTCAGACCATTGTCTGCACCGGATTCGGCGGCGGCCTTACCTATGGCGCATTTGTACTGAAACTGTAAAGAAAAGGGGAGACTTATTATGAAAACCAAGATCACAGAACTTCTGGGCATTGAATATCCGATCGTGCAGGGCGCGATGGCGTGGATCGCCGAGCATCACCTTGCCGCTGCTGTATCCAAGGCAGGCGGCCTCGGCATCATTGCAGGCGGCGCAGCTCCGGTAGACTATATCCGCGACGAGATCCGCAAGGCGCGCGAGATCACGGACAAGCCGCTCGGCATGAACATCATGCTGCTCTCCCCGAATGCTGACGATCTGGCGCAGCTCGCGATCGACGAGAAGATCGAGGTGCTGACCACCGGCGCAGGCAACCCGGGCAAGTATATGGCGGCGTGGAAGAACGCCGGCATCAAGGTCATGCCGGTCGTTGCATCGGTCGCTCTGGCAAAGCGCATGGCGCGTGCCGGTGCAGATGCAGTCATTGCAGAGGGCATGGAGTCCGGCGGCCACATCGGCGAGCTGACGACCATGCCGCTCGTTCCGCAGGTCGTTGACGCGGTCGATATCCCGGTCATCGCAGCCGGCGGTATCGCAGACGGCCGCGGTCTAGCAGCATCTCTGATGCTCGGCGCAGAGGGCGTTCAGTGCGGCACGATTTTCCTCGCAACTCCCGAGTGCCAGATTTCTGAAAAGTACAAGGAGCTCGTACTCAAGGCAACCGATATTTCGACTGTCGTTACCGGCCGGCCGTCCGGTCATCCGTGCCGTTCGATCAAGACGCCGCTCCAGCGCCGCTGTCTGGAGCTCGAAAAGGAAGTAAACGACAAGTCTCTTGACGAAATCGAAGCGGCGACCGCAGGCTCGCTGCGCAAGGCAGTTCAGGAGGGCGACTACGAAAACGGCACGTTCCTCTGCGGCCAGATCGCAGGCATGCTCAAGGAGCTCCGTCCGTGCGAGGACATTCTGAAGAGCATGACCGCTGAGGCGGAAGAGCTGCTGAAGAATGCTTACAAGAGATTTGAATAAACAACCCGATAACAGGAGAACGAAAATGGGACTTGCAATCGTAACCGGCGGCTCGCGCGGCATCGGCGCGGCCATCGCAGAGAAACTGGCGCAGGACGGCCATGACGTCCTCATCAACTGCGCGTCCTCGGTCGAAAAGGCTGAGGCAGTCGCAGAAAAGTGCCGCGCATACGGCGTCAAGGCATATGTAAAGCAGTGGGATGTTGCAGACTATGACGCCTGCGCCGCTGCCCTCAAGGAGATCAAGGACGAGATCGGCGTGCCGTATATCCTCGTCAACAACGCAGGCATCACGCGCGACGGTCTGATGGTCCGCATGAAGGAGGATCAGTTCGACGCCGTTATCCGCACCAACCTCAAGGGCGCGTTCAATATGCTCAGCCAGTGCGGCGCAATAATGATGCGTGCAAAGCAGGGCCGCATCATCAACATCACCTCGGTTTCCGCCTTCACCGGCAACTACGGCCAGATCAACTACACCGCAGCCAAGGCCGGCATGGTCGGCATGACCAAGACCGCTGCCAAGGAGCTCGGCGCGCGCGGCATCACGGTCAACGCAGTCGCTCCGGGCTGGATCGCGACCGAGATGAGCGACAAGGTGCCCGAGGAGATCCGCGAGAATGCAAAGAAGCAGATCGCGCTCGGCCGCTTCGGCAAGCCGGAGGAGATCGCAGGCGTGGTTTCCTTCCTCGCCTCTGACGCTGCAAGCTATATTTCCGGCCAGACCATCATTGCAGACGGCGGTCTGTACTAAGACAGACTTAGATTTATACGGAGAAAAACCAGGGTTTAAGTTGCCCTCCGGCCGCACAGGCCGCAGGGTTTCGTAAGCAAAGGAGACAGGAAATTTTATGGAACGAGTAGTAATTACCGGTATGGGCGCGATCACCCCGGTCGGCAACGACGTTGCGACGTTCTGGGACTCTCTCAAGAACGGCAAGTGCGGCATCGGCCCGATCACCAAGTTTGATGTGTCCGACTTCAAGGTAAAGCTGGGCGCTGAGGTCAAGGACTTCGACCCGACCCAGTATATCGAGAAGCGCGAGGCGCGCCGCATGGACGCAAACGTTCAGTTTGCCATGGCGGCAGCCATTCAGGCAGTCGAGCAGGCGGGCCTTAAGGAGGGCAACTTCGATCCGTATCGCACGGGCGTTATCTTCGGTTCGGGCGTAGGCGGCCTGCATATCGCGGAGCAGGAGATCCCGAAGCTCAACGAAAAGGGCCCCGGCCGTGTTTCGCCGTTCTGCATCCCGGAGATGATCGCCAACATCGCGGCGGCTTATATCTCCATGCACTTCGGCTTCAAGGGCGAGAATTTCTGCCCGGTTTCCGCGTGCGCGACCGGCAACCACTCCATCGGCGAGGCAATGCGTGCCATCCGTCACGGCTATCAGGACGTTGTTGTCTGCGGCGGCACGGAGAATGGCATCATCCCGATCTCGATGGCAGGCTTCCAGAACATGAAGGCTGTCCACATGGGCGAAGACCCGGCGGCGGCTTCCATCCCGTTTGACGCACGCCGCTCCGGCTTTGTCATGGGCGAGGGCGCAGGCTGCCTCGTGCTCGAGAGCCTGACCCATGCGCAGCAGCGCGGCGCGACCATCCTTGCAGAGGTCGCAGGCTACGGCGCGTCCGGCGACGCATATCACATCACCAGCCCCTCTCCCGACGGCGAGGCTGCGGCTCATGCAATCCTCGGCGCGATCAAGGACGCAGGTCTGACTCCGGCTGACGTTGACTATATCAACGCGCACGGTACGTCTACGCCGCTCAACGAGAAGTACGAGACCATCGCCATCAAGAAGGCGTTCGGCGACGAAGCATACAACGTAAAGGTATCCTCCACCAAGTCCATGACCGGCCATCTGCTGGGCGGCGCGGCTGCGGTCGAGGCGATCGCCTGCGTCATGGCCATCCGCGACGGTATCGTTCCGCCGACCATCGGCTACAAGGAGCCCGATCCGGAGTGCGATCTGGACGTTACCCCGAACAAGGCGGTCGAAATGCCGATCAATGTCGCAATTTCGAACTCGCTCGGCTTCGGCGGTCATAACGCATGTATCCTGATCAAGAAAGTGTAACGAGGTATTATGGAAATCAACGAAATTAAAGATGTCGCGCTTGAGCTGATGGATGCGCTCGCTTTGAAGAAGCTGGGCGAGGTCGCCATCGAGCTCGAGGGCGTCAAGATCAAAATCAAGGCGGCCGCTCCGGCGCCCGTCATCGCTGCCGCTCCTTCTGCGGCGCCTGCTCCGGCCGATGCATCCGCGGCCCCGGCGTCCGCCGCAGCAGCAGAGACCGAAGCGGCTCCGGCGGACGATCTTCCGGCCGGTACGCAGGTCAAGAGTCCGCTCGTCGGTACGTTTTATTCTTCTCCCTCGCCGGATGAACCGCCGTTCGTTCTGGTCGGTCAGGAGGTCAAGGAGGGCGACACCCTCTGCATCATCGAGGCGATGAAGGTCATGAACGAGATCAAGGCTCCGTGCAGCGGCAAGGTCATCCGCATCATGGCGCAGCCGGGCGATATGGTCGAGTACAACCAGCTGCTCTGCATCATCGAGTAACTTAAATCGCTAAGTGACTCTTGCATTTTTATGAAAGAGGGATTATAATATGCTGAACAAAGAACAGATCATGGAGATCCTTCCGCACCGTCCGCCGATGCTGCTCGTTGACGAGATCGTCGAGATGGATGAGGAGCATGTTATCGGTCTGCTGCATCTGACGGGCGACGAATTCTTCTTCCAGGGACATTTCCCGGGAAACCCGATCATGCCGGCAGTGTTCCGTCTGGAAGCACTCGCGCAGGCTGGCGGCGTCGCGCTGCTCTCCATGCCCGAGTTCAAGGGTAAGACTGCGGTCTACACCGGCATCGACAAGGCAAAGTTCCGCGCCATGGCAAAGCCGGGCGATACGCTGCGCCTTGAAGTGCACTTCACCAAGCGCCGCGGCCCGATGGCCGTAGCGGAGGGCGTTGCATGGGTCGGCGACCAGAAGGCTGCGGAAGCAGAAATCAAGTGCATGGTAATCATGGACTAAGGCAGGATTAAACGAATGTTTCAAAAGGTACTCATAGCGAACCGCGGCGAGATCGCAGTTCGCATCATACAGGCATGCCGTGACCTCGGCATCATTTCGGTCGCGGTGTATTCCGAGGCCGACCGTGAAGCGCTTCATGCGCAGATCGCGGACGAGGCGGTGTGCATCGGTCCTGCGCGCGCAGCGGAAAGCTATCTGAACATGGATAACATTATCTCTGCGGCGCTCGCGTCCGGCTGTCAGGCGATCCATCCGGGCTTCGGTTTTCTGTCCGAGAACCCGGACTTTGCGGAGCGGACGACGCAGGCAGGCCTTGCGTTCATCGGCCCGACCGCCGCGACCATCCGTCTGATGGGCGACAAGTCGGAGGCTAAGCGCAATGCCATTGCGGCCGGTGTTCCGGTCGCGCTCGGCACGGACGGCCCTCTGCGCGACTTCGATGAAGCGATCAGCGAGGCGGAGCGCATCGGCTATCCGGTCATGCTCAAGGCAGCCTCCGGCGGCGGCGGCAAGGGTATCCGCGTGGCGACAAGCGTCAAGGATCTTAAGGACGCCTACGACAGCGCGGCGGCTGAGGCAGTCGCAAACTTCGGCGACGGCCGTCTGTATATGGAAAAATACATCCACAATCCGCGCCACATTGAGGTGCAGATTCTGGGCGATAGTCTGGGTAATGTGGTTCACCTGTTCGAGCGTGAGTGCTCGGTACAGCGCCGCCATCAGAAGCTCATCGAGGAATGCCCGTCGGCATTCGTTACGCCCGAGCTTCGCGAACAGATGACGAGTGCAGCTGTCGCGCTGGCAAAGCGCGTAGACTACCGCAGCGCAGGCACGATCGAATTTCTGGTGGATAAAGACCGCAATTTCTACTTCTGCGAGATGAACACCCGTATTCAGGTCGAGCATCCGGTCACCGAGCAGGTGACGGGCGTTGACCTTGTCTGCGAGCAGCTTCGCATTGCGGCAGGCGAGCCGATCTCCTTCAAGCAGGAGGATCTCGTCATGCGCGGTCACGCCATCGAATGCCGCATCAACGCCGAGGACCCGTCGCGCAATTTTGCGCCCTGTCCGGGCACGCTTGTCTCTCTGCATCTGCCGGGCGGACCGGGCGTTCGCGTCGACTCCGCAGCATATCAGGGCTACAAGATCCCGCCGTTCTACGACTCGATGATCGGCAAGCTGATCGTCTATGGTTCGGACCGCACGCAGGCCATCGACCGCATGCGCCGCGCACTCGCGGAAACGCTGTTCGAGGGCGTCGTGACAGGCACGGACTACCAGATGCACATTCTGTGCTCCAAGGCGTTCGTAGACGCGGATTTCAATGTTAATTCGATCGCAAACGGCGATTTCGATAAATAAAGCAGCGGCTTTCTCGCTTGTCAGCGACTGACCGCATATGAATAGGGAGGGAGTAAGTATGGGTCTGATCGACCTGTTTCAGAAAACGCGCGAGACCTCCATGGAACTCAAACCGCAGGAGGAGGAGACCGCAAACAAGGTCGTCACCTGCAAGGGCTGCGGCGCAGAGCTGAAGGCCTACGCCTACGGCAAAAATCTGTATGTCTGTCCGCACTGCGGCCGCTACGGCCGTCTGCTGGCTCGCACCCGTATCCGCCAGATTGCGGATAAGGACACCTTTGAGGAGCTGTACGGTGATCTCGCATCCGCAGACCCGATTCACTTCCCGGGCTACGCGGACAAGACGAAGGAGCTTGCCGAGAAGGTCGGCATGCCGGATGCCGTAAAGACCGGCGTGTGCAAGATCGGCGGCGTTGAGACCGCGATCGGCGTCATGGACAGCCATTTCATGATGGCATCCATGGGCTCGGTCGTCGGCGAGAAGCTGACCCGTCTGTTCGAGTACGCTACTGAGAAGGGACTGCCGGTCGTGCTGTTCACCTGCTCGGGCGGCGCACGCATGCAGGAGGGCATGTATTCGCTGCTCCAGATGGCGAAGGTAAGCGCAGCGGCGCGCCGTCATTCGGACGCCGGCCTGCTGTATATCACGGTGCTGACCGACCCGACAACGGGCGGCGTTACCGCGTCGTTCGCCATGCTCGGCGATATTATTCTCGCAGAACCGCGCACGGTTGTCGGATTTGCCGGCCGCCGCGTTATCGAGGGCACGATCGGCCAGACGCTGCCGGACGATTTTCAGTCGTCGGAATTCTTGCTTTCGCACGGTTTCTGTGATAAAATAGTTCCGCGCAATCAATTAAAGGAAACGCTTGAAAAGCTGCTCCGACTGCATTGCAGTCCCAAGGCAAAGAAATGGCAGGTGTGGAAACGTGACTGACAGACCGGCAAGCGAAAAAATGCGTATCATTCATGATACCAAACGACCGATGCTGACCGATTACATCGACGAGCTGTTCGACGATTTTATCGAGCTGCACGGTGACCGTTATTTCGGTGACGACCACGCTATTCTGGGCGGCATCGGCTATTTCGGCGGCACGCCCGTGACCGTGATCGGCCACCGCAAGGGCCGCACCATCGAGCAGAACATGGACGCAAACTTCGGCATGGCGCACCCTGAGGGCTACCGCAAGGCGCTGCGTCTCGCGCACGAGGCGGAGAAATTCCATCGTCCGGTCATCAATTTCGTTGACACCGGCGGTGCATTCTGCGGCGTCGGCGCAGAGGAACGCGGTCAGGGCGAGGCGATCGCGCGCTGTCTGTATGAGTTCATTGAGCTCAAGACTCCGGTCATCTCGATCGTGACCGGCGAGGGTGGCTCCGGCGGCGCGCTGGCGCTCGCGGTTGCTGACCGTGTGCTCATGCTCGAAAACGCGCTTTACTCGGTCATTTCGCCGCGCGGCTGTGCTTCTATTCTCTGGAAGGACCCGACGCGCGAGGCAGAGGCGGCAGATACCCTGCACATCACCGCGCAGGATCTGTACAGCTTCGGCATGATCGAGGGCATTATTCAGGAGGGCTCGTCGAACGCCCAGCTGATGCGCAATGTTGCGCGCACGCTGCGCGATCAGCTCGCAGAGCTGTCCGCCGAGCCGAGCATCGAAGTGATGCTTCAGAAACGGTATGAAAAATTCCGCAGAGTCGGAGTTTTCAGAACAATAAATCAAGATCAAAATGAAGGAGTGTAACCCCAATGTTTGAAAAGGTATGCGAAATTCTCGCTGACAAGTTCGACGCTGATGCTTCCACTATGACCATGGACACCAAGGTCAAGGAGGATCTGAACGCTGACTCTCTGGACGTAGTTGAGCTGATGATGGACCTCGAGGAGAACTTCGGTGTCACCATCGAGGACGAGGAAGCTGCAAAGATGAGCACCATCGGTGACATCGTAAACTACATCGAGGCACATCAGTAATTCAAAAGCATCGCTTTTGAAAGACGAACTGTTTCGTAAAGCAAAAAGGGCACGCCTTACGGCGTGCCCTTTTTGAATCTTTCGATATATTTTATTCGCCCATTACCTGAAACACGATGTCGCGCGTGCGGTCTCTCGTGTCGCACTCGACGAGCGTCAGATTCTGCCACGGACCGATCGTGATCTCGCCGTTGACAAAGGGAATGACGATGAACGGGCTGAGCAGCGCCGCCTTGATGTGCGACGAGCCGTTGTCGTCGTGCCAGGTGTCGTGATGATGGTAGTAGATCACGCGGCCGTTCTCGTCGCGGTAGGGCGAAAAGACATCCATCGCAGCCTTGAGGTCGTGATAGACCATGCCCGGCTCAAACTCGAGCGTCGTCAGACCGGCAACGCCGCCGGTCGTAAAACCGGTGATCGTGCCGGACTTCATTCCGGTGTTGCGGCAGGCGTTCTGCACTGCTGCGCGGAAGTCATCGGTCACGTCGATCATGCCCATGTGTGCCTTGGTACGATAGGTTTTGGTTTCTGTGTAAACCGGCATTATAATCTCTCCAATCTGTCAGGTTATAGATGAGTTACAGACATTCCAGATAGCGTCCGTACAGCGTCTTGTCCAGCTCTGCGGCATGGCGCAGCACGGTTTTCTGGTCGATATAGCCGCGGCGGTACGCGATCTCCTCGGGGCATGCGATGTAGCGTCCGGTCGCATCCTGTACGCGCTTGACCTCCTGCGCGGAGTAGAGCAGGCTGTCCGCCGTACCAGCGTCAAGCCAGACAAAGTCTCGGTCGAGCTTTACCACGTGCAGCTGACCACGGCGCATGTATTCGAGGTTGACGTCCGTAATTTCGAGCTCGCCGCGTGCGGAGGGCTCCAGATTGCGCGCGATCTGTACAACGCTGTTGTCGTAGAAATACAGACCCGGGATAATGTAGTTGGACTTCGGATAGCGCGGCTTCTCCTCGATGGAGACAGCGCGGCCCTGCGCATCGAATTCGACAACGCCGAACGCACGCGGATCGTCTACATAATAGCCGAATACACATGCGCCGTCGCGGTGCTGAAGCGCCTGTTCCAGATAGCCGCCGAACTTCGGAGAATAGAAGATGTTGTCGCCGAGTACAAGGCAGACGTCATCGTTGTTGCCGATGAACTGAGAGCCGATCAGCAGGGCGTCTGCAATACCGCGCGCGACCTCCTGCACCTCATAGGTGATGTTGACACCGAGACGTCCGCCCGAGCCGAGCAGACGATAGAACGGGCCTTCTTCTCCGGGCGGAATGATAATCAGAATGTCCCGAATGCCTGCTTCCAGCAGAACCGCAAGGGGATAATAAATCATCGGCTTATCATATACCGGAAGCAATGGCTTGCAGACCGGGCGTGTCATGGGGTAAAGACGGGAGCCTTTGCCCGCGGCAAGAATAATACCTTTCATGTTATTTCCTCGTCATTCTTAGATTGCACTGACATTATAGCATAAGCCGCAGGAAATTTCCACATTTCGCGCACATTTTTTGCAGAACAGGAAAAAGGAAAGAAACGCACCGAAAAAGGGGAGCACGCAAAAGTTTACAGAATTTCGCGCGGAATTTATCATAATTTTGACGATAAAACAGGTAGAAAACGAGCGAAAAAACAGGTATAATAAATGATGTATGAAAATGACCTTAAATAATGGAGGAATATATATGATCCGAAACGATTTACGCAACATCGCCATCATTGCGCACGTTGACCACGGCAAGACTACTCTGGTCGACCAGATGCTCAAGCAGGCTGGCGCTTTCCGCGAAAATCAGGTGGTAGAAGAGCGCGTCATGGACTCCGGCGACATCGAGCGTGAGCGCGGCATTACCATTCTAGCTAAGAACACCTCGGTACACTACAAGGGCGTCAAGATCAACATCGTCGACACCCCGGGTCACGCGGACTTTTCCGGCGAGGTAGAGCGTATCCTCAAGATGGTAGACGGCGTTGTTCTGCTGGTCGACGCAGCAGAGGGCCCGATGCCGCAGACCCGTTTCGTTCTTCAGAAGGCACTTGAGTTTGGCCACAAGATCATCATCGCGATCAACAAGATCGACCGTCCGGATGCTCGTCTGAACGAGATCGGCGACGAGGTCCTCGAGCTCCTGCTCAACCTCGACGCAACCGATGAGCAGCTTGACAGCCCGATCGTTTACTGCTCCGGCCGTGCCGGCACCGCCTCCATGTCCCCGAACGTCGAGGGCAAGGACCTGACGCCGCTGTTCGAGCAGATCCTTGAGCACATCCCGGCGCCGCACGTTGACACCGAGGGCCCGACTCAGATGCTCGTTTCCTCTATCGACTATAATGAATATGTCGGTCGCATCGGCATTGGCCGCATCGAGCGCGGCTCGATGAAGGTTGGCCAGCAGGTCACTGTCTGCGACTACCACGGCAACACCAAGCCGTACAACGCAAAGCTCGTTACCCTGTACTCCATCGAGGAGCTGGGCCGTCAGCCGATCGAAGAGGCGCAGGCTGGCGAGATCGTCTGCTTCTCCGGTATCGAGGGCGTTACCATCGGCGAGACACTGTGCGACCCGGAGCACGTTGAGGCTCTGCCGTTCGTCAAGATCTCCGAGCCGACCGTTGAGATGACCTTCATGGTCAACGACTCTCCGTTCGCAGGCCGCGAGGGCAAGTTCGTTACCTCCCGTCATCTGCGTGAGCGCCTGTTCCGCGAGCTGCTGAAGGACGTATCTCTGCGTGTTAACGAGACCGACACCACCGATGCGTTCCGCGTATGCGGCCGCGGCGAGATGCATCTGTCCATCCTGATCGAGAACCTGCGCCGCGAAGGCTATGAGTTCCAGGTCGGCGCACCGAAGGCTCTGCTCAAGGAGATCGACGGCAAGACCTGCGAGCCGATGGAGCGCATGATCGCTGACGTTCCGGCTGACGCTGTCGGCTCCATCATGGAGAAGATGGGCTCTCGCAAGGGCGAGCTCGTTTCCATGAACCCGAAGGGCGCAGACCGTATGCGTCTTGAGTTTATCATCCCGGCACGCGGCCTGTTCGGCTACCGTACCGAGTTCCTGACCGATACCAAGGGCGAGGGCGTTATGTCCTCCGTCTTTAACAGCTACCAGCCGTACAAGGGCGACATCCAGAAGCGTACCACCGGTTCACTGATCGCCTTCGAGACCGGCGAGGCAGTCGGCTATGGCCTGTTCAACGCGCAGGAGCGCGGCCCGCTGTTCATCGGCCCCGGCACGATGGTATACGAGGGCATGATCGTCGGCGAGAATCCGCGCGGCGAGGATATGGCTGTCAACGTATGCAAGAAGAAGCAGCTGACCAACATGCGTGCTTCCGGTTCGGATGACGCGCTGCGTCTCATTCCGCCGCGTCAGATGTCCATCGAGGCTGCTCTCGAGTTCATTTCGGACGACGAGCTGCTCGAGATCACGCCGGAGAGCATCCGCATGCGCAAGCGCGTTCTGTCCAACACCGAGCGTCTGAAGAAGACCAAGGGCGGCAAGAAGTAAACTGCCGCACAGAGGTGTATTTCTTAATTCGTATTCAAAAATAAAAGATATAAAAGGAGAACCATCATTATGGCTATCAAGGAAGTACTTCACACCGATCTCGCACCGGCAGCAGTAGGCCCGTACTCTCAGGCGATCGTTGCTAACGGCTTCATCTACACCTCCGGTCAGATTCCGATCGACCCGGCTACCGGCAAGATCGAGGCTGCTACCATCGAGGAGCAGACCGAGCAGGTCATGAAGAACCTTCAGTACGTTCTGGCACAGGGCGGCGTTTCCTTCGACCGCGTTGTCAAGACCACCTGCTTCCTGTCCGACATCAAGGACTTCGCAGCATTCAACGGCGTTTACGCAAAATATTTCACTGAGCAGGCTCCGGCTCGCTCCTGCGTACAGGTCGCTGCTCTGCCGCTCGGCGCTAAGGTCGAGGTCGAGGTCGTAGCTGTTCAGGGCTAAGGACCTGCATCTGCCCCTGAGGCAGAAACCATATTTACCTGTTCAAAAAAGCCGCAACGCATTCCTGCCGCGGCTTTTTTGTTTTCTGGAACAGGGAGGAGGAAGGACTATGATAAATTCAGAGCCCTGCTGCGGAAGAACGCTGCACTGCGGCGCGCGTGCGATGAACGCTACTAACGTCATTGACGGCTTTTCTGTGCGTCCGGGACTGTTTCTGACCAATGGAGCGACGGTCGTGCCCGGCGGTGTCAGCTTCACCATACATTCAGTCGGCGCGACAGGCTGCGAGCTGTGTCTGTTCCATCGCACCGAGCAGCAGCCGTATGCCGTGCTGCCGTTTCCCGAACAGTTTCGCATCGGCAATACCTGGTCGATGATCGTGTTCGGTCTCGACATTACCGAGTTTGAATACGCCTATCGAATGGACGGACCATACGATCCGGCACGCGGCCTGTTGTTCGACAAGAGCAGGTTTCTGCTCGACCCCTATGCGCGAGCCGTGACCGGACAGAGCCGCTGGGGTGTTCGTCCGTCGGCTGAGAGCTCCTACCATGCGCGTGTAGTCGAGGATGTGTTTGACTGGGGCGATTTTGAGGACGCACATGTGCCGTTTCAGGATATGATCATCTACGAGATGCATGTTCGCGGCTTCACCATGCACGAAAGCTCTCAGGTCGAGCATCCCGGCACGTTTGCCGGACTGATGGAAAAGCTGCCGTATTTGAAGGAGCTCGGAATAAACACAGTCGAGCTGATGCCGGTATTTGAGTTCGATGAGCTCGCGGATGAACGGGTGATCGACGGAAAACAGCTTCTTAATTACTGGGGCTACAACACGGTCTGCTATTTCGCGCCGAACACCGGCTACACGGCGGCGCTGGAATATAACCATGAGGGAACTGAGCTGAAAACCATGATCCGCACACTCAATGCGAACGGTATCGAGGTTATCCTTGACGTTGTGTTCAATCATACGGCAGAGGGCAACGAGCACGGACCGTGTTTCTCCTTCAAGGGCATGGACAACAATATCTACTACATGCTCACCCCGGATGGCAAATACTATAATTTTTCCGGTGTCGGCAACACACTTAACTGCAATCAGCCGATGGTGCGGCAGTTTATCCTTGACTGCCTGCGGTACTGGGTCGTAGAATACCGTGTGGATGGCTTCCGTTTTGATCTTGCGAGCATTCTTGGACGTGATGAGGACGGCGGACCGCTGTCCGAGCCGCCGCTGCTGGAGAGTCTGGCGTTCGACCCTATCCTTGGCCGTGTCAAGCTGATCGCGGAGGCATGGGATGCAGGCGGCATGTATCAGGTCGGCTCGTTTCCGTCGTGGAACCGCTGGGCAGAGTGGAACGGAAAATACCGCGATGATCTGCGCCGCTTTCTCAAGGGCGATGACCGCCTTGCACATGCTGCGGTGCAGCGTATCTGCGGCTCTCCCGATCTTTATCCGCCCGACAAGCGCCAGAACGCCTCGGTCAACTTTATTACCTGCCATGACGGCTTTACGCTGTATGATTTGTATGCTTATAACGATAAGCACAACGAAGCGAACGGCTGGGACAATACGGATGGCGCGAATGACAATCACAGCTGGAACTGCGGCGCAGAAGGGGAGACAGACGACCCTCAGATCAACGCACTTCGCGACCGCCTGCGAAAAAATGCGTTTGCGGTTCTGCTTTGCAGCCGCGGTGCAGCAATGTTCCTTGCAGGCGATGAATTCGGCAATACGCAGTACGGCAACAACAACTCCTACTGTCAGGATAATGAAATTTCGTGGCTTGACTGGAGGCAGCTTGAAACAAATCGAGACATGTTCCAGTACGTCCGCAGTCTGATTTCGCTGCGCCATGCACATCCGGTGCTTCGCGGTGCGACAAAGCCTGCGCATTGCGGCTGGCCGGATGTTTCGCTGCACAATCTCGGCACGGCATGGAACAGCGAGATGAAGGACGACACCCGACAGATCGGCGTGCTCTTTTCCGGCAGAAATGCAGATGACACAGCGGATGATCTGGTGCTGCTCGCGATCAATGCGCATTGGGAGGCGCATGAGCAGCAGCTTCCGGAGTCGCCCGACAACATGCACTGGGTTCTGACGCTGCACACCTTCGCGCAGGATGCCTTTGCTCCCGATATACCGTTTGACGGACATCGCTTTATGCTCGGCGCACGCTCGGTGGCGGTTGTGACGGCTGAAGAAAATTGAGATGAAAACCGCAGGCAACCTGCCTGCGGCTTTTGATATCTATTTCTGTATTTACATTGAATAAACACATGAAAAAGACCGCAGAGAAATCTCTGCGGTCTTTCGTTATACTGAGTACAGCTAAATTACTTAGCTTCCTTAGCAGCTTTGATCGCGTCGATCATCATCGGGACAACC
>CAVIRF010000020.1:0-24018 GCA_963645185.1 Coprococcus eutactus | reverse complement strand
CAATACTGCCCGGAAAGCAGACCGTTACACTCGATTATTACGAACGATAACGGAGGTTTTACAATGGATTATTTCAGCGCGATTATCGGAGTCCTCGGGACTATCCTCGGCGGCATTTTGAGCTATGCCGCATTTAGCCGGAACTCAAAGAAAGACAGCGAGGGCAAGGGCAAAGAGGCCGGTACGATTTTAACGGAAATCGGATATATCAAAGGCGGCATTGACCGCATCGAGCGCAAGCAGGATGCGCAGGACGCACGATATATCGACATGGCGGAGCGAATGTCGGCGGTCGAGAGCTCGGCAAAGTCGGCGCATCATCGTATCGACCGGCTCGAGGGGCGCGAGGCGCGGGAGGACGGATAATGTCCGCCCGCAAGCGCTCGGCTCGGCGGCGGTGGATAAAGAGCGCCGCGCTATCGGTATGGAGCTTTGCAAAGGGGTATCTCTCCTTTTCAAAGCTCCTCGTTTATGCCGTCCTCTATATCGACTACAAATCGACCATGACGACGCTCGACCTCTGCTATATCGCCGTAGCAAATGATTACTCCGGCTCGCTCCCGTATCTGACCGCTTTAATCGCTTTTCTTCAAGCCGCGACCGCTACCGTACTCTCGTTCTCGCTCAATAAGAGCAAGGCCGAGAACACGTCCGGCGGAATTACATACGACACGGCAACAAAACGAGATTGCTAAAAGGAGGTAGCACAATGAAAGAAATCATCGGGAAACGGCTCGCCGCGCTCTTGAGCGTAAAGAGCCTCGTCACGCTCTTGCTCTCCGGGGTATTCGCGTACCTCGCAATTACCGGGCAGACGAGCCAAGAGTTTATGACGGTCTACACCGTCGTTATCGCGTTCTATTTCGGGACGCAGACGCAGAAAATCAGCGACGCGGTAGAAAAGACCGCAAAGGGGGAATAATCTATGCTGACGGTGGAGAAAAGGATTATTTCCCGGAACTTCACACGCGGCGGAGCGGGACGGAAAATCGAGTATATCGTTATCCATTATTTCGGCTCGCTCGGCACGGCGGCGGCGGTAGCAAACTATTTCGCCGGAGCCAATAGGCAAGCCTCGGCGCATTACTGTTTAGACGAGGGGAATATCGTCTATCAATGCGTCGAGGATAATAATATCGCGTGGCATTGCGGAACGTCCGGCGCATACGTTCACCCGCGATGCAGGAACGCAAACAGCATCGGGATTGAAGTCCGACCGTATAAGCTGGACAAGTCCACCGCCGGGAGCGCGGCGGCGAAAGATTGGTATTTCACCGAAAAGACCGTTGATAATCTCGTAGAGTTTACGCGGGCTCTCATGGAGAAATACAATATCCCCGCCGAGAACGTCGTCCGGCATTATGACGTTACCGGGAAATGGTGTCCGCGCCCGTGGGTAGGCGACGACACGAACACCTATTACGGCACGAGTGGAAATGAACAATGGGCGAGGTTTAAGGCTCGCCTATCTGAAAACAAGGAGGATTTCGACATGGATATTAACGAGGCAAGAAAACAACTGACCTCTTGCGCCGATACCGGCGACGCGCCCTCCGAGTGGGCGAAAGAGGCGGCGGAATACTGCAAGCGCAAGGGCATTTTCAACGGCGACGGCGCGGGAAATTACGGGTGGCAACAGCCGATTACCCGCGAGGCCGTCGCTTGCATCATCTATCGCGCACTCGAGGCGGCGGACGCTCTCGGCAGTCTTTCCGACGTATAATCGTGCAGAAAAAAGCGGGCGGGGCTCTATGGCCTCGCCCGTTTTTTGTTACGCTCGCCTTTTATGCGTTGTGTGCGTTATTCGATTTCCCAACTATTCCCGCAACTCTGACAAAGGCAGATTTTGCGATTTTGAACTTTCGACTTTTCCGTACCCGTGGACTTTTTCCACACAAGATTAGAAACGCCGAGAGTGCAAACGGCGGTCATGCCGCGAGCGAGGTTATTCATGTGACCGCCAAAGCCTACGCCGCTCTTTTTGGTTTTGGTGGAGACTTGCTCCATTTGAATAGTTACGTTATCTCCGCCGCATTTAGGACAGACCATGTAAAGCCCTCCGTTTCAAATATTATATTTCGGTCGTGCTGACCTTTAACACAATTATTCACTATCCATGTGCTAAAGTCAAGAAAAATGTGCGAAAGATAAGAATTGAGGCGAGCGATTGAAGATATACGACTTTGAGGGAAAGAAGAACATAAGCGGCGAGCGCATACGGGAGGCGCGGCTCAAGCTCCGGCTCTCACAAAGCGACCTCGCGGCGCGGGTGCAAGTCGAGGGCGTAACAATGGAGCGGGACTCGATAAGCCGTATCGAAATCGGAACGCGGTTTATTCCTGATTACGAGATACCCGTCTTTGCTCGCGTCCTCGGCGTGTCTGCCCTTTGGCTCCTCGGAATAGAGTAAATCCCCGGCCTCCTCGCCGGGGATTATTTTTTGCACTTTTTTGAAAAAGCTATTGACATATACGGACGTATAGTTTATAATAATAATCAGAAAGGAGGTAAACAGATGGGCAAGCCCAAAAAGAAAAAGCCCGAGAGCAAGTTAGAAATCACAAAGACGATAGTCGAAATACTGGCAGGCATAGCGAATATAGTCTTGGTTATCTACACAATACTCAAGGGCTAAGAGGACGGGGAGGGAAACCTCCCCCGACTCTCTAACCGTATTATACACCATCTGTGAAATTATGTGCAAGAAAAAAATCAACGTGCCGCTTTACCTCTTGTTTGCGGCGAACTGCATCTATGCGGTATCTCAACACGCTTTCAACTGGCTATTCTATGTGTCGGTGTTTTTGACGGCGGCGGTTTTGGCGCTTGATATTCGGGAGGCGGTGAAGAATGGACGAGAAAAGTAAATACGCGCAACAAATAAAGAGCTTGCGGAAAAACTATGTCCGTTTTCCGTTAGACCTCAAGCCGGACGTTTTAGAGCGTTTCCGGCGGATATGTGCGGAAAACGGTACAACTCCGACGACGGAGATAAAGAGGTTTATTAACGAGTATTGCGATACCAACGATAAACAGCAGTAACGAGAGGGCGGGACTTTCCCGCCCTTTTTTCATATCTTGAGGGAGGGCGCGCTATGGGAGAGCGGACATATAAACAACTTAATTGGACGAGCCGTATCAAGCTCGAGACGATGCTCAAGCATGGACACTCGAAAAAGGAAATCGCCGAGGAGCTGGGCGTACATATCAGCACCGTTTACCGCGAGCTCAAGCGCGGGACGTATGAGCGTCTAAACTCCGATTATACGACCGAGGAGCGGTATAGCCCGGAAAAGGCCGAGGCGCGCTATCAAGAGGGGCTCGCCGCGAAAGGTGCTCCGCTCAAGATTGGGAAAAATCACGCCGCCGCGCAGTTTATCGAGGACAAAATCGGAAACGAGGACTATTCTCCGGCGGCGGTGTGCGCTCTACTCAAGCAGGAAAAATATAAACACTTCGGAATAACCTTTTGCCGTGCGACAATTTATAAATACGTCGAGGACGGCGTTTTCCTCACGCTCACAAATCAAGACCTCCCGGAAAAGGGCGACCGCAAAAAGAAGCATAGAACAATCCGCAAGAAACAGGCTCGGGCATCCAGCGGCACGAGCATAGAGCAGAGACCGGAGTATATCAACGAGCGGCAGGAGCCGGGGCATTGGGAAATGGATACCGTCGTCGGGAAGAAGCGGACGAAAGCCCGCCTCCTCGTCCTCTCCGAGCGCGTCACGCGGCGGGAAATCATTATCCGCATCAAGGACGGGCGCGCCGAGACGGTCGTCGCGGCGTTAGACCGCCTCGAGCGCCTTTACGGTGCGGCGTTCTATCAGATATTCAAAACGATAACAGTAGACAACGGCTCCGAGTTCGCGGATGCTGACGGCATCGAGCGGAGCGCCCGGCGCAAGGATGCAAAGCGGACGACGGTCTATTACTGCCATGCGTACAGCTCTTGTGAGCGCGGCACGAACGAGAATATTAACCGCATGATACGGCGGCAGTTCCCGAAAGGGACGGACTTCGACAAGGTGACGGCGGCGGAAGTGAAGCGCGTCGAGAAGTGGCTAAACAACTACCCGCGAGAAATCCTCGGCTTTTTGTCGTCGGCGGAGGCGTTCGAGATAGCTTTCGACCGGGTGGCATAAGCTCTCAAAAAATTATTCTATCTTTTTCGCACAAAATACTTGACATTTGCGCCCGGCAGAGAAGAAAGCCGGGCGGCAGAAGGTTTTTTATTCGATCGGGACGGTAACATCGCCGATCGTGACAGACTTCATGTTTTCGAGCGGAAGGATCTGGTCAAACGTACCCTGACGGGTGCAGACGGTCTTGCCGTCGTGTGGCTCCATGCTGCCGCCGATACCCGAAAGGTCGACGACCGTGCCGTCCTTCAGCGTGACGGACAGCGGCGCGGAAAACGCAGCCCATTCGTCCTGTGCGCCGGAGGGCGCCTGACCGCTCACGGCTTCCGGGAACTGGGCCTCGTCGTCTACCGTGTAGGTGAAGTTGTAGCCGATGGGGGAGATGATAAGCTTGTCGACGGTCGCGGACTTGCCGTCAATGTCGATGCTCTGGCCGGCGGTCAGCTCCTTCGCGCAGTTGCCGGCGTCGAGCTTGAACTTGAGGTGCCAGCTGCCCTCGGCGAGGACGGTTTCGTCCTGCGAGTCGGGCGTAAAGGATTGCAGGTTTTTCAGCGAGATCTTCGCCGTGCCGCCGGGCTTGACAGCATCGGAGTACGACATGGTCTCCACGTACTGAATGGCGTTGTCGTTCGGGTTTTCGTCGTAGAACCAGCTGCTGCCGATGGCGCCGCCGGTATGGCGGCCGATGTCGCTGTCGGTTTCTCCCCAGTTGAGGTCGAGCAGGCCGGTGTCCGGGTTTGCCGTGCAGTCAAAGGCCGAACCATCGTCCTTCTCGAGCGTGTAGGAAATGAGGTAGTTGTAGCCGTCGAACAGGATGGCGTCCGCGGTGACGGTGACGCCGTTCGAGGTGTCGCTCGCGCCGATGGGGTGACCGATCTCGTCGATGATTTCGGTGTCGGCCGTCGGGCCGAATACACCGGCAAAGGCCTCGCTCGCCGATTTGAGCACGCCGGTCGCGCCTGCGCCGATGCTGAGCACGAGCGCTGCTGCAATGCCGACCGCCGCGACGCGCGGAAAGCGGCGGATACGGTGCGGCGCAGGCTGCTCGGCGCGCTCCATCAGTCGCTCGACCATGCGGTTTTTCGCCTCTTCCGAGAAATACAGCCCGTCCAGCACATTTTTATACTCTTTGTTATCGTTATACTCTCTGTTCATAAAACTCGCCTCCAAGCGTTTGCCGCAGGCTTTTCCGGCCGCGGCTGAGATGGGCGGAGACCGCGGCTTCGCTCCTGCCGAGCAGGGCGGCGATCTCGCGCACGGAATAGCCTTCGTAGTAATACAGGTACACCGCTTCGCGGTATTTCTCCGGCAGCGCCATCACGGCGTCGAGCACGGCGGAGTCGGGCGGCTCGGGGGCGGCAGCCTCCGCGACCGCCTCCAGTCCCACGCACCGCCGGTGGGCGGCGCGGAGCGCGTCCTTGCAGGCGTTGGCCGTCGTGCGGATGATCCACGCCTTTTCGTGCTCGGGCGAGTCAAAGACCATGCCGCCGGTCAGCAGCTTGAGGAACACGGTCTGGCAGATGTCCTCCGCGTCCTGCGTGGATTTCAGATAGGTGTAGGACAGACGCAGGATCATGTCGGAGTACGTCTGCACCAGACGTTCCGCCTCCGTCCTGTCGAATGGTTTCATTGGGGTTTCAGCTCCTTTCAGCAACGTTGCTTTCACCTGTAATACGAATGAGGAGCGCGATTTCTGACAAATCTTTTTCGTTGACTTTTGATTTTTCAGACGATATAATAACAGTGTAAACGAGTAGCACAACTGCGTAAATCCAGTTTTCGTGCGGCTCGTTTTATTTTTTATATGCTATTTTTGAGCGTGCAGCTTTCCGCGTAAGTCCAGCTTATCCGGGTAGAGGCACGCTCTTTTTGCGCAAAAAGAAGGAGGAATTCAGTAAAAATGGCGGAAAACAACAGAATGCAGGAGATGCCGGTGAACCGGCTGATGGTGCGCATGGGCGTGCCGATGATCCTGTCCATGGCACTTCAGGCGGTGTACAACATCGTGGACAGCTCGTTCGTCGGCAACATGCGAGAGGGGAGCGAGGCGGCGCTCAACGCGCTGACGCTGGTCTTTCCGGTGCAGATGCTCATGGTGGCGCTCGGAATCGGTACGGGTGTCGGCGTGAACGCGCTGCTCGCGCGCACGCTCGGACAGGGCAACCGCGAAAAGGCGGCGAAGGTCGCCGGAAACGGCCTGTTCCTCGGCGCGGTCATTTACCTCATCTGCCTGCTGTTCGGTCTGGTGGGGGCAGGGGTGTACATCGCGTCGCAGACCGCGGATGCGCAGGTCATCGGCATGGCGAACGATTATCTGTTCATCTGCTGCGCGTTCTCGTTCGGCATCGTCTTTTTCTCGCTGTTCGAGAAGCTGCTTCAGGCGACGGGTCGCTCGCTGTACTCGACCATCGGTCAGGTGACGGGCGCGGTCGTCAACATCGTGCTCGACCCGATCATGATCTACGGTCTCGGTCCGGTGCCGGAGATGGGCGTCAAGGGCGCAGCGTGGGCGACCGTTATCGGTCAGATCGCGTCGGCGGCGCTGCTTTTCGTGTTCCATCTGCGCCTGAACCGCGAGTTTGACCGCGGCATGAAGCATCTGAAACCGGATTTCGCGACTATCCGGGACATTTATACCATCGGCCTGCCGGCCATCATCGCGCAGGCGCTCATGTCGGTCATGGTGTACGCGATGAATTTGATCTTGAAGTTTGACGCCTCCGCCCAGACCGCCTACGGCCTGTTCTACAAGGTGCAGCAGTTCGTGCTGTTCCTCGCGTTCGGCCTGCGCGACGCGATCACGCCGATCGTTGCCTACGGCTGCGGCATGGGCAGCCGGAAGCGCGTGGAGGACGGCATCAAATACGGTCTGCTCTACACGGTCGTGCTGATGGCGGCAGGACTCGCGCTGACCGAGCTCTTCCCGGGCGCGTTCGCCGCGCTGTTCAACGCGGGGCAGTCGAGGGCATATTTCATTGGCGCGATGCGCGTGATCTCGCTCAGCTTTGTTTTCGCCGGTATCAGCGTTGCGTTTCAGGGCGTTTATCAGGCGCTCGGCGGCGGCATGGAGTCGCTCGTGCTCTCGCTGCTGCGTCAGCTCGTCATCATCCTGCCGCTCGCGTATGCGTTTTCTCTGGCGGTACGCAGCGGCGCGGCAGGGGTTTCGCTCATCTGGTGGGCGGTGCCGATCGCGGAAGCCGTGTCGTGCGCGGCAGGCTGCGTGTTCTTGCGGCGCATCAAGAGAAAAAATCTCTCTTGACATTTGCGGCAGATGCCTTATAATAGTTATCGAAAGTAATTATCTAAGATAACTATTGGAGGGGCATGAATGACCATTGCGATGATCAAATCGCTGCTCGATGCGTGCTATGAGGCGAAGCGCATCCGCGACCTGCTGCCGCCGCTGCCACAGGGTGTAGCGCCGGCGTATATTCAATATCTGGACGTCATCGACCAGCTCGAACGACAGGGCGTGCGCGTCCGGGTCTCCGACATCGGGGACGCGCTCGACATTCCGCGCCCGGGCGTGACGCGGACGGTCAAGGAGATGGAGGCAAAGGGCTATCTGAGCAAGACCGCATCCAAAGAGGACGGCCGCGTGACCTACCTCACCATGACCGAAGAGGGAAAACAGCTTTCGCAGCGCTACAACGAGCACTATTTTTCGCGGCTCGAGCCGCAGCTTGCGGATATTTCGGATGAGGACGCGGCGTGTACCATCCGCACGATCGAGAAGATGCACCGCGTGATGAGCGAGAGGAGGGGACGGCTCGATGAGTAACGCAGCGGATTTTACGCAGGGCAGCATTCTGAAAAAGCTGTTCCGTTTCATGGTACCGGTGCTCGGTGCGCTGATCTTACAGGCGGCCTACGGCGCGGTCGACCTGCTCGTTGTCGGACGCTTCGGCTCGACCTCGGGTCTGTCGGCGGTCTCGACCGGCAGTCAGGTGCTCAACCTTGTGACGTTCGTCGTGACGCAGCTCGCGATGGGCGTTACCGTGCTGATCGCGCGGTATATCGGTGAGAAACGCGAAAAGGAGATCGGTGCGGTGCTCGGCGGCGCGGCCGTCGTGTTCACCATCCTCGCAGGCTGTCTGTTCGTGCTGCTCGTGTTCTTCGCGCGGCCGATCTCGGTGCTCATGCAGGCGCCGCAGGAGGCCATCACGCTCACGACGAGCTATGTGCGCATCTGCGGCTGCGGCATTCTGTTCATCGTCGCGTATAACGTGCTTTCGGCAGTGTTCCGCGGTCTGGGCGACAGCCGTTCGCCGCTGCTGTTCGTGCTCGTGGCCTGTCTGGTCAATGTCGCAGGCGATCTGGCGCTCGTGGCCGGTCTGCATCTGGACGCGGCCGGTGCGGCAATCGCGACCGTGCTCGCGCAGGCGGTCAGCGTGGTGTGCGCGCTGGTCATCCTGTGCCGCAAAAAACTGCCGTTTACGTTCAAAAAGAGCGATGTGCGGCTCAACGAGCAGTGCAGACGCTTTCTCGCGATCGGCCTGCCGCTCGCTTTGCAGGAATTTCTGACGCAGCTTTCCTTCCTCGCGCTCTGCGCGTTCGTCAACCGTCTGGGCCTTGCGGCCTCGTCGGGCTACGGCGTCGCGAGCAAGATCGTCAGCTTCGTCATGCTTGTGCCGAGTGCGCTGATGCAGTCGATGGCGTCGTTCGTCGCGCAGAATATCGGCGCAGGCAACGTAAAGCGCGCGAAAAAATCCATGTTCACCGGCATCGCGGTGGGCGTGGCGTTCGGCATTGTGATGTTTGCGCTCGTCATGCTGAGGGGCGATGTGCTGGCCGGTCTGTTCTCGACCGATGCGGAGGTCGTGCGCAAGGGCTTTGAATACCTGCGCGGCTTCGCGCCCGAGACCATCGTGACCGCGATCCTGTTCAGCATGGTCGGCTATTTCAACGGCAGCAACCGGACGCTGTGGGTCATGATACAGGGCCTCGTGCAGACGCTGCTCGTCCGCCTTCCCCTTGCATATTACATGAGTATCCAGCCGAACGCAAGCCTGACGAAAATCGGCATGGCGGCGCCGGTCGCGACGGTGGTCGGCATTTTACTGAACACGATGTTCTATATCTATTTAAACCGGAAAAATGCGGAAAAACGCATCGCGAAATAAACGCAAACGTTTTTGTGCGGTGTTTACAGTTTTGACCGCCCTCTGTGCACGGAAAAGACGAAAAGTCACGAAACGCCGCGTATTTGATTGACAGAAGAAGTTTGGACGTCTATAATTAAGCATTGGTATGATTTAGAGGCGCGGAGCGCATCAGTAGCCGAAGGGTGAAAGGGCAATCCGCCGAAGGCAGCAAAGGGGCTGTCTGGGGCCGGGAGCGAACAGCTCCGGCACTGCTTCTGCCGGTCGCCAGCCGACAGAAGAGAGCTGGTCATATCCGGCAGAAGATAGGCACCCATAGGGCACTGAAGTCTTTTGCTTCAGTGCCCTTTTTACGTGTCTGCGTTCATAATTATTCATAGCAGTGATAAATAAAATATATCGGAGGTAATTTCATTGGTATTCGGACTGCTGAAAGACATCAAGAACGGCGAGTATCGCACCATCGCGACGCCGGGCGAGATCTCGACCATCATCGCTGACGGTCACACCGCGCTCGTACAGCGCGGCGCAGGCGAAAAGGCAGGCTTCTCGGACGAAAAGTACGAGCAGGCAGGCGCAAAGCTGGTAGACACCATGGAGGAGATCTACGCACAGGCTGACTTCGTGACCAAGGTCAAGGAGCTGGAGCCGTGCGAGTTCCCACTGCTGCGCGAGGGCCAGATCATCTTCACCTGCATCCATCCGGCGGCACATCCGGAGGAGCTTCAGGCTATTCTGGACAGCAAGTGCATCGCGTTCACCGCAGAGGACAGCCACCGCTACGGCTCCCCGAACTGCGAGGCAGCCGGCAAGCAGGGCGCTCTGTTCGGTCTGGAGTCTATGCTGTCCATCAACGGCGGCAAGGGCAAGTTCGTCAGCGGTCTGGGCGGCGCGCCGGCAATGAACGTGCTCATTCTGGGCGCCGGCACGGTAGGTCAGGCGGCTCTGTCCGTTCTGTACAATCTGGGCGCGCGCGTCACCATCATGGACATCAACATCGGCATCCTGCGCTCCACGCAGCGTCAGTATCAGGAGAAGATCGATACCATGATCTGCACCAAGGAGAACATCGCCGCTCTGCTGCCGCAGACCGATATGGTGCTCAACTGCGTCAAGTGGCCGAAGGGCTGCCACGACTTCCTCATCACGCGCGAAATGCTGAAGCTGATGGAGAAGGGCTCGGTCATCGTCGACATCTCCAACGACGACGACGGCGCGATCGAGTCGTTCCACGAGACCACGCACGAAAATCCGCGCTACGTCGAAGAGGGCGTCGTTCACTACTGCGTAAGCAACATCCCGGGCGCGATCGCAAACTCCACCTCCATCGCTTATGCGGCATCCGTCATTCCGCACTTCCGCTCCATTCTGAACAACGGCGTGGCTGAGGCCTGCGTCCGCGACGGCTTTCTGCGCCGTGCGCTGACCGCTTACAAGGGCTATCTGACCCACGAGGAGAGCAGCGCGCTCCAGAACCGTCCGTGGGTACGTCCGGAGGACATTCTGGGCATTGCGGACCGTCAGCTCGATCCGGCGTCCCCGGCTACCGTTACCCGTTCGGCCAACAAGCTGCCGCTCGATCAGGTAAAGCTCTAAAATCTAATATTGTCGCGCTTCCCCTTTTCACATTCACAATAAAGGAGAGAAATAAATGGAAGAACTCACTAACATGGGTATCATTTCGATCATCCCTGCGATCCTTGCCATTGCGCTGTCCTTCCGCACGAAGAATACTATCGTAGCGCTTGCGGTTGCCTGCATTGCAGGTACTACGCTCGTCGGTATTCACGAGGGTCAGGGTCTGGTAGACATTGCGCTGCTGAATTTCCCGACGCTGCTCAAGGAAAATCTGGGTACGACCAGCTTTTCGTGGGTCATGCTGCTGAATACGATGGTCGGCATTCTGGTTGCATATTTCCAGAAGACCGGCGCTATTCAGGGCTTTTCCCAGTGGATCCACGACAAGAAGCTGAGCCGCAAGGGCTCCCAGCTCATCGCATGGGTCCTCGGTATGTTCGTATACTTCAGCGACTCGTTCAGCCCGCTGTTCGTCGGCTGCACCATGCGCAGCATCACGGACAAGGCGCGCATCTCGCGTGAAAAGCTCGCGTACATCGCGGACTCCACCTCCGCACCGGTCAGCGTGCTCGTTCCGATCACCGGCTGGGCGGCTTACCTGAGCGGTCTGGCGGTCGGCATTGGTTGTATCGCAACACAGGAGGACGCTTCCGCGCTGTTCCTGCGCGCTGTTCCATTCAACTTCTATGCTCTGTTTGCGGTCGCGTTTGTCGGCCTCATCGCTTCCGGCATCGTCAAGGACTTCGGTCCCATGAAGAAGGCTGAGAAACGCGCCATCGAGACCGGCAAGGTCCTCGCGGACGGCGCGCAGCCGCTGACCGGCAAGGAGCTGACCAACATGGAGCCGTATCCGGGCTTCAAGCCGCGCGTTTTCCTCAACTTCCTGCTTCCGGTATTCGTTATCATCGTGGTTGCAATGAGCACTTATGCAGCGTTCAAGTCTGCTAAGACCATGGAGGCTTTCACGCTCGTTGTTATCCTTATGAGTATCAGTATGATGATCCAGGGCATCCCGTTCAAGGAAGTCATGGACACCCTGACCAACGGCATCAAGGGCGCGCTGCCGGCAGTTATCCTGCTCGCACTGGCGTACTCGGTCAACGGCCTGTCCAAGACCATGGGCACCGCTAACTTCATCATCTCGGTTACGCAGGGTCTGTTGACTCCGCATCTGCTCCCGGCCGTCATCTTCGTCATTTGCGCAGTCATGGCGTTCGCTACCGGCTCCTCGTGGGGTACGTTTGCGATTTGCATGCCGATCGCGCTGCCGATGGCCTTCAACATGACCGGCGGTCAGGTATCCACCATCGTCGTTGCGGTATTCGCAGCGGTTGCTGGCGGCGGCGTATTCGGCGACCACTGCTCGCCGCTGTCCGACACCACCATCCTTTCCTCGATGGGCTCGGCGTCCGACCATCTGGACCACGTAAGAACGCAGCTCCCGTATGCTCTCGTCTGCGGCAGCATCGCGCTGATCGCTTATCTGGTCGTAGGCTTTATTGCCGGCTAAAAAAGACTGTCGAAAAACTCAAAAGCCACCCGAAAGGGTGGCTTTTTTCTTGCCGGAAAAACGAAGTTTCGCGACAGTTTAGATGATATAGTCATAGTCGGCTGGGTCGGTGTGGATGAGGTCGGCGACCGTGATATTGTCGAGGTAGTCGTTGATGACCTTATCGAGACCCTTCCAGAGCGTCAGCGTGCGGCATTCGGACGCGCGTTCGCAGGCTTCCGCGCCCGGCTCGAGACAGGCGACCGGCGCCATGGAGTCCTCGGTCAGCCGCAGAATGCTGCCGACGGTGTATTCCTCGGGCGAGCGGGTGAGCTTGTAGCCGCCGCCCTTGCCGCGCAGACCGCTCAGCAGTTTGGCCCGTACAAGCAGCTTGATGATGCTTTCCAGATATTTTTCCGAGATACCCTGCCGCTCTGCGATGATCTTGAGGGGGGTATAGCCGTCTGTCGGATGCTCCGCAAGGTCGATCATGACGCGCAGCGCATAGCGGCCCTTGGTTGAGACCAGCATACTTTCGTTTCCTCCTTCATTCAATAAACCTATTATACGACACGGGAAATAGGAAAATCAACGAAAATATTTTTCTAAAACCTATTGACAACATAGGAATAGTAGGATATAATTCAGATAAACCTACGGGAAAGGTTGGTATAGAAATGCGATACCAGACGACTTTCCGATGTCGCCGATGTTGACTACGGCAGACGCGGAACGCAGTTTATCATATGAAATAAAAGAACAACGAGATATATTTGGAGGAAATTATCATGAGCAAGATTTATACGTCCGCAGACCAACTGATCGGCCACACTCCGCTTCTGGAGCTTGTACACATCGAGAAGGAAGAGAACCTTGAAGCAAAGGTTCTGGCAAAGCTGGAGTACTTCAATCCGGCCGGCAGCGTTAAGGACCGTATCGCAAAGGCAATGATCGACGACGCAGAGGCCAAGGGCCTGCTCAAGCCAGGCTCGGTCATCATCGAGCCGACCTCCGGCAACACCGGCATCGGTCTGGCAAGCGTCGCAGCAGCGCGCGGCTACCGCATCATCATCGTAATGCCGGAGACCATGAGCGTTGAGCGCCGCCAGCTGATGAAGGCTTACGGTGCAGAGCTTGTGCTCACCGAGGGCGCAAAGGGCATGAAGGGCGCGATCGCCAAGGCTGATGAGCTCGCAAAGGAGCTGCCGAACAGCTTCATCCCGGGCCAGTTCGTAAACCCGGCAAACCCGGCCGTTCACAAGGCAACCACCGGCCCGGAGATCTGGGAGGACACCGACGGCAAGGTTGACATCTTCGTTGCAGGCGTAGGCACCGGCGGCACCGTTACCGGCACCGGTGAGTACCTCAAGAGCCAGAACCCGAACGTCAAGGTCGTAGCAGTCGAGCCGGCAAGCTCTCCGGTGCTCAGCCAGGGTCACGCAGGCTCGCATAAGATCCAGGGCATCGGCGCAGGCTTTGTTCCGGACGTTCTGGACACCAAGATCTACGACGAGATCATCGCCGTTGAGAACGACGACGCTTTTGCAACCGGCAAGCTGATCGGCAAGCGTGAGGGCGTTCTGGTCGGCATTTCCTCCGGCGCGGCAATCTGGGCAGCGATCGAGCTGGCAAAGCGCCCGGAGAACAAGGGCAAGACCATCGTAGCGCTGCTGCCGGATACCGGCGACCGTTACCTGTCCACGCCGCTGTTCGCTGACTGATTTCAGCATACCTATTTCAAAGTTACCAATGTATTTTACAGCCTTAGGGAGACCTGCACGGTCTCCCTTGAGACTGTCGCGAAACTTTGTTTCGCCGACAATCTGTGTTCTGACTTCGCAGAACACGAGTCGTCCGAAAGTTCCCATACGGAAACTTTCTCCCTCCAGAAGTATAAAAACCGAGGCGCATGTCCCCGGTTTTTATGCGTTTGCGCAGCAAACGCTTTCTGATGCGCGCTGCCGCGCGGATGCTGTTTTATGTAACAAGAGACTTTCTTGATAGACTATTGGGAGACTTGTATAGTCTGCCTTTGGCGTTAACCGACGTATAGGAGGAAAACAATATGATACCAACCCCGGAACAGGCATGGGAGCTGCTGTGCGAGTATAACGAAGGCGATTTTCACAGAAAGCACGGACGCATCGTAGGCGATGTGCTGCGCTGGTACGCAAACGAGCTCGGCTACGGCGACGAGGCGGATTTCTGGCAGGCCGTCGGCATCCTGCACGATCTGGATTTCGAGCAGTGGCCCGAGCAGCACTGCACCAAGGAGCAGGAGCTGCTGCGCGAGCGCGACGTTGACGAGCGGCTTATTCATGCGGTTGCGAGCCACGGCTACGCGCTGACTGTGGACATCGAGCCAGAGCACGAGATGGAGAAGGTGCTCTATGCGGCGGACGAGCTGACCGGTCTGATCGGCGCAGTCACGCTCATGCGCCCGTCCAAGAGCGTCAGCGACATGGAAGTGAAGTCGGTCAAGAAAAAGTACAAGGACAAGAAGTTCGCCGCAGGCTGCTCGCGCGAGGTCATTGAGCGCGGCGCGGCAATGCTCGGCTGGGACCTGAACACGCTCATCGAAAAGACCATTCTGGCGATGCGCGCGAGCGACGCGGTCGATTAAGTGAAACTGCTGAGGATGCGGCGAGCGAAGCATGTATAATTGGACAAGATGACGGAATTATCAATTCATACAATTCCAATGTTGACACTGGGAAATAAGAGTGTTATTATATAACCAACAAAAACAGTAGGTTAACGGAAAGGAGCAGAAAAGCATGTTTATTCTGAGCGAGCGAATGTCGGGCTGCATGTGTATGTCTATGCCGCAGTATGCCTATCTGCTGCCTGCCCGATCGGATACAGGAACTGTCGGACGCGGTCTTGTTTGACGCCGCGCACCGTTCCGGATCATGGATCGTCCTGAAGCGGGGAGCTGTGGGCTCTCCGCTTTTTTGTGTAACAGGGAGGAATTGTTTTGATAGAACTGACACATATCTCCAAGGATTTCGTCTCCGGCAAGCGCACGGTACACGCCGTGCAGGATGTCAGCCTTTCAATCGAAAAGGGCGAGATCTTCGGCATCATCGGCTTCTCCGGCGCCGGCAAGTCCACGCTCGTGCGGTGCATCAACCTGCTGGAGCGTCCGACCTCGGGTTCGGTCACGGTGGACGGAAAGGAAATGACCGCTCTCTCCGCGAAGGAGCTGCGGCAGGCGCGAAAAAAGATCGGCATGATCTTCCAGCACTTCAATCTGATGCCGTCGCGCACGGTATTCGGCAACGTCGCGTATCCGCTGCGCGGCAGCGGCCTTTCCAAGCAGCAGATCGCCGACAAGGTGCATAAGCTGCTCGAACTGGTCGGCATCGGCGACAAGGCGGAGGCGTATCCGAAGCAGCTGTCCGGCGGCCAGAAGCAGCGCGTCGCCATCGCGCGAGCGCTCGCCAACGACCCGAACGTGCTGCTGTGCGACGAGGCGACCTCGGCGCTCGACCCCCAGACCACCAAAGCCATCCTGCGGCTGCTGAAGCAGCTGAACGAAAAGCTCGGCATCACGATCGTCATCATCACCCATGAGATGGCCGTCGTCAAGGAGATCTGTGACCGCGTAGCGGTCATGGAGCACGGCAAGGTCGTCGAGCAGGGCGAGGTGTTCAACGTATTCGCCGATCCGCAGCAGGAGATCACCCGGAGCTTCATCCACACGACGTCCAATCTTCGCAAGATCGAAGAGCTCATCGAGGAGAACTCTCCGGTGGTTCAGCTCAAACCGGGAGAGCTCATCGTGCGCCTGAGCTACATTCAGCGCAACGTTTCCGAGCCGCTCATCTCGACGGTATCGCGTAAGTTCGATATTACGCTCAACATTATCTTTTCCGATATTGCCATCGTGCAGAACGCGCCCATCGGCGGCACGGTCGCCATCATCAGCGGAGACCGCGCGCAGATTACGCAGGCGATGCAGTATCTCAGCGAGAAAAACGTAGGTGTGGAGGTGATCCGAGATGCAAGAGTTTCTGAATAACATCATTCCGAACGTCATGGCAAAGCTGCCGGATTTCTATGCAGCGATCGGCGATACGCTGCTCATGGTGGTCTGGTCGGGCGCGATCTCGTTCGTGCTCGGTCTGACGCTCGGCGTGCTGCTCACGGTCACAAAGCCGGGCGGCATTTTGGAGAACAAGGTCGTCTACCAGATCATCGACAAGCTGGTCAGCCTGTTCCGCTCCATCCCGTTCATCATCCTGCTGACGTGGGTCATGCCGTTCTCCCGTGTCATCATGGGCACGGCGCTGTATGTCCGCGGCGCGATCGTTCCTCTGGTGTTCGGCGCGGTGCCGTTCTTCACCCGTCAGGTCGAGGGCGCGCTCGCAGAGCTGGACGGCGGCCTGATCGAGGCGGCGCTCTCCATGGGCTCGACGCCGCTTGAGATCATCTTCCGCGTCTACCTCAAGGAAAGTGTTGCGGCTATCGCACGCGGCACGACCATCACGGCTATCAGCCTGCTCAACCTCACCGCAATGGCCGGCGTTGTCGGCGCAGGCGGTCTGGGCGATTTCGCCATCCGCTACGGCCACGACCGCAACATGGTCGATATTACGAACGTCACGGTTCTGGTCCTTGTTATCATCGTTTGCATCATGGAGTTCCTTGGCGGACAGGTCGTCAAGAAGAACACGCATTAAGGAGTGTCTGACATGAGTATTTCCAATCGTAAAGTTGTTATCGTGGGCGCAGGCCATGTCGGCTCGCACGTTGGCTACGCGCTGATCTCGCAGAGCCTTGCAGACGAGATCGTCTACATCGACTCCGACCACGCAAAGGCCGTCGCGCAGGCGCTCGACCTGACCGACGCGACCAACTATCTGCCGGTCCGCACCAAAGTCACCGCCGGTGACTATAGCGACGTCGCCGATGCGCAGATCATGATCATCTCGGCAGGTCCGCTGCCGACCGGCAATCAGACGCGCATGGATACGCTGGGTCAGACCATCGAGATCCTGAAGGAAGTCACCGCGTCCATCAAGAAGTCCGGCTTTGACGGCATTATCGTCAATATCTCGAACCCGGCAGACGTTATCACGCATTATATCCAGCACACGCTGAACTGGGCGCCGGAGCGCATCTTCTCCACCAGCACCACGCTCGACTCCGCAAGACTGCGTCGCGCGATCGCGCAGGAAATCGGCATCGACCAGAAATCCATCACCGCCTACGCGCTCGGCGAGCACGGCGAGAGCCAGATGGTCGCATGGTCGGCTGTCACCATCGCAGGCAAGCCGCTCAGCCAGTGGCGCGAGGAGTATCCGGATACGTTCGGCAAGCTCGACCTCGATGCGCTCGCTGACGCAGGCCGCGAGGGCGGCTGGACCATCCTGCACGGCAAGCAGTGTACCGAGTTTGGCATCGGCGCTTCCGCAGCGGAAGTCGTCCGCGCCATCTTCTACAATGAGAACCGCGTTCTCTCGGTTTCCGTTCTGCTGGACGGCCAGTACGGCCAGCGTGACGTTTACGCCAGCGTCCCGGCCATCGTCAACCGCGACGGCATCGCGCACATCATCGAGCTGCATCTCACCTCGGAGGAGCAGGAGAAGTTCAACGCCTCCTGCAAGACCATGAGCGACAACTATAAACTCTCTCTTACTCTTTAATTCATTCGTCAATCAAAAAATTCACAAATAAATGGAGGTACACAAAATGAAGCTCAAAAGAATTATTGCACTGTCCCTGTCCGCCGCGACCCTCGCACTTGCTCTGACCGCATGCGGCTCCTCGAGCAGCGCTTCTTCGGACAACAGCGCACAGGCATCTGACAGCAGCAGCGACGCACAGACCACCGTAAAGCTCGGCGTTGTCGGCGCGATCTACGAGGATATCTGGGCCCCGGCAAAGGAAAAGCTCGCTGATGAGGGCATTGATCTGGAGTTCGTACAGTTCTCTGACTACGTAACCCCGAATAACGCGCTGGCAAACGGCGAGATCGACCTCAACGCCTTCCAGCACCGCATCTATCTCCAGAACGAGATCGACAACTACGGCTACGAGATCGAGAACATCGGCAACACCTTTATCATTCCGCTCAACCTCTACTCCGACAAGGTAAAGTCGGTCGATGAGATCAAGGACGGCGACACCGTTGCCATCCCGGACGACGCGACCAACGGCGGCCGCGCGCTCAAGGTTCTGGAAGCGGCCGGCCTCATCAAGCTCAAGGACAGCGCGGACTTCAACCCGACCGTTGACGACATCGAGACCTACAACAAGCAGATCAAGATCGAGGAGCTGAAGGCGAACATCATCCCGTCCACCCTCGCTGACGTGACCGCAGGCGTTGTAAACGGCAACTATGCCCTTGATTTCGGCCTCAAGACCGACGACGCGATCTACAAGGACGACAAGCTGGACATCGAGGAGTACTGGAACCTCATCGCAGCACGCACCGAGGACCTGTCTGACCCGGACAAGCTCGAGACCTACAAGAAGGTCGTAGCAGCGTTCCAGTCCGACGAGACCGAGGCAGTGTTCAACGACCAGTTCGGCGGCTACTTCATCAAGGCAGGCTGGGATCAGGACCTGCTCGCTGACAAGTAAAACGCAACCATACAGTGCCGCCGTTTCGGCGGCACTTTCCATAGGAAGGAAATGACCATGCAAATCAACAAACAGGCTCTGCAGAGCATCATTTCGGACGAGACGCGCCTGCTTTTCGCAGAGGATATTCCGGCGGAATACCTGAGCGACGCGCTCGGCCGCAGGACCGGCGCAGCTGACGCTCTCGTTTTCGCGCTCTCGACCGAGGAGGTCAGCGGCGTGCTCAGATACGCCAGCGAAAACGGCATCCCGGTCACGCCGCGCGGCGCAGGAACCAATCTGGTGGGCTCGACAATTCCGCTGTTCGGTGGTATCATCTTAGATGTGTCGCGCATGAACCGCATCCTCGAGCTCGACCGCGATACCATGACCGCGACCGTGGAGCCGGGCATCCTGCTGAAGGATTTCCAGAGCTATGTCGAGGAGCGCGGTCTGTTCTATCCGCCCGACCCGGGCGAAAAGGCGTCGAGCATCGGCGGCAACATCAGCACGAACGCAGGCGGCATGCGCGCGGTCAAGTACGGCGTGACGCGCGACTATGTACGCGGTCTGGAGGTCGTGCTGGCGGACGGCACGGTGATGCAAGTCAGCGGCAAACAGGTCAAGGACGCAAGCGGCCTGTCGCTCAAGCATCTGCTCATCGGCTCGGAGGGCACGCTCGCGGTCATCACGAAGTGCCTGCTGCGCCTGCTGCCGAAGCCGGAGACCAGCGTGAGCGTGCTCGTGCCTTATGCCGATCTGGAGACCGGCATCCGCAGCGTACTGACCATTCTGCAGGCGGACGCAAACCCGACCGCCGTGGAGTTCATGGAACGCAAGGTCGTGGCGCTCGGCGAGGACTTTTCCGGCGTGAAATATCCGCGCCCGGACGCCGGTTCGTACATCCTGCTGACGTTCGACGGCCATAAAAGCGAGGTGGACGCAAGGCTGGAACGGGTGCGTGCGCTCGCGCTCGCGAACGGCGCGATCGATTACGTCGTGCTGCACGATGCGGCGCAGGCCGCCGACATCTGGAAGGTGCGCGGCGCGCTCGTCAAGGCGGTCGAGGCGGTCTCCGAGCAGGAACCGGTGGACATCGTCGTTCCCATCAGCCACACCGCGGATTTCGTCCGCTTTATCAACGAGCTGGAAGCGTCCTCGGGCATGCGCATGATCGCGTTCGGCCACGCAGGCGACGGCAATGTGCACCTCTGCGTGGTGCGCGACGGCCGCGACGCGGAAACGTGGGAGCGCGAGCTGCACGAGAACATGGAAAAAGCCTACGCGCAGGCGTATGCCTGCGGCGGCGTCGCCTCGGGCGAGCACGGCATCGGCATCTCCAAGCGCTCGTACTTCCTGCGCGAGACGCCGAAGGAAAATCTCGCCGTGATGAACACCATCAAGACGGCGCTCGACCCGAAACATATCCTGAACGATCAGAAATCTTACATTGTGGGAGGAAAATAAAATGCAGAGCTTATCCGAACGCACGGCCGGCTTCACCGACTCGGTCATCCGCCGCATGACGCGCGTTTCCATGCAGTACGATGCGGTCAACCTGTCGCAGGGCTTCCCGGACTTTGAGCCGCCGAAGGAGATCCTCGACCGCATGGCGCAGGTCGCGTATGAGGACTTCCATCAGTATTCCATAACCTGGGGCTCGCAGAACTTCCGCGAGGCGCTGGCGGCCAAGCAGTCGCACTACATGGGCCGCCAGATCGACCCGAACAGCGAGATCGTCACGACCTGCGGCAGCACCGAGGCGATGATGGCGGCGATGATGACCGTCACCAACCCGGGCGACAAAGTCATCATTTTCTCCCCGTTCTACGAAAACTACGGCGCGGATACCATCCTGTCGGGCGCAGAGCCGATCTACGTGCCGCTTGTGCCGCCGGATTTCCATTTTGACCCGACTGTCCTCGAGGATGCGTTCCGCCAGCACCCCAAGGCGATGATCCTGTGCAATCCATCCAACCCCTGCGGCAAGGTGTTCACACGCGAGGAGCTTGAATTCATCGCGACGCTCGCGGAAAAGTACGACACCTACGTCATCACCGACGAGGTTTACGAGCACATCGTCTACGCGCCGCACAAGCACACCTATTTCGCGACCCTGCCCGGCATGTGGGAGCGCACGCTGTCGTGCTCGTCGCTGTCCAAGACCTACTCGATCACCGGCTGGCGTCTCGGCTACATCATCGCGCCGCCGAACATCATCGACCGCGCGAAAAAGGTGCACGATTTCCTGACGGTCGGCGCGGCGGCGCCGCTTCAGGAGGCGGTTGTCACCGGCCTGAAGTTCGGGCAGGACTACTATGACGACCTGCTCGCCAAGTACACCCATAAGAAGGACCTGTTCCTCAAGGGTCTGGACGAGCTGAACATCGCGCACACCGACCCGGAGGGCGCATATTACGTGCTGCTCGATATTTCCGAGTTCGGCTACGAGAGCGACCTCGAATTCTGCGAGGATCTGGCGCATTATGTCGGCGTGGGCGCGGTCCCGGGCTCGAGCTTTTTCCGCGAGCCGGTCAACCACCTCATCCGTCTGCACTTTGCGAAGAAGGATGAGACGCTGCAGGACGCGCTGAACCGTCTGGAGGGCCTGCGCACAAAAATCAAGGCGAAAAAGTAAGGAGAACACAGCATGGACGTAATGAAAGCAGCGGAGGCGGCGCACGACTATCTCGTTTCCATCCGCCGGGAATTCCATCAGCATCCCGAGCTGAGCCTGCAGGAATTCCGCACCGCGCAGAGAATTGAAGAGGAGCTCGACCGCTTCGGCATTCCGCACACCCGTGTCGGCGAGACCGGCGTGCTCGGCACGCTGCGCGGCGAAAAGGAGGGCGGCAAGGTCGTCGTCCTGCGCGCGGACATCGACGCGCTCCCCATCGAGGAGACGCATGAGTGCGCGTACCGCTCGCAGAACCCCGGCGTCATGCACGCCTGCGGCCATGATGCGCACGCGGCCTGCCTGCTCGGCGGCGTAAAGATCCTCGCGGAGCACAGGGACGCCTTCGGCGGCGAGGTGCGTCTGGTATTCCAGCCGGCCGAGGAGATTGGCCAGGGCGCGAAGCCGTTCGTCGAGGCAGGCGTGCTGGACGGCGCGGAGCGCGTGTTCGGACTGCATACCGCGCACGATCTGAAATCCGGCACGGTCGGCCTCAAGCCGGGTCTGAACAACGCCGCTGTCGATCATTTCCGCATCGACGTACACGGAAGATCCACCCATGTCTCCACGCCGCACCTCGGCACGGACGCGCTCTATATCGCAAGCCAGATCGTCGTTGCTGTGCAGGGACTGGTCACGCGCATGACCTCGCCGACCGAACCGGTCATCATCGGCATTGGCTGCCTGAACGCCGGTACGACCTACAACGCCGTGGCGGAGCATGCCGTCATGGAGGGCACGACGCGCACGGTGTCGCAGGAGAGCCGCGACCGCATCCGCAGGCTGGTGTCCGAGACGGCGAATAATATCGCCGCCATTTACGGCGGCACGGCCGAGATCGTCTGGACGGACTTCGCCGCCGCGCTCATCAATGACGCGGAGGTGTGCCGCGAAGCGGCGGCTGTCGTGGACAGCCTGCTCGGCGAGGGACATGTCATCACCGACCGCGAGCTGTCGCTCAGCGGCGACAACTTCGCGGAGTTCGAGCTGTACAAGCCGGGCGCGTATGCCTATCTCGGCACGGGCAACCCGGACAAGCCGCACACGGTCATTTCCAACCACAACGGCGGCTTTGATGTGGACGAGGACGCGCTCGTGACCGGCGCGGCGCTCTACGCCGGCTACACGCTCGCAAGACTGGGATAACAGGAAAGAAGGGAACATCATGGACAATCCACTGCGCTATCAGATGACCGAATACGACTGCGGCCCGACGAGCATGCTCAACGCGGTCAGCTATCTGTTCCGCCGCGACGAGATACCGCCCGAGCTGACCCGAAACATCATGCTGTACTGTCTGGACTGCTTCGGCGAGGACGGCAGCACGGGCAAGCGCGGCACCTCGCGGATGGCGATGATGTTCCTCAGCAACTGGCTCAACGGCTACGGCGAGACCGGCCATCTGGCGGTATCGAGCCGTTATCTGTCGGGCCGGGAGGTGAATTTCTCCCAGAACGGACCGCTCCGGGATGCGCTGCGCCGCGGCGGCGCGGCTGTCGTGCGCCTCGATCTGGAGGGCTGGCACTATGTGCTGCTGACCCGTGTCGAGGGCGATGACGTTTATCTGTTCGACCCGTATTACCATGAGGGGCCGTTTGAAAACGCCGAGCTGCGCGTCACCGACGAGCATCCCTGCTCCTATAACCGCATCGTTCCCGTTCACTATTTCGAGCGGGAGGAGATCAGCGTTTATTCGCTGGGCCCCTTCGACACCCGGGAGGCTATCCTGCTGTTCAACACGAACACCGAGCTGACCGAGGACAAGACGGTCGAGTATTTCATCTGAGATATATTTGAGGCAGCACCGTTATGCGGTGCTGCCTCAGTCTGTCTGAAAACGAAGTTTTTCGACACTCTCTTGTCAAATCCGGCCGGTGTGCGTATAATGTAAGTGCATGACGGAATTTGGACAAGGGAGCGAATAACATGGAACGAGATTTCCTCAAGCAGAGCATTCGAAGAGAGCTGGATTATTACCGCGACGGCCTGTTCAACGAGGACGGAGACGAAGAATGGGTGCGCGCATGGTCCGCGCCGGATGACGACGACTCCATGGCGGAAAACGGCTTTCTGAACGTCGCGATGGCGCATCTTTCGGGCGATGAGTGCGACGAGATCGTGCTGCTCGGCACGGAATACGGCTATCATCAGCCGGATTACGACAGCTATATTGACATCGGCGCGGCCTTCGTCAACGACATGAGCACCGGCTTCCTCCAGACCGAGGGAAGCGAGGACGACTGGGAACAGCTCATCGACACTATCGCGGACATTCTGGAAGGACGCGATGAATAAAAAACAGAACCGCAGCGGTTTTTGAACCGCTACCCGTCAAGAGGACAGTGAAAAAAATTAAAGTTTTCCCGGCCAGCAGCCATGAGTTGCTGGCCGCTTTTTATGCAGCGAGACAAATTGCGTGTTTTTCCATCGGTGTCAGGACACCAAGATTGCGTTGAACACGCT
>CAVIRF010000019.1:0-24412 GCA_963645185.1 Coprococcus eutactus | reverse complement strand
AAGCCTTTACTGGTGATCCTGAATGCATCTTTGAAGCAGAGTGCTAAACAGTTACTTTTTATCAAAAAATACGCTGAGCGTGGGAATGTGTGCGATCTTTTCTGCCTCGTCGGGGAAATCACGGCGCAGCCTTGCGGCGCAGCGGCGGCAGAAGTCCTCATAGAGCGCCGGATCTTCGCGCATCTGCTGCTTGAAGCCCCAGACATGTGAAAAATATCCGTTCTGTGCGCCGCCGAACAGGGAAGGCAGGTCGGAAAGTGCGCGGATGCGGATATGCGCCTTTTCGGCGCACATGGCGAGCAGGCGCTGCTCGGCGAACACCATGTAGGTCAGCGTGTCGTCCGCCTGCGGCGCGGAGCGCATGAAGCGGATGGCGGTATCCGCGTAGAACCGGCGGAAAGCATCGTCTGCAAAGCAGCAAAGCGCCGTATTGAGCGGCTGCACGCTCCAGTCAAATGCGTCGAAATCAAAGCCGTTCGAGCGGGAGAAAGCGGATTGATCGGGATAAATGGACGGAATGATGTCCTCGCGGTGGATGGCGGCGGCGTCCGCGCCGTCCAGCAGCGCGTCGATGTTCTTCCAGCAGATGAGGTCGGTGTCGAGCATGACGCACGGCGCTTTCACCGCGGCGACCGCGTACAGCTTTCCGGCAGCCCAGAACGCCGTGGCGTTGATGTCGTCCGGCATCGCGTCGAGCAGGGGGTGCATCCCGTCGTCCCAGAGAAAAGCCAGTCCGAGCGAAGCGTAGTATTCCGCCGCGCGGCTGTCGCAGACCATGCAGATGCTACCGTTTTCGCGCCGCCAGTACAGCGCGGAGAGCGCGGTCGTGAGTAGCTCGAACGGCTCGACCGCATACGGCATGCCGGGCGCGCGGACCGCAAAGGGGCGTGTCCAGTTTACGTGAAACGCGCGCATCAGATCAGCTCCAGTCCGTAGCCGCCGACCGTGTAAACGCACGAGCCGAATACATAAGAGCCGCCCGAACCCGAGCCGGACGAGCGGAAGCTCGTGGTATACGAGGTCGTGTAGGAGCCTGAACCGGAACCCGAGCCGGGTGCATAATAAACCGTCTGAACGACGGCTTTCGTGCCGTTTTCCGCGTGGATAACGTCATTTTCGCTCTCGCGCGGCGGCAGCGCGCCGCCCATGACCGGTACCGGCGGACGGCCGTCCTCAGCCGGATACCAGCCGTCGGGGTAGGGGTCGACGGCGAACACGGGCGCAGGCGCGGCGGACGGCGCGTCCTCGGTCTGCGGCGGCGCGTCCTCCTGCGGCTTTTCTTCCGGAGCCGGTTTGCAGTGCCGCGCATAGCTGTCCAGATCGAATACCACGCCGTCGATCTCACGATATTTTTCCGGGTTCATCGCCAGAATGCCGTTTGGTTTGGACATGGCGGCACCTCCTGTCACAGATTTTCTATATACTATAATAAATTATACTGTACTGCCCGATAAACCGCAACGGGAAAATGGGCAAATTTTTTCCCCTTTACAATACGGGGCGACTTCCCGTATAATACAGTCAATGAAAGGAGAGCGAATATTATGAACAAACAGGAGATCTACGCTTTTCTGAAGGAGAAAAATCTCGATTTTGAGATCACCGAGCACCCGGCGGTGTACAACATGGAGGAGCTTGCGCAGGTGGAGCTGCCGTATCCGGAGGCGGACGCGAAAAATCTGTTCGTGCGCGACGACAAGAAGCGAAACTACTACCTCATCACGGTAAAGGGCGACAAGCGCGTCGATCTGAAGGAGTTTCAGAAGAAGCACGGAACGCGCAGGCTGAGCTTTGCGTCGGCGGACGATTTAATGACCATTATGGGACTGATCCCGGGCGCGGTCACGCCGCTCGGCGTGCTGAACGATGAGGAGCGCCGGGTGGAGGTCTATCTCGACCGCGACTTCCTCGCGGAGCCGGGCAAGATCGGCGTGCATCCGAATGACAACACCGCGACGGTGTGGCTGAAAACAGGCGATCTGATCGCGCTGATCTCGGAACACGGAAACACGGTGCATTCCGTAGAGATTGAATGATACAGGAGAAGATATGGACTTTTTAACGCTGGAGCAGTCGGTCTGGGACCGGCTGAAGAAGGAAACGCGCCCCATCGTGCTGTACGGTATGGGCGACGGTGCGGATAAGATACTCGCGCAGTTCGACCGTCTCGGCATCCGCGCGAGCGGCGTGTTCGCGAGCGATGAATTCGCACGCGGCAATCTGTTTCACGGCTTTTCGGTGCGCAGGCTGTCGGACACGACAGCAGAGCTCGGCGAGGACATCGTGATCGTCATCTCGTTCGCGAGCCAGCGCCCCGAGGTGCTCGCGAAGATGTACGAGCTCGACGCGAAGTACGATGTTGTAGCGCCCGATGTTCCGGTCGTGCCGGGACTGCTTTTCGATGAGGCGTTCGTGCACGAGCACAGCGCGGACATGCAGAGGGCGTATGAACTGCTGGCGGACGAGCGCTCGCGCGAGGTGTTCCTCGATACGGTGCGCTTCAAGCTGTCGGGCAGACTGAAATACCTGCGCAGCAGCGAGAGCGGCAAGGACGAAGTGTTCGAGAACATCCTCAAACCGACCGAAAACGAGCACTTTTCCGATCTCGGCGCGTACAACGGCGACACCATCCGTGAGCTGCTGCACTACACGGACGGCCGCTTTGCGTCCGTTACTGCGCTCGAGCCCGACCGCCGCAGCTTCCGCAAGCTGAACGAATGGGCGGCGGCGAACATCGAGGGCGATGTGACGCTCGTACAGGCAGGCGCGTGGGACAAAGACGAGATCCGCTGCTTTTCCGATCAGGCAGGCCGTCAGTCGCACGTCGCGAACAAGGGTCGCGAGACACAGATGCGCGCGCTCGACAGCGTGCTGAACGGCAGACCGTGCACCTATCTCAAGATGGACGTCGAGGGCGCGGAGCGCGAGGCGATCGCCGGTGCGCGGCAGACCATCGAGCGCGAGAAACCCAGGCTGAATATCGCGGCGTACCACCGCAGCGAGGACTTTTTTGAGCTGCCATTGCTTATCCACAGCCTGTGCAAAGACTACGAGCTGTACCTGCGCCATCATCCCTATGTCCCGGCGTGGGACACCAATCTGTACGCAAGATAAAAAAGAGTGGAAATCTCGCCGCGCAGGTTGTATAATAAAGACAAATACAGGGCAGGGGAGACCTGTCCACAGTAAAGGAGATAATTACAATGGGATGTTTCTACTGTGACGAGCATCATGAGGGCCGCGAGGCGATCATGTTCAAGGTTGGCGATATGAAGGCCGGCACGCTGTATCTGTTCAAGGATCAGGCGCACAAGGGCCGCTGCGCTCTGGCGCTGAAGAGCCACAAGAAGGAGCTGTGCGAGTGCGACGAGCAGGAGCGCAACGATTACTGTGCTGATCTGGCAGCTGCTTCCGGCGCGATCAAGAAGCTGTGGGGCTGCACCAAGATCAACCTTGGCTCTTTCGGCGACAGCAATCCGCATCTGCATTTCCACATCGTACCGAAGTACGAGGGCGGCTTTGAGTTCGGCGGCAGCTTCGCGATCACCAATCCGGAGCCGGTATTCCTGAAGGACGAGGAGTACAAGGAAATGATTTCTCAGCTCCAGAAGGAGCTTGGCCTCTAAGGGGGACGCTGTCCCCCTTAGATACGCCCCCGGTTCCTGACGAAACCGGGGGCGATAACCCCCTCGCCCCTGCACGGCAGGGGCGGCTCGGGACACGTGTCCCGAGGCAGAGGTATAAAAGTCCGGCAGAGCTGGACTTTTATGGGGAATTTTATGCGGCGCTCTGCGGAGCGCCTGTCCTGCCTGTTTTGCCGAAGGCAAAATGCGGCAGGAAATAGCGCCCGAAGGGCGCGAAAAGGCACGCCTTTGGCGTGCCTTTTCATTTAATCAAATTTGCGGAGCAAATTTCAAAAATCCGGGGGCGTGTACCTCGGATTTTTGACTTTAAGAGGGAGAAAGTTTCCGCAAGGGAACTTTCGGACGTCCGTGTTCTGCGAAGTCAGAACACACCTGCCGGCGGAACTGTAGTTCCGCGGCAAGTCAAACTTTCATGGCTCGTGCGAGCTTGCTCTCGTTCTCGGGCACGAGGTCGAGCTGGTCGGCCAGCTCGGCGGCAAGGGCGTGGAACGCCTTTTCGTCGCCTGCGACGTATTCCAGTTCGATCTCGCACAGCGGCGCGCTCCGGCCCTCGCGGCGCAGCTCGCCCTTGTCAAGCGCGAGCTCGCAGACTGTATCCTGCTCCTGAAGCAGCACGGCGCAGCGGCGGAATGAGACCGTGCAGATCTCCTTGAGGTCCGCGTGCAGCAGCTCGCTGCACAGCGCCTCCGGCGCGCCCTTTTCGGGCAGCTTTCGGATGCCGCTTTCGAGCGTATCCGCGTCGCACTGATACTCCTCGTGCGCGCGCAGACCGTCCGTATTGTTTTCCTCGCCGCGCAGCTTCATGCAGCACACCGTGCGCTCGTTTTCGCGGCGCAGGCGCAGCGCAGCCTTTCTTTCGCGCAGCATCCCGTCCGCAGTATCGAAATAGCTCGACTCCATGCGGATGGTGCGGCTCTGGCTGCCGATGCGCGAGGAGGCCCACAGCAGCGCGCGGTTCAGCAGCAGCTCATCCGCACGCCATTTGTATTCCTTCTCCATCGTATTGTTCATGCTCTTACCTGTCCGTTTCCGTAAATGATATACTTGGTCGTGGTCAGCGCATTCAGACCCATCGGGCCGCGTGCGTGCAGCTTCTGGGTGGAAATGCCGATCTCCGCGCCGAAACCGAACTCAAAGCCGTCCGTGAAGCGCGTGGAGGCGTTGACGTAGACCGCAGCCGCGTCGACTTCCTCGAGAAAGCGCTGCGAAGCGTCGTAGTCACGGGTGACGATGCACTCGGAGTGGCCGGTGTTGAAGCGGTTGATGTGGTCGATGGCCTCGTCAAGCGAGTCAACGACCTTGCAGGAGATCTCGTAGCCGAGGTATTCGCGGCCGTAGTCCTCGTCGGTCGCCGGAAGGACCGCGTCTCCGAGAATTTCGGTCGTGCGCGCGCAGCCGTGGATGGCAACATGATCGGGCGCAAGGCCCTCTGCCGCCATCGGCAGGAATTTCTCCGCGACATCCTTGTGCACGAGCAGGCTCTCCGCCGCGTTGCATACGCTCGGGCGCTGGCATTTTGCGTTGACGAGGATGTTTTTCGCCATTTCGAGGTCAGCGGAAGCGTCGACATAGATGTGGCAGTTGCCGGTGCCGGTCTCGATGACCGGAACGGTCGCGTTCATGACGACCGAGCGGATAAGGCCTGCGCCGCCGCGCGGAATGAGAACGTCGAGATAGCCGTTGAGCTTCATCATCTGGGTCGCGGTGTCACGCGAGGTATCCTCAACAAGGTTGATGGCGTTTTCCGGCAGACCGCAGGAGACAAGCGCCTCGCGCATGATCTTCGTCAGGCACATCGAGGAGCGGAAGGCCTCCTTGCCGCCGCGCAGGATGCAGGCCGAGCCGGCCTTGAAGCACAGCGCCGCCGCGTCGACGGTGACATTCGGGCGCGCCTCGTAAATGATGCCGATAACGCCCATCGGCACGCGCTTCTGGCCGATATTGAGGCCGTTCGGGCGCTTGCGCATCCAGAGCACCTCGCCGACCGGGTCGGGCAGGGCGGCCACCTGACGGCAGCCCTCCGCGATGCCTGCGATGCGCTTTTCGTCGAGCATCAGACGGTCGATGAGGCCGTCGTTTAATCCGGCGGCTCTGCCGTTTTCGATGTCGACGGCGTTTGCCGCGATGATGTCATCCGCGTGTGCCACGAGCGCGTCTGCGATGGCGAGAAGCGCGCGGTTTTTTTCGTTCGTGCCGAGCTTTGCGACCGTGTATTTTGCACGGCGCGCGTCCTCAGCGATTTCAAGAAGCTGTCGCATTTATGTTCACCTCTGGATCAGTCGTTGTTTCGGGAAAAGAGCGTTCCTACCTGTCTGCCGTCCACGATGTCGTACAGCAGACCGAGCCTGTCACCGTTGACTATAATCATGGGGATGTTCGCGTCCATGCACAGCTCGGCCGCGCCGATCTTGGTCGCCATGCCGCCCGTGCCGAGCGAGGAGCCTGCGCCGCCTGCCATCTTGCGCACCTTGGAGGTGATGACGGGAACGTGGGAGATCAGCTTTGCGTGCGGATTTTTGCGCGGATCGGAGTCATACAGGCCGTCGATGTCGGAGAAGATGACGAGCAGGTCGGCCTCGCACATGCGCGCGACGACAGCGGACAGCGTGTCGTTATCGCCGAAGTTTTCGATGTGCTTCAGCTCGGCGGTCGCGACCGAGTCGTTCTCGTTGATGATGGGCACGACGCCGATCTTGGTCAGCTCGGTAAACGTGTTGTGGATGTTCTCGCGCTGCTCGGTATCGACGATGTTCTCGCGCGTGAGCAGGATCTGCGCGACATTGATGCCGTATTCAAGGAACATTTTATCGTAAATGTGCATCAGCTCGCACTGGCCGACGGCGGCTGCCGCCTGCTTTACGGCGAGCTCGCGCGGTCGCTCCTTCAGGCCCAGCTTGGCCGTACCGACCGCCACTGCGCCGGACGAGACGAGTACCATCTCAAACCCGCGGTTCTGCAGGTCGCTGATGGTGCGCACGAGCTGCTCGATGCGGCGGATATTCGGCTTGCCGTTGTCGTAGGTCAGCGTCGAGGAGCCGACCTTGACGACGATGCGCCGCACCTCTTTCATGTTCAGCATAATCAATAAACCTCCGGAAAATACGGCGGAAGGCTGTTCCACCCGATAGATACCTCTATTTTAGCACAGCAAAGCAAAACTCACAAGAGAGCAGTCCGGCTTTTCCGTTCAGAGGCCGTACAAAATCCTCCTGCCGCAAAAACGCCATTTTGCGCATATTTTCCGTTCCACAAACGCGAAATATGTGGTATACTGTAACTTATGCTAATATGCCCTCTTGCACGTTTTACGAAAGGACGGGAGAAAATATGAAAAACAGAATCTTGCTCCGCATCGCCGGTCAGAAGTACACGCTGATGGCGGATGAATCGGTGGAATACATGAACGAGGTCGCCTCCTTCGCCCAGCAGGTCATCGTTTCCTGCGGCGGCAGCGCCTCCTTTGCCTCGACGCGCGCCATCGCGCTGGCGACGGTCAATCTGGCGGACCAGTGCATCAAGGCCAAGCGCGAAGCGCTCGCAGCCGAGGAGAAATGCCGCAGGCTCGAGGCCGAGCTCGAGGAGCTCCGCCACGGCAAAAAGACTGAAAAGAACGGAAAAGACAGCAAATGAACGTAAAAATTCCTGAACTTCTGGCGCCGGCAGGCTCGCCCGAGGGCGTGCGCGCCGCAGTGCAGTCGGGCGCAGGCGCGGTGTACATGGGCTTCGGCACCTTCAACGCGCGCCGCAACGCGCAGGGCTTTTCGCACGAGGAGATGGCGGAGGCCATCGCCTACTGCCGCGCGCGCAATGTCAAAAGCAATATCACGCTGAACATCCTCGTGGGCGACCGCGAGCTGGACGACGCGCTCGAGGACGCGAAGTTCCTGTATGAGGCAGGCGCGGACGCGCTCATCGTGCAGGATCTGGGCCTTGCACGCCTCATCCACGCGCACGCGCCGGATTTCGCCCTCCATGCCTCCACGCAGATGACCATTCACACGCTCGACGGCGCAAAGCAGGCGCGCGACATCGGCTTTTCCCGTGTCGTGCTCAGCCGCGAGTGCACGCGCGAGCAGATCGAGCAGATCACGCGCGAGGCAGGCGTCGAGACCGAGGTGTTCGTCCACGGCGCACTGTGCATGTGCTACTCGGGTCAGTGCTACCTGTCCGCCGTCATCGGACAGCGCTCGGGCAACCGCGGCCTGTGCGCGCAGCCGTGCCGCCTGCCGTACAACGGCGGCTATCCGCTCTCGCTTAAGGATCTGATGCTCGCCGGTCACGTGGCGGAAATGGCGGACTGGGGCGTGTCCTCGCTCAAGATCGAGGGCCGCATGAAGCGTCCGGAGTACGCCGCGATCGTCACGAAGGTCTACGCCGACCTGCTGCGCGAGCATAGAAAGCCGACCGTCGAGGAGCGCGACATCCTGCGCCGCGTGTTCTCGCGCGACGGCTTCACCGACGGCTACTACACCGGCAAAAAGGGCGACAGCATGTTCGGCACCAAGACCGATGTGCCGATGAACGAGGTCAAGGCGCTCTATGACGAGGCCGCGCACCGCTTTGCCGAGGGCAGGGAAGCGCCGCTCGTGCCGGTGAACCTGTTTTTCAGCGCGCGCCGCGATACGGGCGCTGTGCTGAGCGCCGGAGAAGTGACCGTGACGAGCGGGGTGGAGCAGGCGAAGAACCGCCCGACGACCCCGGAAATGGTCGAAAAATCGCTCTCCAAGACCGGCGGCACGCCGTTCTATGTGAAAAACATGCACATCGAGCTCGAGGATGGTCTGGTCGTTCCGGCATCCGTCATGAACGGCATGCGCCGCGATGCGCTCGCGCTGCTGCTCGCAAAGCGCTCGGTTGCGCCCTCGCGCGATTGGATGGACGGCAATGTGCTGCCGCGCGATGAGGAGGCGGCATCCCGTGAGGGCTTCCGCGGCTATACGGCCGCCGTCCGCACGGAGGCGCAGGCGAAAGCCCTCGAGGGTCTCGGTCTGGAGACCGTATATGTGCCGCTCGAGGTCGCCGCACGCACCGGCCTTCCGGCCGTGCTGCCGCGTGTCTTTTCCGACAGCGAGCAGGGACAGATCGAAATGCTGCTCGGCGAGGCGATGAGCCGCGGCACGAACACTGTGCTCGTCGGCAACATCGGCCACATTCCGCTCGCAAAGCGGCTCGGCTTTACCGTGCACGGCGATTTCGGCCTGAACGCCTACAACAGCAGAACGCTGTGCGCGCTCGCGGAGATGGGCGTTTCGCGCCAGACGCTGTCGTTCGAGGCGCGTCTCGCGCAGATCCGCGACATGAGCGGACCGCTCGAGACTGACCTGATCGTTTACGGCCGTCTGCCGCTCATGATCTTCGAAAACTGCGCCATCCGCCGTCAGCACGGCGGCAAGTGCTCGTGCAAAAACGGCGTGACCACGCTGACCGACCGCCGGCACGAGAGCTTTCCGCTGCTGCCCGAATACGGCTGCCGCAACACGCTCATCGGCAACCGTCCGCTGTGCCTGCGCGAGGATTTTGCGCGGCTCGGCGTGCAGACCGCCCGTCTGCTGTTCACGACGGAGAGCCCGGAAGAGTGCGCACGCATCGCGCGTGCGTTCCTCAGCGGTGCGCCGCTGGAAGGCGAGTTCACGCGCGGCTTATATAAAAGAGGAGTCGAATAAATGAAAATCGTACTGGCATCCGGCTCGCCCAGACGGCGCGAGCTGCTGAGCCTTATCACAGAGGATTTTACCGTCTGCCCGGCGGACGCGGATGAAACGCTGCGCGCCGGTGCGCCGCTCGCGGACGAGGTCGTGCGCCTGTCGCGCCTCAAGGCCGAGGCGGCGATGAAGTCGCATCCGGACGCGGTGTGTATCGGTTCGGACACCATGGTGACAATAGACCATCTGCCGCTCGGCAAGCCGAAGGACAGAGCGGACGCGGCGGACATGCTACGCCGCCTGCGCGGCCGCACGCACGAGGTGCTGACCGGACTTGCGGTGCTGTCGCCGGACGGCGGCGCGCAGACGCTCTGCACTCGTACCGAGGTCACGTTCCGCGACTTTTCCGAGCAAGAGCTCGAGGAATATCTCGCGACCGGCGAGCCGCTCGACAAGGCAGGCGCCTACGGCATTCAGGGTCACGGCGCGCTGCTCATCGAGGGCATCCGCGGCGATTATTACAGCGTCATGGGCCTTCCGGTCGCGCCGCTCGGCGTCATGCTGCGGAAGCTGAAGCATTGAGAGGAGATTTGTTTTGCGCAGAAGAAAAAGCGTAGAGCCCCGGTTTTTCGTCGGAATCGCCGCGGTAGTCGTGCTGTGTATCCTGTCGGCCGTGTACAGCGGCGTGACGGGCAATCCCTCGCCGGTGAGCCGCGCGGCAGGCGCGGTCATCCGCCCGGTGCAGCGCCTCGCGAGCGGCATCGGCGGCGCGTTCGGCAAGGGCATCGGCTATTTTACCGAGTTCGACGAGCTGAAAGCGGAAAATGAAGAACTGAAAAAGCAGCTCCGCGAGAATGAGCAGCTTGTGCGCGACGCACAGCTCGCCATCGAGGAGAACAACCGCTTCCGCGCGCAGGCAGGCCAGCCCGAGCGGCAGCGCAACCTCACGACCGTGAACGCCGAGGTCATCAGCCGCAATCCGGGCGATACCGCGGTCACGCTGACGCTCGACAAGGGCACGGCGCACGGCGTGGAGAAGGGAGACCTCGTCACGACGATCGACGGCATGGTCGGCTACGTCAGCGAGGTTGGCTCGAACACCTGCGAGGTCACGACCGTGACCGACGTGGACATGCAGTGCGGCGCGCTCATCACGCGCACGCGCGAGACCGCCATCGCGGAGGGCAGCTATGACCTCATGAGCGAGGACCGGCTGCGCCTTTCCTACCTCACGGCAGGCAATCAGGTCGTTGTCGGCGACACGGTCGAGACCTCGGGCCGCGGCGGCGCCTTCCCCAAGGGTATCATGATCGGCACGGTCGAGAGCGTGCAGCCTGAGGAGACCGGCATTTCGTATTATGCGGTGCTGCGGCCGTTCGTCAACGTCTCGAACGTTTCGAGCGTTTCCATCATCACCGATTTCACCGATACAACGGAGTGATACCATGCAGAGAGAACTGATTTCTATCCCGAAAATGCTGCTGTACGCTCTTGTGACCGTCCTCGTCTACGTCATTCAGACGAGCGTATTCGGCGCGCATCCGCTGTTCGGCTATCATGTCGACCTGCTGCCTGCGGTCGTGACGGCGGCGGCCCTGCTCGACGGTCCGGTCGAGGGCGCGGTCGTGGGTCTGCTCGCCGGGGTGCTGTATGACGTCGGTCTGGTCGGCATGGACGGCATCTACCCGATCTATTTCATGCTGTACGGTCTGCTCGGCGGCCTGTTCAGCCAGACTGCGCTCGCAGGCGGCTTTCTCTCCATGGTGCTCATGAACGCCTTCGAAATGCTGCTGCTCGGCATGCTGCGCTACTTCGTGCAGCTCATGCGAGCGGGCGCGTCCTTTCTGCTCGTGCTGCATCAGACGGTCGGCGGAACGCTCGTCGCGTGCGTGCTGTGCTTTATCGTCTATCTGCCCATGCGCCGCATCAGCCGCGCGTTCTCGCGGGACGACCGGTGGATATAAAGGAGCGACCCCATGGAAAATAAACAACAACTGCTGCACCGGCTCGCGGCGCTGCTCGTCATGCTGTTGCTGTGCGCAGGGCTGGCAGGCAGCCGTCTGGTCGACCTCCAGCTCGTGCACGGACAGGAATATCTGGAGCGCTCCGCGCAGTTCCTGACGACGACCTCGACGGTCTCCGCCGCGCGCGGCGAGATCCTTGACCGCTACGGCCGCCCGATGGTCTCGAACAAGACCGGCTTTTCGCTTGTCCTGCTGTATTCCGACTTCTGGGAGAATAAAGAGGACAAATTCGACAAACTGCTCGACCTTTCGCAGCGCGTGCAGGCGGACGCACAGGGATTGAATGTGACGGGCGACATGAGCAAAACGCTCGCGGCTGCGAAAAAGCAGACGGAGCCTGCGCAGGATGAATATACGGACGAAACGGAGGAGGAAGCCGAGGAGGCGCGTGCGCTTCTGAACGATATGCTGCCGATCTCGGCCTCCGCGCCCTACACCTACACCGCCGAGGCAGGGAGCAGCAGCATGTCCACGCTGTCCTCCTACATCAAGGACAGCTGCGAGACGCTGGGCCTGACGGCAGTGCAGACCGCCGTGCAGCAGGCGAAGGAAGCGCCGGTGGAGTACGACGCGGACGGGAACGCCATCGACCAGACAAAGCAGATCGACGCGACCCAGCTCGTCACGCCGACCGAATTTGTCACGGCGATGGGCAAATATATGACCGAAAAGCTCGGCATGGCAGCAAATCTGCCGCAGGACGATGTGCGCACGCTCGTCGGCGTGTACTACAGCATGCGGCAGGTCGGCTTCAGCAAGACCATCACGTTCACGCTCGCGGACGACGTTTCGATGGACCTCATCGCCTATATCAAGGAGCATCACGAGGACTATCCGGGCGTTGAGGTGCAGAGCGAGGCCGTGCGTCAGTACGACACGACCGCCGCCGCGCATGTGCTCGGAACGGTGGGCGTCGTGGACGCGACCGAGTGGAAGGACACCTACAAGGACCTTGCCGGTTACCAGATGACCTCGGTCGTCGGCAAGACCGGTCTGGAAAAAGCGCTCGAGAGCTATCTGCACGGCTCGTCCGGCTCGCGCACGGTGGAGACCGACCTCGGCGGAAACGAGGTCGCGGAGCAGTCCACCTCGGCGCCGCACCCGGGTGATAACGTCGTGACGACCATCGACCTCGATCTTCAGGAGGTCGCGGAGCGCTCGCTCGCGGAAAACCTTGCCGGGAACGGCAGAGGCGGCGCGGCGGTCGCGCTCGACCCGAACACGGGCGAGGTGCTCGCGATGGCGTCCTACCCGACGTACAGCCTTGCGGACTACAACTCGACCGCCGCGGCCGAGGACCGCGCGAACGACAGCCGTCACCCCGAGGTGAACCGCGTCACGAGCGGCGTGTATCCGCCCGGCTCGACCTTCAAGGTGCTGTCCGCTATCGCAGGCCTTGAGGAGGGCATCATCGACGCGAACACGCAGATCACCTGCACGGGCGTTTTCGAGTACGGCGGACAGAAATTCACCTGTAAGAACCACGACACGCCGATGACGCTCGACGTCACGGGCGCGCTCAAGTATTCGTGCAACACGTTCTTCTACACCGTCGGTCAGAAGCTGACTGGCGCGCATCTGGAAAAATGGTCCGAGCGGTTCGGCCTCGGCGTCGTCACCGGCATCGGCATCGGCGAGCGCTCCGGCCACGCCGCAGGCCCGACTTATCGTGAGGAGATGAAAAAAGCCGATCCCTCCACGCGCGGCTGGCAGGGCGGCGACGACGTTATCGCGGCCATCGGCCAGTCGGACAACGGCTTCACGCCGCTTCAGCTCGCAAACTATATCTCCGCCGTTGTCAACGGCGGCACGCTCTATCAGCCGACGCTCGTGCGCAACATCAAGAGCTACGATTTTTCGAGCGTGGTCGAGAGTGAGACACCGGTCGTCAAGGAAAAGATCGAGATCTCGGACGAGACGCGCCGCCTTGTCATGCAGGGCATGAGCGAGGTTACGGACGAGGGCGGCACCGCCGGCAGCGTGTTCGCGGACTATCCCATCAAGGTCGGCGGCAAGACCGGCACGGCCGAGACCTACGAGAACGGCGAAGCCTTCGACAACGGTCTGTTCATCGCGTTCGCGCCGTTCGACGACCCTCAGATCGTCATCTGCGTCGTCGGCGAGGGCGCCGGTCACGGCGCATACGTCGCGCCGGTCGTCCGCGACATGCTCGACGAGTTCTTCACGGCGGACGATGTGGAAAATGTTGACGCTGTACCGACGGAAAACACGCTTTTACGATAAGTTTTTTCTGAGTGTCCGCGCACGCAGCAGAAAAAGTTTGCCGGACCGCTTGTCAAATTCATGGCGTTAGTTTATAATGGAACCAAATAGAACTTACACGGTCTGCACGGAAAAACCATTCGGGCAGGCTCACTTTCGGAGGCTGTATGTTAAAGGTAATTCTGGTGGCGTCCGGTAAGGGCGGAACAGGAAAAACCTCTCTTACCGCCGGCGTCGGCGCGGCGCTCGCCGCAAACGGGCATCGGGTCCTCGTCGTCGACGGCGACTGCGGCCTTCGAAATCTGGATATCGTACTGGGCATGTCGGACCGGGTGGTCTACTCGTTTGCCGACGTGGCGAGCGGCATGGTGCAGCTGACTGACGCCATGGCGCGCCATCCCGTGTACGAGACGCTGTACCTGCTGACCGCGCCGGTCAGGCTGCCTGCTCTGAGCGAGCGCGGCATGGACCAGCTCGCAAAGCAGGCGGAGCAGGACGGATTTGGCTATCTCATCATCGACGGTCCGGCGGGACTTCCGGCGGAGATGTCCTTTCTGGCGCACATCGCCACGCAGGCCATCATCGTCACCGCGACCGACCGCGCCTGTGTGCGCGGCGCGGAGCGCTGCGCCCGTACCATCGAGCAGGAATACTGCATCCAGCGCATCCGCATGGTGCTCAACCGCGTGCGTCCGAGGCTCATCAGCCGCGGCCGGTCGGGCAACATCGACGACGCGATGGACGAGGCAGGACTTCCGCTGCTCGGCATCGTGCCCGAGGATGAGGATCTGATCGCCTGCGGCAACAGCGGAACGAGCATCATCGCCGCCAAAAAGCACGGTGCTGCGCGTGCCTATCAGAACATCGCGCGCCGTCTGGACGGAGAGCGCGTGCCGCTGATGAAAATATAGCAAGATCCCGTCACAGAAAGACAAATCTGACGTTGACACAAGCCAATCATCGGGATAAGGAAGGGGACGTTTGGAAATGAACATAGCACTGATCGCACATGACCGCAAGAAAGAGCTGATGGTACAGTTCTGCATGGCATACTGCGGCATTCTGGCAAAGCATAACATCTGCGCGACCGGTACGACCGGTAAATTTGTCGAAGAGGCGACCGGCCTCAAGATCGACAAGTGTCTGGCAGGCATGCAGGGCGGCGAGGAGCAGATCTCCGCGCGCGTTGCCTACAACGAGATCGACCTTGTGCTGTTTTTCCGCGATCCGATGTCCAACTCGCAGTACGAGCCGGACGTCCACGCGATCGCACGACTGTGCGACATGCACAACATCCCGATCGCTACCAACTCGGCAACGGCTGAAATGCTCATCCTCGGTCTTGACCGCGGCGATCTGGACTGGCGCAATATCGTCAACCCGAAGAACAGAAAATAAAAACGACAGAACGCTGCACCGGATGGGAAAATTACCCGTTCGGTGCATTCCGTCTGTCTTGAGGAGAATTGAAACATGGAAAAAGTGAAACCCAGAACTCTGTCCGGCTTTATGGAGCTGCTGCCTGCGCCGCAGGTACAGATGGAGCGCATCATGCAGGTGCTGCGCGAGACCTACGCGCTGTACGGCTTCTATCCGCTCGATACACCGCTCATCGAGTCCTCCGAGGTGCTGCTCGCCAAGGGCGGCGGCGAGACCGAAAAGCAGATCTACCGCTTCACCAAGGGCGACAGCGACCTGTCCCTGCGCTTTGACCTCACCGTACCGCTCGCGAAGTACGTCGCGCAGCACTACGGCGAGCTAACCTTCCCGTTCCGCCGCTTCCAGATCGGCAAGGTATACCGCGGCGAGCGCGCGCAGCGCGGCCGTTTCCGCGAGTTCTATCAGGCTGACATCGATGTCATCGGCGACGGCAAGCTCGACATCATCAACGAGGCCGAGGTACCGAGCATCATCTACAAGACGTTCACCTCGCTCGGTCTCGAGCGCTTCAAGATCCGCATCAACAACCGCAAGGTGCTCAACGGCTTCTTTGCCATCCTCGGACTGACCGAGAAGGCAGGCGACGTCATGCGCACCATCGACAAGCTCGAGAAGATCGGCGCGGACAAGGTCAAGACTATCCTCGTCGAGGACTTCGGCGTCGAGGCGGCGACCGCGGACGAGCTGCTGAAGTTCATTGAGACGCCGGGCGGCACCGAGGGCATCCTCGCGGCGCTCGACAGCTACAAGGGCAAGAACGAGGTATTCGACCTCGGCGCGGAGGAGCTCAAGACGGTTGCGAACTACATGACCGCCTTCGGCGTTCCGGCGGACCACTTTGAAATTGACCTGACCATCGCGCGCGGTCTGGACTACTACACCGGCACCGTTTACGAGACCGCGATGCTCGACCATCCGGAGATCGGCTCCATCTGCTCGGGCGGCCGCTACGACAACCTTGCCGAGTACTACACCGACAAGCAGCTGCCGGGCGTGGGCATTTCCATCGGCCTGACCCGTCTGTTCTACGTGCTCGGCGAGCAGGGCTATCTGAACGACCAGATGAACAAGGCTCCGGCTGATGTTCTCATCCTGCCGATGACCGACGACATGGGCGCTGCCATCGAGACCGCGACCGCACTGCGTGCCTCCGGCATCCGCACCCAGCTGTACGGCGAGCAGAAGAAGTTCAAGCACAAGATCGGCTACGCGGACAAGCTCGGCATCCCGTTCGTTATCTTCCTCGGCGAGGACGAAATTAACGCTGGCGTTGTCGCTGTCAAGGACATGGAGTCCGGCGAGCAGGTCAAGGTGTCCCTCGACGAGGCGGTCAGCCTCATCCGCGAGGGCCTCGCGAAGAAGAACGAGGGCAAGGTCATCTGCGACAAATAAAATTGTCGTTTCGATAAAGACACGCAGGATTTTCAATAGAATATGGAGGGATTGCTCATGAAACAGCTCGTTTACGGCGGCATTTTAATGATAACCGGCATGCTGGGCATCATTGCGTCTATTCTGGCGCTTTCTGTGTCGCTTAGCATAAATGCTTCCGTTATGTTCCTGATCTCCCTCGCTGCCATCATTCTGTTCGCGATTATGGTCATCGTCGGCTATATCGAGCACGTTCGCCCGGCGATGAAGAACAAAGATGCGGAGTAAGCGTATTTCACATCATCAAATAATCTTAGTAATAAGGATTGATATAACATGAATAACACATCTATTGCAGGCATGAAGCGCACGCACATGTGCGGCGACCTTCGCCTGGAGCACGCAGGCCAGACCGTTACTGTTAACGGCTGGGTCGACCGCGTGCGCGACAACGGCGGCGTACTGTTCCTGCTGCTGCGCGACCGCGCTGGCATCGTTCAGTGCACCTTCGACAAGTCGGTCAATGCTGACCTGTTCGACATCGCTTTCACCTGCCGCACTGAGTTCGTCGTTGCGGTAAAGGGCAAGCTCGTCGCCCGTGACGCGGCTGCTGTCAACAAGAAGATGCCGACCGGCGAGGTCGAGATCATCGCAGAGGACATCCGCATCCTGTCCAAGGCGGAGACCACCCCGTTCGAGATCGACGACAACAAGGAAGTTGGCGACCAGATCCGTCTGAAGTACCGCTACCTTGACCTGCGCCGCCCGTCCATGCAGCGCAACCTCATGCTGCGCCACCGCGTAACGCAGGTCGCGCGCAACTACTTCGATGAGCACGGCTTCCTCGAGATCGAGACCCCGATGCTCACCAAGTCCACCCCTGAGGGCGCGCGCGATTACCTCGTACCGTCCCGTGTACACCCGGGCAAGTTCTATGCGCTGCCGCAGTCTCCGCAGCAGTACAAGCAGTTGCTCATGCTCTCCGGCATGGATCGCTACATCCAGATCACTCGCTGCTTCCGCGACGAGGACCTGCGCGCCGACCGTCAGCCGGAGTTCACCCAGATCGACCTTGAGATGTCCTTCGTAGAGCAGGACGACGTTATCGCGGTCAACGAGGGCTTCCTCCAGCGCGTGTTCAAGGAGGTTCTGGATGTTGATATTCAGCTTCCGCTGCCGCGCATGACCTGGCAGGACGCAATGGACAAGTACGGCTCGGATAAGCCGGATGTTCGCTTCGGCTTTGAAATTAAGGATATTTCCGATATTGCAAAGGACTGCTCGTTCAAGGTGTTCAAGGACACCGTTGAGAACGGTGGTACTGTTCGTCTTATCAACGTGAACGGCTATGCAGACAAGTTCCCACGCAAGGAGATCGACAAGCTCGGCGAGTTCGTCAAGACCTACCGCGCAAAGGGACTCGCATGGATGAAGATCGCCGAGGACGGCAAGATGACCTCTTCCTTCGCGAAGTTCCTGTCCGAGGACGAGATCGAAGCGATCAAGGAGCGCGCAGGCGCAAAGGAGAACGACCTGCTGTTCGTTGTTGCTGACGCAAACTGGCAGACTGCTGCCGTCGCTCTGGGTGCGCTGCGCTGCGAGCTGGCAAAGCGTCTGGGCCTCGCGAAGAAGGACGACTTCAAGCTTCTGTGGGTCACCGAGTTCCCGCAGTTCGAGTACAGCGAGGAGGAGAACCGCCTCGTTGCGATGCACCATCCGTTCACCGCGCCGATGGATGAGGATATTCCGCTGCTCGACACCGACCCGGCAAAGGTCCGCGCAAAGGCATACGACATCATCCTGAACGGCTGCGAGCTGGGCGGCGGTTCCATCCGTATCCATGATCCTGAGCTCCAGACCAAGATGTTCGAGGCGCTCGGCTTCACCGAGGAGAAGGCAAAGGAGCAGTTCGGCCACCTCATCACCGCGTTCTCTTACGGCGCACCTCCGCACGGCGGTCTGGCTTACGGTCTTGACCGTCTATGCATGCTACTGGCCGGTCTGGACTCCATCCGCGACGTCATCGCCTTCCCGAAGGTTCAGAACGCATCTGACCTCATGATGAACTGCCCGGATGTCGTAGACGACAAGCAGCTTGACGACCTCTCGATCGCGGTCACCCGTGTCGAGGAAGAGCCGCAGGCTTAACGCTTAACCGAAAAAGCCGCTGTGCCCGAAAACACGGCGGCTTTGCTTTTATCCGACAGAAAGAGGGCAATTTGTGGGAAAACATGAACTGAAAAAGGAAAAGGGGGAGGAGCGCTGGAGCGCCGTACTGGCCGTGGCGAATATTCTGCTGATCGCGCTGTTCGTCGCGTCCTTCTGGCCGCTCCTGCACAAGGGCTCGCTCGCCTACCTCGACAAGACGTCTAAGCTGCTCGCGGTCGCGGTGGTCCTGCCGGCCGTGCTGCGGCCGTGGAAGAAGGCGCCGGCACCGCTCGCGCTGCTGCATGATCTGCTGCTGATTGGCGGCGCGTCGGCGGTCAGCCTCGTTGTGGTCGAGTATATGGTAAAGGGCGGCAGCGTGGGTCTGGAACAGTCGTTCTGGCAGGGATGGCTGTGCTATATCGGCCTGTATGCGGCCGCCTACCTCATCACCGCGCGCGGACGGCTCGCAGTCTGTGTCGGCATGGGCATCAGCCTGCTGCACGGCCTCATCGACCACTACGTCATGCTGTTCCGCGGCACGCCGGTCATGCTGAGCGACGTGTTCTCTATCGGCACGGCGGCCAACGTCGCGCAGGGCTATTCTGCGCCGGTCGAGCTGTCCGTGCTGCGCGGCGTGAGCGCGGCGGTGCTGTACTGTGTGCTCGTCTGCCTGATGCAGCGCCGCTGGAAGCTGTTTGAGCGCTGGTATGTGCGCCGCGGCTGCTCGCTCATCGTCGTCGCGCTCGCGGCATTTGTCGTGCACTACGGCCTCGGCATCACCGGTACAGGCATCAATTTCTGGGCGTCGAGCCGCTCCTACAGCGAGTTCTATTACTTCCTGCGCTGTGCAGGAAGGTCCATTGTCCGCGCACCGGAAGGGTACAGCGCAGACGAGCTGCAAACGCTTGCGGAGGACTATAAGAGCGAGCAGGGAACGAAAACGCCCAACATCATTGTCATCATGAACGAGTCGTTCTCCGACCTCGGCATCGTGGGCGATTTCGAGACGAACGAGGATTACATGCCCTTTATCCACAGCATGCAGAAGGGGCAGAAGAACACCATCACGGGCAATCTGCTCGTTTCGACCTTCGGCGGCGGCACGGCAAACACCGAGTTTGAGTTCCTTGCCGGCGATACCATGGCGTTCCTGCCGTTCGGCTGCTCGCCGTATCAGATGTACGTCAAGAGCGAGATGCCGAGCCTTGTCGGCAATCTGGAGGCGCAGAACTACCAGACGGTCGCGATGCACCCGTATCTGTCCACCTCGTGGAACCGTCCGCAGGTCTATCAGTCGTTCGGCTTCGACGAGCAGTATTATGAGGACAGCTTTTCGAGCGACGCGGAGCGCGTCCGCGGCCGCATCAGCGACAGCGCAAGCTACAAGAAGATCATCGAGCTGTACGAGAACAAGCCGGAGGGACAGCCGTTCTTCCTGTTCGACGTCACCATGCAGAACCACGGCGGCTACGAGCGCGAGGGTTATCCGGCCTTTGAGGAGAAGATCCACCTGACCGGCGAGTACGAAGGCAAGTACCAGCAGGTCGACACCTACCTTTCTCTCGTGCGCTGCTCGGACGACGCCGTGCAGGAGCTCATCAACTATTTCGCAAAGGTTTCCGAGGACACCGCGATCATTTTCTTCGGCGACCATCAGCCGAACGTTCCGTCGGCGTTCTACGACGAGCTGTACGGCAATACGGATGCCGAGCGCTCGCGCGAGCAGAAGCAGACTAAGCTCATCACGCCGTTCTTCATCTGGGCAAATTACGACATTGAGGCCCAGACCGGCGTGGAAATCAGCGCAAACTACCTGTCTGCGTTCGCGCTCGACGCACTGGGCTGCTCGACCTCGGGCTTTGACCAGCTGCGCCTTGCGACGCAGCAGAGCGTTCCGCGCATCAACAGCTACGGCTATTACCTCGCGGACGGCTCGTGGCACGACGACGAAACCCTGTCCGAATGCGACGAACTGACCGGCTACCGCGCCGCGCAGTACGCCCAGATTTTTGACTCGAAAAAGCGAATCCCGGAGTGGTATCTGCCGTAAAATACGCATACGTTTGCGTCACTGAAACTGGATGCTTTCCCATGAAAAGGAAGGCATCCAGTTTTTGTATTACAGTGTGAAATTTCAGAGTTTTTCAGATGAAAGTGATAAAAAGAGAAAGCTATCTTTGTGAAAAACATAACAACCAACGTCGAAATACACAAAAACAGCTCGCGGTTTATGTGCAAGTCACCAAAGTATATCGAAAAATGAAAAAAATCTTTGCCTAAATGTAGATATAGTGTTAAAATGATTGACGGAAAACGAGAACGGTATTTCTCGAGCGCAGCGATCATCGACAAAAAATCGACGATCCTTTTTTTAAGGCGCTGCGTGCGCGTACACGCAGGGAAATAAAGTTCTGTTTAAGTAAATGCGAAAAATGGTAAGAGGGAAGCCGCTTTTTCGCGCGAAACAATTTTTACCTGAAGGGGAGAAAAGGATGAACTTCGTAAACTCCATGGCGTTTACCGCGATCACCTTTGTGGCGTTCACGGCACTCGTCGCACTCATCTCGTGGTGGAAAACCCGTGGTGACAACCTCGACACGCAGGACGGCTACTATCTTGGCGGCCGCAGCCTGACCGGCCCGGTCATCGCCGGTTCTCTGCTGATGACCAACCTTTCCGCAGAGCAGCTCGTCGGCAACAACGGCCAGGCTGTCCGCGTAGGCATGTCCACGATGGGCTGGGAGGTAACCTCTGCGATCGCTCTGGTTATCCTGGCATTCGTACTCATGCCGAAGTACCTCAAGACCGGTCTGACCACCGTACCACAGTTCTTCGAGCAGCGCTATGACGAGGGCACCCGTCGTCTGGTATCCATCATCGTTCTGCTCAGCTATGTCGTAATCATGCTGCCGAACATCCTGTACGCTGGCGCACAGGTATTCGTTAACATCTTCGGCATTGACCAGGTGTTTGGCATCTCCAAGTTCGCAGCGATCGCTATCGTCTGTGTTGCAACCGCTATCGTAGGTTCTATCTACGCGATCTTCGGCGGCCTGAAGGCGATCGCACTGTCCGACTCCATCAACGGCCTCGGCCTGATCGTCGGCGGCCTGCTCGTTCCGGTATTCGGCATGATGTTCCTGTCCGGCCAGCTCGGCGGCGACGGCTCCTTCGTAGACGGCTTCGACAAGTTCCTGCACACCGACCCGTCTTACCTGAATGCGATCAACGAGGTCAACAGCCCGGAGCCGTGGCTCCCGTGGCCGCTGTTGTTCACCGGCCTGCTGGTCAACAACATGTACTACTGGGCAACCAACCAGTCCATCATTCAGCGTACCTTCGGTGCTAAGAACCTGAAGGAAGCGCAGAAGGGCGCCGTATTCGCAGGCTTCCTCAAGATCATGACTCCGCTCATCATCGTTGTTCCGGGCGTTATCTGCGCTCTCGCTTACCCGGGCATGGACTGGGGTTCCGGTGACTCCGCTTACCCGATGCTGGTTGCAGAGGTTATGCCGAAGCCGATCCTGGGCTTCTTCGCAGCTGTTATGTTCGGTGCGATCCTGTCCTCGTTCAACTCGGTGCTGAACTCCGCATCCACCATTTACGCACTCGATATTCACCGTCCGCTCTTCAACCCGACCGCGTCTGACGCGCGCATGGTTAAGATCGGCCAGAACTTCGGTACTGTCGTTGCAGTAGTTTCCACCATCATGTCCCCGTTCATGCTCTACATGGGCGGCATCACGAGCTTCGTAAACTCTGCTTTCGCTGCATTCAACACTCCGATCTTCGTTTGCCTGCTGTGCGGCTTCTTCTGGAAGAAGGTTCCGGCCATCGCTGCAAAGATCGTTATCCCGGTACACGTTGTTCTGTACTTCATTCTTCAGTTCGGTCTGCGTAACGTAATTCCGTTCCTGAACAACATCCACTACCTGTACTTCACCGCAATCCTGTTCGTATTCGACATGATCCTGATGTGGGTCATCGTCAAGAAGCATCCGCGCGAGAAGGACTTCGAGCTGAAGGACGTAGGCGCTGTAGATCTGACCCCGTGGCACAACGGCAAGATCTGGGCTACCGTAACCCTGATCATCATGTGCCTGGCTTACGTAGTATTCTCTCCCCTTGGCTTCGGCAAGAGCGACAAGACTACTTACCAGACCTACCTCGAGAACCAGTCCAACGCTTCGGTTGTTACCACCGTACAGGACTGATAAGTCAATATCGACTGACCTTCAAAGGGGACCGCTTCGGCGGTCCTCTTTTTTTGACTTGCCGCGGAACTACAGTTCCGCCGGCAGGTGTGTTCTGGCTTCGCAGAACACGGGTCGTACGAAAGTTCATATGCAGAAACTTTCTCCCTCTTGAGGGATAAAAAGTCAGATACACGCCCTGACTTTTTATGAAACTGCGCAGCAGTTTCTATTTTATGCGCGCTGCCGCGCGAATGCCTTGGTATCGGGAAGGGGACTTGCTGCTCTGAGAAAAAACGAGGTTTTCTTCGGTTTCCTCTGTACAAACGGGACGCGAGATGCTATGCTTTACATAGAGGCGCGTACAGCCTCACAGCAAGGAGGATAACTATGAAGGAACATTATAAGGGCCTGGGCCATATCGCCATTTATACGGCGGATATGGAGCAGAGCATCGCATTCTATGAGAACATCGGCGGCAGCGTTTACAAGCGCGACAGCGTACAGACCCCGGACGGCGAGAAGAAGCTCGCGCTCGTTGAGTTCGGCGGCTTCCTGCTCGAGCTGATCGAGCCGCCCGTTGGTACGCTCGTACCGTCCGGCGAGGGCAGCATTCCGCACTTTGCCGTTTACGTTGACGACCTCGACAAGACCGCTGCCGACCTCAAGGCGGCCGGCGTCATTAGCTTCACCGCACCGGAGAAGAAGGTCCTGCCGAACACCTTCGGCGGCCTGCAGAACTGGTTCTTCACCGGTCCGTCCGGCGAGCAGATCGAGCTGCTCCAGATGCTCTGAGACTGTCGCGAAACTGACGTTTCGCCGACAATCTGTGTTCTGACTTCGCAGAACACGGGTCGTCCGAAAGTTCCCATGCGGAAACTTTCTCCCTCCAGAAGTAAAAAAACCGAGGCGCATGTCCTCGGTTTTTTTGTTTGCTTTGCAAACAATTAAAAAAAGCTCCCGACCTTTCGACCGGGAGCTTTCGTTATCCTATTTGCGAGTTTATCGCGCGCTATTAATAGTGGCGGGACTCGTACAGGTGATCCTCGATGCGCTTGCGAGCAGCCTGAACTTCCGGCTTCTTAGAAACCTCAGCTACGCCTACACGCCACCAAGCCTCATAGCCAGCGGACATGGTCTTCGGCATAACCTTCATGTCGATCAGGGTGGAAACGGTCTGCTTCTTGGAGTCCTCGATTGCAGCCTTCAGCTCGTCAAGGGTCTTGACGGCGTAGGTCTTGCAGCCGTAAGCAGCGCCGATTGCAGCGTAATCTACCTGGATTACCTTGCCCTTGTGAACGCCGTTGGTAACGCCCGGCTCGAGCATGTTCTTCTCGGTGCAGATGGAAGCGTTGCCGTTGGAAACCTCAAGGTTGTTGATGCAGCCGAAGGAAGCGTTATCGAACAGCATGACGTTGATCTTGTGACCCATCTGAACAGAGGTGATCAGCTCAGAGTGGAGCATGTCGAAGGAGCCGTCGCCGCACATAGCGTAAACTTCCTGATCCGGGCAAGCAATCTTAGCGCCCAGAGCGGATGCAACCTCATAGCCCATGCAGGAGTAGCCGTACTCCATGTGGTAGGTGTTCTCCTTGCGAGCGCGCCACAGACCCTGCATGTCGCCCGGCAGAGAGCCTGCTGCTGCACATACGATCGCGTTGTCGTCGATCATGTGGTTGATGGTGCCCAGAACGGTGGTCTGGCACAGCTTGCAGCCGGTATCCTCG
>CAVIRF010000018.1:0-24653 GCA_963645185.1 Coprococcus eutactus | reverse complement strand
AACTTTCGGACGACTCGTGTTCTGCGAAGTCAGAACACAGATTGTCGGAAAAACGCAGTTTTTCGACAGTCTCAAAGAACATTTGTTTTCTCTCTTCGTCTGTGATATACTGATAAGGTATGGCCGCCGAGATAAAGCGGCTGCTGATCTTGTATATCTTCATGACGAAACGAGGACATATATGGAACCGACCAAATTTGATATGAAATACGCTTCAGTTCGACAGGCGATCATCGAGCAGCGCTTTGAAAAGCTCAACGACAAGCAGCGCGAAGCGGTTTTCCAGACCGATGGCCCCCTGCTCATCCTTGCAGGCGCAGGCAGCGGCAAGACCACCGTGCTCATCAACCGCATCATCAACCTGCTGCGGTTCGGACAGGGACGCACCGACCCGTTCGCCCCGGAATGGGCGACGGATGACGATCTGCTGTTTCTCGCGGAATACCTCAACGACCCGAAGCCGGAGAACCGTGCGCGCGCCGAGCACCTGTGTGCAGTGCGCCCGGCAAAGCCGTGGGAGGTCATCGCCATCACCTTCACCAACAAGGCCGCCCGTGAGCTGCGTGAACGTCTGGAGCTCGCGCTCGGCGACGAGGAGGCCGCAAGCGCGGTCTGGGCGTACACCTTTCATACCGCCTGCCTGCGCATCCTGAGAAAGCATGTCGACCTGCTGGGCTTCGAGAGCGCGTTTACCATTTACGACGAGGACGACAAAAAGCGCGTCATCACGAACGTGATGAAAAAGCTGAACCTCGATCCCAAGACGTTCGATCCGCGCACGGTGATGGGCATGATCAGCCGCGCGAAGGATAAGCTCATGACGCCAAAGCAGTTTGCCGCCGATGCTGCCGGTGACTACTTCCGTGAAAAGGTCTCGGATATTTACGGCCAGTACGAAAAGGAAATGAAAAAGGCGTGCGCTCTCGATTTTGATGACATCATCATGAAAACCGTGCTGTTGCTCCAGAACAATCCGGAGGTGCTCGAGTATTATCAGCACAAGTTCCGCTATGTGCTCGTAGATGAGTATCAGGACACGAACTACGCGCAGTACGTGCTGACCAGCCTGCTCGCCGGATACTACGAAAATATCTGCGTTGTCGGTGATGACGACCAGAGTATCTACAAGTTCCGCGGCGCGACCATCACGAACATCCTCGAATTCGAAAAGCAGTTCAAGGACGCGAAAACCATCCGTCTGGAACAGAACTACCGCTCGACCGGCAACATTCTGAATGCCGCGAACGAGGTCATCCGCAACAACGTCGGCCGCAAGGGCAAGGAGCTCTGGACCGACCACGGCGATGGCGCAAAGATCAAGCTGCACCGCTCGGACAGTCAGGAGGGCGAGGCGGCCTATATCGCGGACACCATCCGCGAGGGCGTCGAGCAGGGCCGCCGCTGGGATGATTTTGCGGTGCTCTACCGCAACAACGTCCTCTCGGACAACATCGCCGCCGCCTTTATCCGAGCGGGCGTGCCGTACCGCGTCTACAAGGGCCGCGACTTCTTCTCCCGTGCCGAGATCAAGGATATGTTCGCTTATCTCTGGATGATCGAAAATCCGGCGGATGAGCTGCGCCTGCGCCGCATTATCAATGTTCCGGCGCGCAAGATCGGCGATAAATCGGTCGAAACAGCGATGCAGGCCGCGGTCGAGAACGGCGTCACGCTCTACGATGTCGTGTGCCACGCCTCCGAGTACCCTGCCCTGTCGCGCGGCGCGGCGGCGATGGAGAAATTCGGTGAGATGATTGAAAATCTGCGCAAGCTGCGTGAGTTCGTTTCGCTCTCCGAGCTGTACGACGAGCTGCTCGACAAGAGCGGCTATATCCGCGCGCTTCAGCTCAAGGGCGGCGCCGAGGAGGAAAGCCGCATCGAGCACATTGAAGAGCTCAAGTCCTATATCGTCGACTACGAGGAAAAGAACGAAAACCCATCACTCGGCGACTTCCTCGAAAACATGGCGCTCTACACTGACGCCGACCAGTCGGGCGAGGACGAGGACGCGGTCGTCATGATGACGATGCACGCGGCAAAGGGTCTGGAATTCCCGGTCGTGTTTCTCGCAGGCATGGAGGACGGTCTGTTCCCCGGCTTCCGCGCGATGGAAAAGGAGGAGGACATGGAGGAGGAGCGCCGCCTGTGCTATGTCGCCGTGACGCGCGCCAAGGAACAGCTGTACCTCACCTGCGCCGAGCGCCGTCTGCTGTACGGCCGCACGCAGTACGCTCACCCCTCGCGCTTCATCGACGAAATGCCGGAGGAGCTGCTTGACAGCAATATCGTCGAGAGCCGCCGCTTCTCTGCCGCGACTGCGCCCGACCCGACGCTTGACCGTCCGCAGGTCACGCGCGCGCGCTATGTCTCCGCCGGAGCGGCCAAGCCAAGCGCAACGGTCACGCCGGCAAAGCCGTCCGTTCCCCTGCCGAATTACGCGGCCGGAGACCACGTCCGTCACCGTGCGTTCGGAGACGGCATGATCGTCTCCGTCAAGCCGATGGGCGGCGACGCGCTGCTGGAAATTGCCTTTGATAAAAAGGGCACCAAGCGCCTCATGGCGAAGAGTGCAAGCCTGTTCATGCAGGTGCTCTAAAACAATACCGCCCCGGAACGGCTGCTCTAAGCGTTCCGGGGCGGTTTCTCTATGTTTCGCACAGCTTTTCGCGCAGCGTGGCAAGTGCACGTTTTTCGATTCGGCTGACCTGTACCTGCGACACGCCGATGATGCGGCTGACCTGCTGCTGGGTCATGTCGCGCGCAAAGCGCAGCGCGATCACCTGCCGCTCTCGCTCAGGCAGGCTTTGCAGCGCGCCCTCGAGGGAAAGATACAGGCAGGTACGGTCCTCCATGCCTTCATCGCCTACAAGATCTCCGAGCCGTCCGCCGCCCGAGAGCTCCCGTTCGAGCGAATCCACCGATACATCGGCCTGCTCGCAGGCGGCGACCTCCTCCGGCGTGAGCGAACAGGCATCGGCGAGCTCGCTGACGCTCGGAGAACGGCCGAGACGGCTTTCCAGCTCGCTCTGCACCCGGCGCACGCGCACTGCCCGTTCCTTGACCGCACGGCTGACCTTGACCGCGCCGTCGTCGCGCAGAAAGCGGCGGATCTCTCCGGCGATCTTGGGCACGGCATAGGTCGAGAATTCGTTTCCGAGCGCAGGATCAAAGCCGCGCACCGCCTTGATGAAGCCGACGCAGGCGAGCTGATACAGGTCGTCCGGCTCCACGCCGCGCCCGTAATACCGCCGCGCGATGGTGTGGATGAGACCGCTGTTTTCCTCGATGAGCGCAGCCTCCGCCTCGCGGTCGCCGCCGGATGCCCGGCGCAGCAGCGCCGTCATACGCTCGGTCAAGTTTTTCTCTCCTGCAGCACCTTGGTCATGGTCACGACCGTGCCGCGCCCCGGCGCAGAGCGCACGCGGAGACGGTCGGTAAAGCTCTCCATGATGGTGAAGCCCATGCCGCTGCGCGAGTCGTCGCCGGTGGTGAACATCGGCTTTCTCGCCTGCTCCACGTTTTCAATGCCGCAGCCGGTGTCCTTGATCTTGATCTCCAGCGCACGCCCCTCAAACAGGCGCACCGCGACCGTGATAAAGCCGCTCCTGCCTGCATAGCCATGTACGATCGCGTTCGTGACCGCCTCGGAAACAACGGTCTTTATGTCGCCCAGTTCCTCCATGGTCGGGTCGAGCTGCGAGGCGAACGCACCGACCGCCTGCCGCGCGAATGCTTCGTTGACCGAGCGGCTTTCGAATTTGATGCTCATTTTGTTGATGACTATCCGCAATATCAGTCCCTCCTTTCAAATACGATGACCTGCGGCAGACCGGCGGCGTCAAACACGCGCATGGGCTGCGGCGGCGTGCCGCGCACATGGAAATCACAGCCGCAGCGCGCGCAGGTGCGGTGCAGATGCAGCACGACCGCAAGCCCTGAGCTGTCCATGAATGTCAGGCCGGACAGATCGAGCACAAGACGGTCGCAGGGATAGAGAACGAGCAGATCCTCGCTGCGCTCTATGGTCTGCCGGGCGGTGTGCTGGTCGAGCTCCCCGGTGTAGCGGACGGTCAGCGTGCGGTCGGCCTCGGTCTGGGTAATATCAAGCATATTTTTCACCTCGAAACAGAAAAAGCCTGTACCGTTTGATGGTACAGGCTTATTTTAGCAAATTATTCGGTTTTAATCTGTCGTTTTGGGTCGGCCGCGCAGGATCTTCTCGGCTTCGCCCGTCAGAAACAGCGAGCCGCAGACGAGGATGCAGTCCTTTGGGGACGCATGGTCGAGCGCGAGCTCTAGCGCGTGCTCGGTGCTGCGGCAGTCGTAGACCTCGCGGCATTCCTGCTCGGCGAGCGCCGCGACCGTCTGCTCGCCGAGCGAGCGATCAGCCGCATTGGTCGTGCATGCGTAAAATACGTCGGCCTGCCGCGCCATTCTGCGCACGCAGTATTCATATTCCTTGTCGCGGACCATGCCCATGACCACATGCAGACGGCGCATTTTCAGCAGATCATGCACCGCGCTGCACAGCGCGTCGATGCCTGCGGCGTTGTGAGCGCCGTCGAGCAGCACGAGAGGCGCGTCTACCACGCGCTCCAGTCTGCCGGCGATACGCGCGCGCGCCAGACCGCGCACGGCGGCTTCGACCGGAATATCCCAGCCGCGCAGGCGCAGCGCCTCCAGCGTGCGGAGCGCTGTCGAAGCGTTCTGGAGCTGATGGCGGCCGGGCATGGCGATGGTGTAGCCCTGTCCGCCAAAGACAAAGGCAGAGCCGTTCAGATCGCAGCGGAGCACGCGGACTGTGTCCGTGCTCTCGTGCCAGACCGCGCCTTCGGATGCGGTAACATGCCGCAGCACGGCAAGCGCGTCCTCCTCCTGTCCGTTTGCGCAGACCACATCGGCGCCGGGCTTGATGATGCCGGCCTTCTCGCCGGCGATCTCCGCAACCGTATCGCCGAGGATCGCCATATGGTCGAGCGAGATCGGAGTGATCACGCACACCTCCGGACTGCGGATGACATTGGTGGCATCGCAGCGTCCGCCGAGACCGGTCTCGAGCACAACAATATCGCATCCCTGCTCGGCGAAGTACAGGAACGCGACTGCGGTCGTGAACTCAAACTCGCCGATGCTCTCCCCTTCGGGCAGCGTCAGGCTTTCGCAGGCGACCGCGACGCGCTCGGAATAGTGCGTCAGATCGTCGTTCGAGATCATCACGCCGTCGATGCGGATGCGTTCGTAGAACTGCACGAGATACGGCGAGGTATACAGTCCGGTACGCAGCCCGGCCGTCTGGAGCGCAGAGGCAATCATGGTCGCGGTCGAGCCCTTGCCGTTCGTACCGGCGAGATGTACAAAGCGCAGCCTGTCCTGCGGATCTCCGAGCGCCTTGCACAGCGCGCGGATGCGATGCAGGCCGGGCCTGCCGGAAAACCGGCCGAGCGAGTGAATATATTCAATAGCTGTTTTCGGGAATTCGGTGTTCATTATGAAACCTTTCCTTTTTCGTTTAGTAATGGCTGTATTATAGCACAGTATGGCAGAAAAAGAAAGCTTGCGAACGCAAAAAAGCGGAAGCCATGGCTTCCGCTTTTTATATGAGCTTTATTTTTAACCCAGAGCTGCGATGGACTCTTCGAGCTTTGCGAGATGCTCGCGCAGCTTGTCAGCCTTCTCGCGCTCGGCGGCAACGACGTTTTCCGGCGCCTTGTCGACGAACTTCGGGTTGCCCAGCTTCTTCATGACGAACGCGATGTCGTCCTCGACCTTCTTCTTCTCCTTGCCGAGACGGGCACGCTCTGCCTCAAAGTCGATGAGGTCGCCCATCGGCATGTAAAGCTGTGCGTCGCCGGTAACGACGGATGCCATCTTGGCAGCGTCGGCCGGAACCGCGTCGATCAGCTCGATCTCGGACGCGTAAGCGAGCTTCGGGAAGAAGCCTGCGCCTGCGGAGAAGGTGTCCTTCTTCTCGGTCAGGATGAGTACCTTTGCCTTCTTGGAGGGCGGTACGTTCATCTCAGCGCGGCGGTTGCGGATGGCGCGGACTGCGTCCATCAGGCTCTCCATCTGTGCTTCCTCGGCGGAGAAGTTCAGCTTCTCGTCGTACTCCGGCCACTTGGATACCATGACGGACGGGCCTTCATGCGGTAGCGCCTGCCAGATGGTCTCGGTGATGAACGGCATGAACGGATGCAGCAGCTGCATTGCGCCCGACAGAACGTAGCACAGTACCTTCTGTACATTCTCGTCGCCGGTCTGGAGACGGGTCTTTGCGATCTCGATATACCAGTCGCAGAAGTTCTCCCAGATGAAGTCGTTCAGCTTGGAGGCTGCAAGGCCGAGCTCGTACTGATCGATGTTACGGGTAACGTCGCGGACCAGCGTATTGAACTTGGAAACGATCCACTTGTCCTCGAGCGCAAGGTCTGCCGGCAGCTCGACTGCCTTGTCCTTGTCAATGGTGAGGTTCATCTGGATGAAGCGCGATGCGTTCCAGATCTTGTTGCAGAAGTTACGGGATGCCTGTACGCGCTCATCCGAGAAACGCATGTCGTTTCCGGGGCTGTTGCCGGTTGCGAGCGTAAAGCGCAGCGCATCTGCGCCGTACTGGTCGATAACCTCCAGCGGATCGATGCCGTTGCCGAGCGACTTGGACATCTTGCGGCCCTGCGCGTCGCGCACCAGACCGTGGATATAAACCGTCTTGAATGGGGTCTCGCCCATGTGCTCCACACCGGAGAAGATCATACGTGCGACCCAGAAGAAGATGATGTCGTAGCCGGTAACGAGCGTGGAGGTCGGATAGAAGTAATCGAGCTCCGGGGTCTTGTCCGGCCAGCCGAGGGTAGAGAACGGCCACAGCGCGGAGGAGAACCAGGTATCCAGTACGTCCTCTTCCTGACGGACATTCTTGCTGCCGCACTTCGGGCAGGTGCATACGTCGGTCTTGGAGACGGTCATCTCACCGCAGTCGTCGCAGTAGAACGCCGGGATGCGGTGGCCCCACCACAGCTGACGGGAAATGCACCAGTCGTGCACGTTTTCCATCCAGCGCAGATAGGTCTTGGAGAAGCGATCCGGGACAAATTTAGTCTTGCCCTCGGTGACAACGTCCATGGCAGGCTTTGCGAGCGGCGCCATCTTGACGAACCACTGTGCAGAGGTCATCGGCTCGACGGTCGTGCCGCAGCGGTAGCAGGTGCCGACGTTGTGCTCGTGGTCCTCGATCTTGACAAGATAGCCGCCCTCTTCGAGGTCCTTAACGACAGCCTTGCGGCACTCGTAGCGATCCATGCCCTCATACTTGCCGCCGTTTTCGTTGACGGTCGCGTCCTCGTTGAATACGAGGATCTGCTCGAGGTTGTGGCGCTGACCCATCTCGAAGTCGTTCGGGTCGTGGCACGGCGTGACCTTGACGCAGCCGGTACCGAACTCCATGTCAACGTACTCATCGCCGAAGATCGGAATCTCGCGGTTCATGATCGGCAGGATGCAGGTCTTGCCGATGAGGTGCTTGTAGCGCTCATCGTTCGGGTTGACCGCAACGCCGGTATCGCCCATGAAGGTCTCCGGACGGGTGGTCGCAACGACCAGATCGCCCGAGCCGTCCGCGAGCGGATAGCGGATGTGCCACAGCTTGCCCGGCTGGGTCTCATACTCTACCTCAGCGTCGGAAAGCGCGGTCGCGCAGTGCGGACACCAGTTGATAATGCGGTGGCCCTTGTAGATCAGGCCCTTGTTGTACAGGTTGACAAAAACCTCGCGGACCGCCTTGGAGCAGCCCTCGTCCATGGTGAAGCGCTCGCGCTCCCAGTCGCAGGACGAACCGAGCTTTTTCAGCTGGCTGATAATGCGGTTGCCGAACTTGTGCTTCCAGTCCCAGACGCGCTTGAGGAACTCCTCGCGGCCGAGGTCGTAACGGGTCTTGCCCTCCTCCTTGCGGAGGTTCTCCTCAACCTTGATCTGGGTCGCAATGCCGGCGTGATCGGTGCCCGGCATCCACAGAGCTTCATAACCCTGCATGCGCTTGGTGCGGATGAGGATGTCCTGCAGGGTCTCGTCGAACGCATGGCCCATGTGGAGCTGGCCGGTTACGTTCGGAGGCGGAATAACGATGGTATAGGGTTTCTTTTTCGGGTTGACTTCGGCATGGAAGAAGCCGGAGTCGTTCCAGAAGCTGTACAGCTTGTCCTCGACCGCTTTCGGGTCGTAGGTCTTAGGCAGTTCGCTCATAGATCTATCTCCTTCAATTTATTTTACAAAAACAAAAACAGCACGCCGTCCATAACAGGACGAAGCGTGCTCCGTGGTACCACCTGAATTCGCGGCAGAAGAGCCGCGCACTCGTTGGTCCGTAACGTGGACAGGACGGAACAGCTTAACACAGATCAGCTGCCCTGCTCCAAAGCGACCTTCTTTCCCCTCGCAGAAGTGCTTGCACCGACCGCACTCTCTCTGAACAGACGAAGAAGAAATACTCCTCTTTTTCATGGCATTTTATCAGTATTACTTTGCTATTATAGCCGCAAACACAGCTTTTGTCAAGCAGGACGGACGAAAAATCGTGCTGTAGTTCATCTGTAACATGCGCTTGCTTCCTGCGCATGTTACGATAGGCATATAAAAGGTATGGAGGGAATAGTTGTGAAACGAAAGTGGACATCTGTTTTCTGCGTGCTCGCGCTGCTTATCGTCCTGCTGCCGGTTTCGGCGCGTGCGGACATGGGACCGAAGCCGAGCATGACCATCCATGTGGAAAATGCGCCGGGCGAGACCTATTATCTCGATCTGCTCGTGCCGGACGAGCCATCGTACGAGATGTTTGATAATCAGGACTGGAACGATCTTTCCGAAGCGCAGCTGGATGCCGGAATCATCGCTAATCTGCGGACTGCGGCACGCGATGCAGGCGGAGAAGGAACGTGGCATCTCGCCATGCTGGACGGTACGCTCATGCCGATGTACGGCGAGATACAGAGCGCGGACAACACCTTCCAGTACGACTATCACGGCGTGCCGGACGAGTTCCGCATCGTCATTGCGACAAAGGACGGCGCCCGGCTCTCGCCGGTGCAGAAACGCTGCCGTCTGTGGCAGGAATTTACCTACGACTACGCCGCGAACACGGTTCTGACCAACAATTCATGGCGCGATTACGCAAAGCAGTTCCTCTCCTCCCTGCTGCCGACGCTGCTGATCGAAGGACTGCTGCTCATCCCGTTCGGCTTCTGGGACAAGCGCAACCGCAAGGTATTTCTCGGCGTGAATATCGCAACACAGCTCCTGCTGACCGTCGTCACCGCGTGGTGCATGGCGCAGGGCATGACGCTGTACCGGTATTTCATCTTTGGACCGCTCGAGCTTGTCATCTGGGTCGTCGAGGCCATCATTTACCGCAAAGCGCTCAAGAGTGAACGCCCGTCGGCGCATCCGGTCTGTTATGCGCTGTGCGCAAATGCACTGAGCATGGCGGCAACGTTTTTCAGCATCCGCTGGGTATTCCCATGGATCTAACGAGGAGGAACTATGACAAAAACAAAGAAAGACATCCTCTGGGTGTGCGTCATCGTTCTGGCATGCGTACTTGTGTACTGCATCGTCGGCAATGTACAGCAATACAATTACATCCATTCCGAGTACCGGACAGGGGCAATGTCCGTGCAGAAAGACCCGTCTGAGCCCTTTGAGGTGCGCGAGCTGATCTCGAAAAAGCAGAAAAGCAACGGCGTGACGCTGTACCGCGCGGCGTATTACCCCGAGGCGGAAACGCTGATGCTCTGGTTCGGCGGCGCGGAACCGGCACGCGATATTTACATCGACGATCAGCAGGCGAAAAACTATATGTCGGTCAGTGCAAAGCACGGTGTCGGTCTGGTGGTATTCGAGGATGTCCCTGCGGACGCGATCCCGAAAACCGTGACAGTCGCAAAGACGGACATCCAGTACGAGAGCGAAAACCTGGTCACTTTTTCTCTCGAAACAGGAAAAACCGCTTAAATTTCCGCAAACCGCTCTTGCATTTTGTCTGAAAATGTGGTTTAATTATTCTGTTATGAATATTCCAATGCGATGAACAGGAAAAGTAACATGCCCTTTTCTCAGTCCAGAGAGCGCGGCCGCAGGCTGTAAGCCACGCCATGAGACGGGATGCGAAGTTCCCCTGCGAGCATCTGCGCTGAACCGCCTTTTCAGTAGGCGCAGACGAGCTGACGCCCCGTTACCGGCGTTTAATGAGTGTCCGAGTATTCGGAAATCAGGGTGGTACCACGGAAGAGTTATGCCTTTCGTCCCTATATCTGCGAAAAAGCAGAGGGACGGAAGGCTTTTTTGTGCTTCCGTCCCGGCATGAACATCACGTTCCAAAGGAGAATTGATATGAAAGAAAAGCTGCAAGGCATTTTGCAGTCCGCGAAGGAACAGCTTGCTGCGGCAGCGGACGCACGCGCGCTCGATGATGCGCGTGTCAAGTTTCTCGGCAAGAAGGGCGAGCTGACCGCTCTGCTCAAGGGCATGAAGGACGTCGCAGCAGAAGAGCGCCCGGTTGTCGGTCAGCTCATCAACGACGTTCGCGCTGAGATCGAGACCATCATCGACAAGCAGAAGAAGCTGCTCGAACAGGCAGCGCTCGAAAAGAAGCTCGCAGCCGAGACCATCGACGTTACCCTGCCGGGCGACGAGGTCGTTATCGGCAAAAAACATCCGCTGAACATCGTCCTTGACGAGTTCAAGGAGATCTTCCTCGGCCTTGGCTTCTCCATTGCAGAAGGCCCGGAGGTCGAACTCGACCACTACAACTTCGAGGCGCTGAACATTCCGAAGGATCATCCGGCGCGCGATACGCAGGACACCTTCTATATCTCGGATAATGTCGTACTGCGCACGCAGACCTCCCCGATGCAGGTCCGCACCATGGAAAAGCGCAAGCCGCCGATCCGCATCATCGCACCGGGCCGCGTTTACCGCTCGGACGCTGTTGACGCTACCCACTCTCCCCTGTTCCATCAGATCGAGGGTCTGGTCGTTGACAAGGGCATCCGCATGAGTGACCTCAAGGGCATTCTCGAGCTGTTCGCAAAGAAGCTGTACGGCGAGGACACGGTCGTCCGTTTCCGTCCGCACCACTTCCCGTTCACCGAGCCGTCCGCTGAGATGGATATTCAGTGCTACCGCTGCCACGGCGCAGGCTGCCCCCTCTGCAAGGGCGAGGGCTGGATTGAGATCCTCGGCTGCGGCATGGTTCACCCCAAGGTACTGGAAATGAGCGGCATTGATCCGAACGAATACTCCGGCTACGCCTTCGGCATCGGCCTTGAGCGTATGGTTATGGGCCGATTCAAGATCGACGACATCCGTCTGTTCTATGAAAACGATGTCCGTTTCCTGCACCAGTTTTAAATGCTGACGCAGTTATAGGGGACTTCAGAAGTCCCCTATATACGACAAACGGTTCCCAAGAAATCGCCTGTCGATACCCGAACGACGCCGCCCACGGCGGCTGAATCGGGGTGTAAAAACGCAGGTACACGCCCCGCGTTTTTACGAAACAGCAAAGCTGTTTCCATTTTATGCGCGCCTGACGACGCGATACCATCAAGGAGGAAATATATCCAATGAAACTGCCATTGTCCTGGCTTTCGGATTATACCGATATGACCGGCATCACCCCGAAGGAGTATGATGCCAAGCTGACCATGTCCGGCTCCAAGGTCGAGGAGGTCTACTACCTCGGCGCGGAGATTGAAAACGTTGTCACCGGCAAAATTCTGTCCGTTGTTGACCATCCGGACTCCGACCACCTCAAGATCTGCCAGCTCGACCTCGGCGACGGCGAGCCGGTGCAGATCGTAACCGGCGCACCGAACGTAATGTCCGACTCTGTCGGCGAGATCTGCCCGGTTGCAAAGCACAAGTCCACCCTGCCCGGCGGCGTAAAGATCACCAAGGGCAAGCTGCGCGGCGTTGAGTCCAACGGCATGATGTGCTCGTTCCAGGAGCTCGGCCTGAGCCACGGCTGCGTACCGTATGCCTGCGAGAACGGCATCCTGTTCCTGCCGGCAGGCACCCCCGTCGGTGAGGACATCAAGAAGGTCCTCGGTCTGGATGACTGGGTTTCCGACTTCGAGATCACGTCCAACCGTCCGGACTGCCTGAGCGTTATCGGCCTCGCACGCGAGACCGCCGCAACCTTCGACCGTCCGTTCTCGGTCAAGACCCCCGAGGTCAAGGGCGTCGGCGGCGACATCAACAAGTATATGTCCGTCGAGGTCAAGGACACCGACCTGTGTCCGCGCTACACCGCACGCATTGTAAAGAACATCAAGATCGAGCCGTCTCCGGCATGGATGCGCGAGCGTCTGCACGCCTGCGGCGTTCGCCCGATCAACAATATCGTTGACATTACCAACTACGTCATGCTCGAGTACGGCCAGCCGATGCACGCATTTGACTACAAGTGCCTGTCCGACGGCCGCATCGTTGTCCGCCGTGCCCGTAACGGCGAGTCTATCCAGACCCTCGACGGCGTGGATCACGATCTGAGCGACAAGATGCTCGCCATCTGCGACAACGACAAGCCGGTCGCAGTTGCAGGCGTCATGGGCGGCGCAAACTCCGAGATCGAGGACGACACCAAGACCGTTGTTTTCGAGTCCGCAAACTTCCACGGCGCTACCGTCCGCATCACCGCAAAGGCACTCGGCATGCGTACCGAGGCTTCCGGCCGCTTCGAGAAGGGTCTTGATCCTCGCATGACGCTCGATGCAGTCAACCGCGCGTGCGAGCTCGTCGAGGAGCTGGGCGCAGGCGAGGTCATCGACGGCATCATCGACGTTGATAACTCCGACCCGAACCACAAGCGTCTGCCGTTCGAGCCGGACAAGATGAACGCTCTGCTCGGCCTTGACCTGTCCGCTGAGGAGCAGCAGAAGCTGCTCGAAAAGCTCGAGTTCAAGGTAGAAAACGGCGAAGTCACCGTTCCGTTCTTCCGCACCGACATCAACCGCATGTGCGACGTTGCCGAGGAAGTTGCCCGTATGTACGGCTATGACAAGATCCCGACCACGCTGTACGCCGGCGAGATGGTTCAGGGCGAGTTCACGTCCAAGCAGCAGGCGGAGCGCTCTGCCGCTCTGGTCTGCCGCGAGGCAGGCTTTGACGAGGCGATGAGCCACTCGTTCATCTCTCCGAAGTTCTACGACATGATTGGCTGGGCCGAGAACGATCCGCGCCGCATCTCCACCACCATCCTCAATCCGCTCGGCGAGGACTTCAGCGTCATGCGTACCACCGTGCTGCCGTCCATGCTGGACAATTTGGCACACAACCACGCGCACCGCAACCCGACCGCTTCCCTGTACGAGCTGGGCACCATCTACACCCCGACCGTCAAGGACGGCAAGGCTGATCCGGACGTTCTGCCGCACGAGGAGAAGATCCTGACCCTCGGCTCCTACGGCCGCCTGTCCTTCTTCCAGTTCAAGGGCGCGATCGAGGCGCTGCTGCGCGAGCTGAACATCAAGGGCGCATCCTTCGCTCCCGAAAAGACCAACCCGTCCTATCACCCGGGCCGCTGCGCCAAGGTGCTGATCGACGGCGCAGAGATCGGCGTATTCGGCACCATCCATCCGACCGTTGCCGCACGTTACGGTCTGTCCGGCGAGGTTCTTGCAGCCGAGCTCAAGATGGACGCACTGCTCGCAGCCATCGATCCGGAGAAGCTGTATCATCCGCTGCCCAAGTTCCCGGCGTCTACTCGTGACATCGCGGTTCTGGTTGACGATGCTGTTCCGGCGGCTTCCATGCAGGCTGCTGTCGAGAAGGCGGCAGGCAAGCTGCTCGAGTCGGTCAAACTGTTCGACGTTTACAAGGGCAAGGGTATCCCGGAGGGCAAGAAGTCCGTTGCATACTCGCTGTCCATGCGCGCGCCCGACCGTACCCTCACCGACGAGGAGTGCGACAAGGCAATGCGTGCCGCGATCTCGGCGCTCGAGACCGAGTTCGGCGCTCAGCTGCGCGGTTAAATCCAAAAGCACTGGAAGGGAGACCATATGCGGCCTCCCTTCTGTATTTCTGCCGCATACACCTGTTTGTGCCGGGGATGGAAAAAGATTTTGCCCGAGTTTTCCGCGGAATAGGCTTTACTTTTTCCGCAATTTGTATTATGCTGTTTATATCGAATTATACCCGACAGGTAGGAACGGAAAGGAGACCAAGTATGCTTGACGGAACGAGAAAATTCAGTCTGGTAGACGAGTCCAACAAGGAGATGAAGCGCACGCTTACCGCTGTGTACGACGCGCTCAAGGAGAAAGGCTACAACCCGATCAACCAGATCGTCGGTTATCTGCTTTCTGAGGACCCGACCTACATAACCAACCACAACAACGCTCGCAGCCTGATCTGCAAGATCGACCGTGATGAGCTGATGCAGGAACTGGTACAGTTCTATCTGGATAACTGATACGGTTGACAAATAGCGGTTTTCCGCTATAATGATATGAGTTGTTAGAAAAAATAACCGCCCTTCGAGCAAGGCCTGCGGTTATTTTTTTATGGTCGAGATACAGAGAATAAAATGCCGCGGCAGGACCGCAAAGGAGCAAAAATGAACGGATTTCTTCCTATTTCAAAACAGGATATGACCGAGCGTGGATGGTACTACTGCGACTTTCTGATCGTGACGGGCGACGCCTACGTCGACCACCCCTCGTTCGGCACGGCGATCATTTCCCGTGTGCTCGAGGATGCAGGCTATAAGGTCGCGATCCTCAGCCAGCCGGATTTCCGCGACGAGCATGATTTTCTTGCGATGGGACGACCGCGCTATGCGGTACTCATCAACGGCGGCAACATTGACTCGATGGTCGCGCACTATACCTCCGCGAAGAAACGCCGTTCGGACGATGCCTACACCCCCGGCGGCAAGGGCGGCAAACGCCCCGACCGCGCCGTTACCGTCTACTCCATGCTCGCGCGCCGCACCTTTCCCGATACGCCGGTCTATCTCGGCGGCATCGAGGCGAGCCTGCGCCGCTTTGCGCACTATGACTACTGGGCGGACCGCGTCATGCCCTCCATTCTGGAGTCCACCGGCGCGGACGGCGTGATGTACGGCATGAGCGAGCACTCGGTCGTGGAGCTCGCGAATAATCTCAAACACGGTAAAAAAGGCGCAGATGCCTGCGTCGGCGTGCGCGGCACGGCCTATCTGGCGCATGATGCAGAAGGGCTCGAGTGGGATGCGGTCGAGTGTCCGTCCTATGAGGATGTCTGCGCGAGCAAGCCGGACTATGCCCGTTCGGTCAAGCTCCAGTACGACGAGCAGGATGCGGTGCGCGGCAAGGCGCTGCTCCAGCGTCATGGCAAGCGCGTGCTCATTCAAAATCCGCCCTCCAAGCCGCTGACCACCGAGGAGATGGACCACGTTTACGCCCTCCCCTACATGCGCACCTATCACCCCTCCTATGAGGCGCTCGGCGGAGTCCCGGCCATTCAGGAGGTCCAGTTCTCCATCATCCACAACCGCGGCTGCTTCGGCGCGTGCAACTTCTGCGCGCTCGCGTTCCATCAGGGCCGCTATATTCAGGCGCGCAGCCACGAGAGCGTGATCGCGGAGGCAAAACAGATCGTCCAGATGCCCGGCTTCAAGGGCTACATCCATGACGTCGGCGGCCCGACGGCGAACTTCCGCTTCCCTGCCTGCAAAAAGCAGGACACGCACGGCTGCTGCAAGGACAAGCGCTGCCTGTTCCCCTCTGCGTGCAGCAACATCGAAGCCGACCACACGGATTACCTCAATCTGCTGCGCGAGCTGCGCCAGATCGAGGGTATTAAAAAGGTATTCGTCCGCTCGGGTCTGCGCTACGACTACATGATGGCCGACAAGAACGACGCCTTTTTCAAGGAGCTTGTTGAGCATCATATCTCGGGTCAGCTCAAGGTCGCGCCTGAGCATATGAGCGACAACGCGCTGTATTACATGGGCAAGCCGTCTTTCAACGTCTACGAGCAGTTCCGCGCGCGCTATGCGCGCATCAACCAGAAGCTTGGCCGCAAGCAGTATCTTGTGCCGTATCTGATGAGCTCGCACCCCGGCGCGACGCTCGACGACGCGATCATGCTCGCACAGTACCTCAACAGCGTCGGCTATATGCCGGAGCAGGTGCAGGACTTTTACCCCACCCCCGGCACGCTGTCCACCGCGATGTACTACACCGGCATCGACCCGCGAACGATGAAGCCGGTATACGTTGCGAAAACGCCCGAGGAAAAGGCGATGCAGCGTGCGCTGCTGCAATGGCGCCGTCCGGACAAGCGCCCGATCATTCTTGCGGCGCTCAAAAAGGCAGGCCGTGAGGATCTGATCGGCTACGGCAAGGAATGCCTCATCCGCCCGAACCGCGGCGGCGAACAGAATACTTCCTTCAAGAGCAGCAAGCCGGCGCATCGTCACGGTGTTTCGGCGGCTCGCACGGAAAAGCCGCACCGGAATGAAAAACCGGGTCGCAGCAGCAGACCGGCGGCAAAATCCGCATCCCGTGCGCCGCAGCCGAAAAAGGGCTGGGCAAAGCCGAAAAAGAAAAAGTAAATCGGAACATTTTCAGAGCCTGTCCGTCTAACCGGACAGAAAGGCGGTTGATACCATGAAAAAACGCATGTTTACCTTCACACTCGCGCTGCTGCTCATGTTTTCGCTGATCGGCTGCGGCAGCAAGGCTACGGCGGAGGACAGCGGAAGCGCAGACGTCAGCACGCAGAGCACGAATGACGCTTCGACGCTCCCCGACACCACGCAGGACCGTCCGGTGACGGACGCGCCGATGATGGTGATGGTGGATAACACCCTGTACCAGTCCACGGGCGAGGTCAGCACGGTCGAGGGACGCTGCGGCGTTATGGACGGCGAGAGCACCTCGCAGACCGCAAACGGCACGGATGCGCCGACCGAGAACGATCAATCCAACTTCGGCACGGGCTACAGCTATCAGGGCATGGGCGACACACTTGAAGTGCTGATCGACGGCCAGTGGATCGTTTTCCGTCCGATTACAGATTCGGATGTCTGATTGCGCTGACGAAAAAGCAGTTTTTCGTGTGTAGTGCACAAAAACGCAAGACTGCAGCGGTTCATAATTATATGCAGGATGCGGTATTTTATTTGACATATGCGGTATAATGCTTTATAATGTAAATGAACAAAGGAGTTCACTTCGCACGCACGAGGTGGGCTCCTTTTCGCTTTTTAACAATCTCAAAGATAAGGAGGGCTACCGCCCTATGGATGAAATCGACCTGAAACTGCTGCGCCTGCTGCAAAAAAACTCCCGTACTCCCATCAAAACCCTTGCAGGCGAGGTGCGGCTGTCCTCCCCTGCTGTTTCTGCGCGCATCGAGCGACTGGAGAAGCAGGGCGTTATTCGTGCCTACACGCTCGACCTCGATCCGCTCCAGCTCGGCCACCACATCCTTGCCTATGTGCATCTGGACATGCAGCCGGCACAGAAAGCGGAGTTTTACCCGTTTATCGCAGCAATTCCCAACGTTCTGGAGTGCAACTGCGTGACCGGCAACTATTCCATGCTCATCAAGGTCTCCTTTCCCTCGACGCAGGACCTTGACGGCTTCATCGGAAAGCTCCAGCAGTTCGGCAAGACCGAAACGCAGATCGTGTTTTCCTCGCCGGTGCCTCCGCGCGCCATCGTTATCTAAGCCTGTTCTCAGGAATTCCTGTTCTCTCCCCACCCCTGGGACTGTCTCTCTGCCGAGGCAGTCCCTTTTTTAGCGCTTTTCGCTAAAACACACTGTCTTGACACCTCGCAATTTTCGTTGCACTGGGCGTGGTTTGGTGTTAAAATAGAAACTGATACATTGTGTAATTACATACCCGGAATTAAGGAAGGTATTTTATGTGGATCGCAGATAACTGGAAAGACTACGCCGTGCTCGACTGCGGCGGCGGAGAAAAAATCGAACGATGGGGCAATCAGATCCTGCAACGCCCCGATCCGCAGGCCATCTGGCCGCGCGACAAGGACTGCAAGGTGTGGAACCGCCCGAATGCCATCTATCACCGCTCGAACGCAGGCGGCGGCAAATGGGAAATCCGTAAGCTGCCCGAGCAGTGGGCCATTCACTACGGAGACCTCACGTTCCAGCTCAAGCCGATGAGCTTCAAGCACACCGGCCTGTTCCCCGAACAGGCGGCGAACTGGGACTTTATCGACAAGATGATTCGCGGCGCAGGCCGTCCGATCAGCGTGCTCAACCTGTTTGCCTACACGGGCGGCGCAACGCTCGCGGCGGCAAACGCCGGTGCGTCGGTCTGCCATGTCGATGCGTCCAAGGGCATGGTGCAGTGGGCGCGCGAAAACGCAGCCTCCTCCGGCCTTGCCGACCGTCCGATCCGCTGGATCGTGGACGACTGCAAAAAATTCGTGCAGCGCGAGATTCGCCGTGGCCGCAAGTACGACGCGATCATCATGGACCCCCCGAGCTACGGCCGCGGTCCGTCCGGCGAGACCTGGAAGATCGAAGAGGATGTTGCAGATTTTGTTGACCTCACCATGGGCGTTCTGAGCGACAAGCCGCTGTTCGTGCTCATTTCGAGCTATTCGACCGGCCTTGCGCCGTCGGTCATGAGCTATCTGCTCGGCATCACGGCTGGAAAACGCGCCGCAGGCAAAATCGAAGCGCAGGAGCTCGGCCTGCCGGTCGAGTCCACCGGTCTGGTGCTCCCCTGCGGTTCGTCGGCTCGTTTTATCGCTGAAGAGTAACAAAAAAAGGATGAATACTACTGAAATGGCTGAAATAATCAAAACCGAAGACCTTCGCTACGCCTATCCGGTCGAGGAAGGTCAGGAGCCGGTGCAGGTGCTGAAGGGCGTGGACCTCGGCATTCAGCGCGGCGAGTTCGTGGCGGTGCTGGGTCATAACGGCTCAGGCAAGAGCACGCTCGCCGGCTGCTTCAATGCGATCCGCCTGCCCACCGGCGGCGTGTGCTACGTCGACATGATGGACACGCGCGACGAAAACAATACCTACGAGGTGCGCAAGACAGTCTCCATGGTGTTCCAGAATCCGGACAACCAGATCGTTGCGACGGTCGTCGAAGAGGACGTCGCGTTCGCACTCGAAAACATGGGCATTCCGCCTGCTGAAATTCGAAAGCGCGTAGACGACGCGCTCAAGGCCGTCGGCATGTATGAATACCGCGCGCAGGCGCCGCATCGTCTGTCGGGCGGCCAGAAGCAGCGCGTCGCCATCGCAGGCGTCATCGCCATGATGCCGCGCTGTGTCGTGCTCGATGAGCCGACCGCCATGCTCGACCCTCAAGGCCGCCGCGAGGTCATGAGCGTCGTGCGCGAGCTCAACCGCAAATACGGCATCACGGTCATCCTCATCACCCATCACATGGATGAAGCCGTGCAGGCGCAGCGCGTTGTCGTCATGCACAAGGGCAACGTGCTGATGGACGGCAAGCCGCGCGAGATCTTTACGCAGGTGGACAAGCTGCGCGCCGCCTCGCTCACCGTACCACAGACGATCGAGGTCCTGTACGACCTCGACAGACAGGACGGCGAGAGCCTGCCGATCGACGCGCTGAGCGTCGATGAATGCGCGGATATTCTGGAAACCTATTTGGCATAACTGCAATATAAGGAGAAATTCCATTGTCAACCATACTTGAAACACGGGGCCTGACGCACGTTTACGGCGCAGGCACCCCCTTTGAGCGTGTCGCGCTCGACCATGTCGATATTCAGATCAACAAGGGGGAGATCCTCGGCGTGATCGGTCACACCGGCTCAGGCAAATCCACCCTCATTCAGCATTTGAACGGTCTGCTTCAGCCCTCTGAAGGCGAAGTCCTGCTCGACGGCAAATCCATCTGGGATGCGAAGGGCAAATGTGCGCGAGAGACGCGCTTCCGCGTCGGTCTGGTATTCCAGTACCCGGAGTATCAGCTGTTCGAGGAGACCATCGCGAAGGACATCGCCTACGGCCCGACAAACATGAGCCTGCCGCAGGCAGAGATCGACGAGCGCGTGCGCGAGTCCATGGAGGCGGTAGGCCTTGCTCCTGAGCTCGCCGACCAGTCCCCGTTTGCACTTTCCGGCGGCCAGAAGCGCCGCGTTGCCATCGCAGGCGTTATCGCCATGCGTCCGGATGTGCTCGTGCTCGACGAGCCGACCGCCGGTCTTGACCCGGCAGGCCGTGACGAGATCTTTGAGCTCGTCCGCAATTACCACGCGCAGTCCGGCGCGACCATCCTCATCGTCTCGCACTCGATGGAGGATATTTCGCAGATCGCCGACCGTCTGCTCGTGATGAACCACGCAAAGGTCCTGTTCTGCGATACGCCGCGCGAGGTATTCTCCCACGCCGACGAGATCATCGCGGCAGGTCTTGATATCCCGATGATCACCAAGGTCATGCTCGAGCTGAAAAAGCGCGGCTATGACGTCGATACCTCGGTTTACACGGTCGCGCAGGCGATGGATGCGCTGCGCGCCTGCAAAAAGAAAGGGGGCGCTCACTGATGCTCAAGGATATTACCATCGGCCAGTTCTTCCCCGGAACCAGCGCCGTTCACCGTCTTGATCCGCGTGTCAAGATCGTGCTGACCGTTGCGCTCATTGTACTGCTGTTTCTTGCGCAGGGACCGGTCTCGTACGGACTTATCATCCTGTTTCTCGCCCTTGTCATCGCGATTTCGCGCATTTCGCCCAAAATGGTCGTGCGCGGACTCAAGCCCATTCTGCTCATCGTCATGTTCACGGCGGTGCTCAACCTGTTCTACACGCCGGGCGATTATGTCTGGCAGTGGAAGTTCCTGCACATCAGCGTCGAGGGCATCCGCATGGCGATCTTCATGGTGCTGCGTCTGATGCTGCTCATCATCGCGACCTCCATGCTCACCTACACCACCTCGCCCATTCAGCTGACCGACGGCCTCGAGCGTCTGCTCGGCCCCCTCAAGAAGCTGCATGTGCCGGTGCATGAGCTCTCCATGATGATGTCGATCGCGCTGCGCTTCATCCCGACCCTCATTGAGGAGACCGAGAAGATCATCTCGGCGCAGAAGGCGCGCGGCGCGGACTTCGATTCCGGCAACCTCATTCAGCGCGCCAAGGCCATGATCCCTATTCTCGTGCCGCTGTTCATCTCGGCGTTCCGCCGCGCAGATGAGCTCGCGACCGCAATGGAGTGCCGCCTTTACCGCGGCGATGTCGGCCGTACCCGTATGCGTCAGCTGAAGGTCGCGCGCGTGGACATCTGCTCCATGCTTGTCATTGCCGTACTGTTCGCAGCGGTTATCGTGCTGCGCAGATTCGGCCTGTAACTCCCTTATCCGGTATTTTATCCTATGAAAAACATTGCTCTGGTGCTGTCCTATGACGGCACAAACTACAACGGCTGGCAGATACAGAAAAACGGCCCGTCCATTCAGGAAAGCATGGAGACTGCGATTTTCCGTCTGCTCGGCGAAAAGGTGCATGTCTCCGGCGTCGGCCGCACCGACTCGGGCGTGCACGCAAGGCGCTATGTCGCGAGCTTCAAGACCGAGCGCTGCACCATTCCGGCAGACCGACTCCCCTTTGCGCTGAACAGCTTTCTGCCGCCTGATATTGCGGTCTCGGGCGCTGTAGAGGTCCCGGAGGACTTTGATGCGCGCTTTGACTGTACCAGGAAAGAATACGCTTATTACATCTTTCCGTCCACGCTTCGCGACCCTTTTCACGCACGATACGCGTATCGCTACAACTATCCGCTCGATGCAGAGCGGATGCACGAGGGCGCGCAGTGCTTCGTCGGCACGCACGACTTTGCGTCCGTGCGCAGTCAGGGTACGCCGGTCAAAAGCACGGTCCGCACGATCTTTTGGTGCGATGTAGACAAGGTCGACGACCTCATCCGTATCCGCGTGTGCGGCGACGGCTTTCTCTACAACATGGTCCGCGCGATCTCGGGTACCCTCGTCTATGTCGGCGGCGGTAAGCTCTCGCCGGACGATGTTTCCGATGTGCTTGCGTCCTGTGACCGCGAACAGGCCGGTCCGACACTGCCTGCCTGCGGTCTGTTCATGAACCGTCTGTGGTATGACCACATAAGTGAGCTCGACCGGTTCCGGCTGGGTGACTAAAAAATTTATTGATTATTCACATTTTACGCCTCAAAAAGCGATACAATGAGGAGGTGAACCTTGATGGGTGACACACCAAACGAAAAGACGTCCGGAATGAGAAACCTCGTCCGTTTCCCGACAACGGGCAGGGACCGCCGCCTCCGGCTGGAGGAGAGCCGCGATCCGCGCATCCGCTTTGTCACGAAGCTGCGCTTTGTCTGCGGCTGGCTGCTTGCGGTCGGCGCGTTCTGCTTTGTGCTGACCCATTACGGTCTGTTCGCACCCTCGGCCATTCAGCGCACGGCGCAATACGCGCTCGCCGGTGCGCGCCAGCATGAGGGCGACATCACAAACATAAAATTCGAAAACGACATCTTCAGCGACGGCGCCCTGTTCGAGTCCGGCCTTGCCTACGCGGACAGCGACGCGCTCTATCTCTCCCGTCCGGGCAGCATGACGACCTTTCAGGTCACACTCGGCTATTCCAACCCGGTCGTGGAGTCCTGCCAGACCAATGTGCTGGTGTACGACCGCGGCGGCAAAAACGCCGTCTTGACCGACGCATCCTCGGTCAAGGCCGAGATTGAGCTGAATTCCGCTATCCTGACCGGCAGTATTGGCCGGACGGGCGATTTTCTGCTCATCACCGACGAACAGGGCTACCGCACCGCGGCCGCCGTCTACTCGACCAAGGGCAAGGAGCTGTTCAAATTCAGCTCGTCCGAGCTGTATATTGTCTCGGGCGGTCTTTCCCCCGACGGAAGGACTGTCGCCGTGCTCGGCTTCGAGCAGCGAGACGCATCTCTCATCAGCCATGTCCGCTTTTACGATGTATCGAGCGGCAAGCAGATCTCGGATACCGAGCTGGAGAACGCGCTCGGCATCGAGCTGTGCTATCTCGACAACGGCTCGGCGGCTGTGCTGTGCGACGACGGCCTGTATCTGGTCACGCGCCGCGGAAACAGCGAGCACGCTCTGACCGTCGGCACGAGCGACCTCATTTCGGTCGCGACGCGCGACAATGCGATGGTGCTCGCCATTCGCTCGTACTCGGGCGGCGCGCGCAGCGATCTTTATACGGTGCGCGGCGGCTCGGTCTACGGCCCGGCTCCCCTCGACGAGGAACCGAGTGCACTGGCTGTTTCTGATGCCGGTGAGGCTGTGCTGACGAGCACCGGCGTTACGGTCTACGACACGCAGTTCCACGCGCTCTGGCACAACGATGAAGCCATCGGCGCACGCCGCGTGCTGCTCACCGATGACGGTACGGCGTTCGTCCTCTACAACAGCAATGCCCGGGTATTTACCGCCCGTTCCGCACAGTCCAAGGAGGTAACAACCGATGCAGCCGCAGCAGATTCTTGATGCGCTCCGCAGCATACTCAACGTGCCCGATCTCGTGATCATCGCGGTCGTGCTCGTCAACCTTATCCTCGGTCTCCGGCGCGGCGTGCTCGCCTCGCTTGCAGGCCTTGTCGGCCGCTGCATCGCAATGGCCGGGTCGTATTTTCTGGCGCGTCAGCTTGCGCCCTCTGCCGCGAAATGGCTCGCCGGGCCGATCGTGCGCAGCGTTTTCGAGCATAAGCTCAAGCAGTCCGGCGTGCCGGATGCGCTCGCGGACGGCGTACAGAGTGCGCTCCAGTCCGCCGTGCAGAGCATGGCCGAGAGCATTTCCTACCTCGTGCTGATCGCAGTGTTTTCCGTTGTACTCAGCATCCTGATCTCGCTTGCGGTCAAGGCGCTCCGACTGCTCAGCCGCGTCACGCCTCTCGGCATACTCGATGCACTGGCCGGCGGCGCAGTCGGTCTTGCGACCGGCATGCTGCTCATCGTGCTCGTGCTGCTCGGCGCGCACTGGTTCTATCCGGTGACGTTCACCGAGCTGGGATACCTCTCCCCGGAACGAATTGAAAACACATTTCTGTTATCGAAAATCATCGCGTTTCTGCCGTTCTTCACGGCATGAACCGTCAAAAATCTGTAATTCCCTTGCAGAATGAAGGAGTTTAACCAATTATGAACATGCCAATGTGCTCGCGGTGCAAGAAAAACATCGCGGTGGTGTTCATCACCAAAATCGAAGGCCCGGACAAGACCACGCAGGAGGGCCTGTGCCTGAAATGCGCGCGCGAGCTGGGCGTAAAGCCGCTTGACAACATCATGGAACAGATGGGCATTACGGAGGACGATCTCGAGGCGCTGTCCGGTGAGATCGGCTCGCTGTCCGATCTGAACGAGCTTGTGACCGCAGGCGCGGACGGCTCGGACGACGAAGCGCCGCACGAAACCGACCCCATGACCACATCTTCCTCCCCTGCTCGTCCGGCGCAAGAGGGCGCGCAGAACAGCGACAAGCGCGGCCGCAGCCGCGACGACAAGAAGCGCAAGTATCTCAACAACTACTGCGAAAATCTGACGCAGAAGGCCGCCGAGGGCCGCATCGATCACATCGTCGGCCGCGACCGCGAGACCGACCGCGTTATCCAGATCCTCAACCGCCGCCAGAAGAACAATCCCTGTCTCATCGGCG
>CAVIRF010000017.1:0-25027 GCA_963645185.1 Coprococcus eutactus | reverse complement strand
CTTCGCAGAACACGAGTCGTCCGAAAGTTCCCATGCGGAAACTTTCTCCCTCCAAAAGTATAAAAACCGAGGCACATGTCCCCGGTTTTTATGAAATTGCTGCGCAATTTCTATTTTATGCGCGCTTTCGCGCGTATGCTGATTTTGAAAGAGTTCCGCGACGGTCTTTACATGCGGCCTTCCAGATACTTCTTGCGCTGCTCGTAGCCCTTTTTGCCGAGCAGAGCGAACATGTTCTTCTTGTAGGCCTCGACGCCCGGCTGGTCGAAGGGGTTAACGCCGAGCAGATAGCCGGAGATGCCGCAGGCCTTCTCAAAGAAGTAAACGAGGTAGCCGAAGTGCCATGCATCCGCACGGTCGATCTCGAACACGATGTTCGGCGTGCCGCCGTCAATGTGTGCGAGCAGCGTGCCCTGATATGCCTTGGAGTTTACGTACTGGACGCTCTTGCCTGCAAGGTAGTTCAGGCCGTCGATGTCACGCGCCTCCTCCTTGATGATGCTCTCTGAGCGCGGCTCGCGCACCCAGAGCACGGTCTCGAACATCATGCGCGTGCCGTCCTGAATGAACTGGCCGATGGAATGCAGGTCGGTCGAGAAGTTCGCGCTCGTGGCGAAAATGCCCTTGTGGTCCTTGCCCTCGGACTCGTCGAACAGCTGCTTGTACCACTCGCCGAGCATGACGAGCGCCGGATCATAGTTGACGAGAATTTCCATCGACTTGCCCTTGCGGTGCAGGATGCTGCGCAGAGCGGCGTATCTTGCAGCGAGATGGTCGGTGGTCTTGCGGTTCTCGATGCGCGACTGTGCCGCGCCCTCCATGACCTCGTCGATGTTGACGCCTGCCGCCGCCATCGGCAGCAGGCCGACCGGCGTCAGCACGGAAAAGCGTCCGCCGATGTCGTCCGGCACGACGAAGGTCTCATAGCCCTCGTCGTCCGCGAGCTCCTTGAGCGCGCCGCGCTCCTTGTCCGTGGTGGCAAAGATGTGATCCTTTGCACCCTCGCGGCCGTACTTTTTCTCGCACAGCTCCTTGAATACGCGGAATGCGATGGCCGGTTCGGTCGTCGTACCCGATTTCGAGATAACGTTGATGCAGAAGTCCCGATCGCCGATGATCTTGACCAGATCGTTCAGATAGCTGGAAGAAATATTGTTGCCGGCAAAGTAGACCTCCGGCGTGCCCTCCGGGCGAACCTGATTGTACATCTGGCCGTTTACGAATTCGATTGCCGCGCGCGCGCCCAGATACGAGCCGCCGATGCCGATCACGATGAGCACATCCGCAATTTTACGGATCTTTTCCGCCGCCTGCTTGATGCGCGCAAACTCCTCCCTGTCGTAATTCTCCGGCAGGTCGAGCCAGCCGAGAAAATCATTGCCTGCGCCCTTGCGGCTTTCGAGTGTATCCTGTGCGACCTTTACCAGCGGCTCTGCGTCCTGAATTTCGTCATCCTGCACATACCGCCAGAGGCCGTTCATCTTCAGTTCCATAGACATGCTTGCATTTCCCCTTAATTTTATCCTCTCAAACCCGGGCTAAAGCGTCTCTCTCACTGTAACCCTTTACCAGTATTATACCATATTCAAGACGAAAGGCAAGTGTTTTGTTTATTTTCTACAAAACATTTCATATTTCACTCGGATTTTGCATTATTTTTACCACATCAATTTTTCGTAAAAATGCACAAAGACCGCTTTTCATATGAAAAAGCGGTCCTTGATGCGAATATTTGTTGCGAAAAACCGGGCGGAAAGTTCCCGTTTTTTTCTTATTAGTAGATCGGGAAACGAGAGCAGATCTCGCATACATTGCGGCGAATCTCGTCAGCCTTGTTGTCGAAGTCGGTCGCTGCCTGCCAGATGAACTCGGCGATGTGCAGCATCTCCGGCTTGCCGAAGCCGCGCGTGGTAACGGCCGGGGTGCCGATGCGCTGGCCGGAGGTGACGAACGGGCTCTCCGGGTCGTTCGGGATGGCGTTCTTGTTCGCGGTGATGTAAACCTCGTCCAGACGGCGCTGCAGCTCCTTGCCGGTAACGCCGGTGCCGCGCAGGTCGATCAGCATGAGGTGGTTGTCCGTGCCGCCGGAAACCAGATTGAAGCCCTGATTCTGGAGCGCAGCTGCCAGCGCCTTTGCATTGTCAACGACGCGCTGCTGGTAAGCCTTGAACTCCGGCTTGAGTGCCTCGCCGAAGCAGACAGCCTTTGCCGCGATGACATGCTCGAGCGGACCGCCCTGGGTGCCCGGGAAGATCGCTTTGTTGAACTTCTTGGCAAGCTCCTCGTTGTTGGTGAGGATAACGCCGCCGCGCGGACCGCGCAGGGTCTTGTGGGTGGTGGTGGTCACGACGTCCGCATACGGGATCGGGCTCTGGTGCAGACCGGCTGCGACCAGACCTGCGATGTGCGCCATGTCGACGAACAGGTACGCGCCGACCTCGTGCGCGATCTCAGCGAACTTCTCAAAATCAATGGCACGCGGATAAGCGGAAGCGCCGGCGATGATCATCTTCGGCTGCTCCTTCTTCGCCATATCGCGAACGGCATCATAGTCGATGTAGCCGTTGTCGTCTACGCCGTAGGAAACAATGTGATACAGCAGGCCGGACTGGTTGACCGGGGAGCCGTGGGTCAGGTGGCCGCCGTTGTCAAGGCTCATGCCCATAACGGTGTCGCCCGGCTTGCAGAGCGCCTGATAAACAGCCATGTTGGCCTGTGCGCCCGAGTGCGGCTGAACGTTTGCGAACTTCGCGCCGAACACCTCGCAGACGCGGCTGATCGCCAGACGCTCTACCTCATCGACACACTCGCAGCCGCCGTAATAGCGCTTGCCCGGGTAGCCTTCTGCGTACTTGTTGGTCAGAACCGAACCCATAGCTGCCATGACAGCCTCGCTTACGATGTTCTCGGATGCGATCAGCTCGATGTTGCGCTGCTGGCGCTTATATTCTGCTTCGATCATATTGCCCAGTTCCGGGTCATATGCCTTTACGAAATCCATTGCTTCGCGTACCATGTTTCATCCTCCATTTGCAAAGGGAAATTTTATTATATCTATTAAACCACAATTCCCTCATTCTTTCCATAGTGAAAGAGTTAGTAAATTGCAAGGTTCACAGAAAACTTTCTGTGAATGTTGTTTAATCTGTATATTTTTCACCGCATTTTTCCGAACGACGGACAGATGTCCGCGAGCGGACAGTCCGTGCAGTGCGGCGCACGGGCGGTGCAGTGCTCGCGGCCGAACAGCACGAGACGGTGGCAGAAGTCACTCGACTCCTCGGGCGGCACGAGCTTCCGCAGCGCCTTTTCCACCTTGACCGGGTCCTTCTCGTCCTTCACAAAGCCGAAGCGGTTGGACAGGCGGATGCAGTGCGTGTCGCACACGATGGCCGGCTTGCCGAAAATGTCGCCGAGAACGAGGTTTGCGGTCTTGCGGCCGACGCCCGGCAGTTTGAGCAGCTCCTCCATCGTATCCGGGACTTTGCCGCCGTACTCCGCGAGCAGCATCACCGCGCAGGCGTGCAGGTCGCGCGCCTTGGTGCGGAACAGACCGCAGCTGCGGATATCCTCCGCGATCTCCTCCTCGCTCGCCTCCGCGAAGCTCTGGAGCGTCGGAAAGTCGGAAAACAGCTTTTCCGTCACGATATTCACGCGCGCGTCGGTGCACTGCGCGGAAAGCCGCGTCGCGAACAGCAGCTCATAGTCGTGCGTGTAGTGCAGCGCGCAGACCGCGTCGGGATAGACCTGCTTCAGCCGCTCCACCAGCGTCTCCATGCGTTCTTTCTTTGTCATGGCTCATCCCTCTTTCTAAGACAAAAACCGAGAAAAATCCCGGTTTTTGTGCAGTATCAGCCTTCTTCGGTCACTTCGATGTTGCCGATGTTGTCCGCGAGCTTTTTGCCGCGGAAGGCAGTCTTGTTGTTCTCATAGATCAGGCGCAGGCCCTCGAGCGTCAGGCTCGGGTCCACATCGTCGATCAGCGGACAGTATTCCGCCATCATGCGGCCCATGCCGCCGGTCGCGACAACGCGCGCATTGCCGCCGAGCTCCTTCTGGATGTCGGTGATGATGCCGGTCAGCGCGCCGACATAGCCGCGCACCGCGCCCGACTGCATCGAGCGGACGGTCGTCTTGCCGATGGCGTGCTCAGGCATTTCAATGTCGACGCGCGGCAGCTTGGACGCCTTGAGGAACAGCGCTTCCATCGCGACCTTGAGGCCCGGGAAGATCGCGCCGCCCTGATACGCGCCCTCCGCGTCGATGGCGTCGAACGTGGTCGCCGTGCCGATGTCGACGATGATGAGCGGCTTGCCGTAGCGCTCCATCGCGGAGACCGCGTTGATGAGACGATCCACGCCGACCTCGCGCGGATTAGCGTAGCAGTTGCGCACGCCGATGTCCACATCGCGGCCTGCGATGAGCGGCTGCACATGCAGATACTTGCGGATCGCGTTGACGAGCGTGTACATCACCGGCGGCACTACGCTCGCGATGATGACCGCGTCGGTCTGATGACGGTCGAGGCCGTGAAAATGATAATACTGCGCGATCTGCATACCGAGTTCATCCGATGTGCGCTCCGCGTTGGTGGAGATGCGGAACGAGCCGCAGAGCTTCTCCTTGTCGTAAATGCCGAACACCATGTTGGTGTTGCCTACGTCTATCGCCAAAAGCATTGATTTTTCCCCTTACTTCTTTACAAAACTCTCTTTCCGCAGCAGCGCGCCGTCCTCATCGACGAGCTCGAGCGTGCGGACCATGCCGTCCCCGATGTCGAGGCACGCATAGCTCGCCGGGCCGCCGCGCGGCAGGCTGATGCTGCCGGGATTGCACACGAAAACGCCCTGCTCCCGCTCGGCCATCATGCGGTGCGTGTGGCCGAAAAACGCAAACGAGCAGCCCTCTTCCCTCGCCCTTGCAGGCACAAGGCCGCTGTGCAGCATGGAGACGCGCTCGCGGTGGCCGTGGGTCAGGTACATGCGCACGCCACCGACCGTCACGACCGCGAACAGCGGAACATCCATATCAAAGTCGTTGTTGCCGCGCACATGATAGATGGTGAGCGCCGGAAACGCGCGGCCAATGTCGTCCGCGTCGTCCGTGTGGTCGCCGAGGTGGATCACGGCGTCCGGCTTTTCGCGCTCGATGGCGTAAGCCATCGACATGTTATACCCATGCGAGTCCGAAAAAACCAGAACCTTCACGCACTTTCCATCCTTTCGCCCTGCGACACATATAGCGTTATTTTACACCGCGAGGCGGTCGTTGTAAAGCATAAATGAAAAAATTCACAGGAATTTTTGCTGAAATCCCCCGTCATATCCGCCTAAGCGCCGACGCCGCGCCGAGGGGAACTTTCCCCTCCCCTGCCGCATACATTATAGGGAGAACCTTTGGAAGGAGCGATCTTCATGTCCGATACGAACGACATTCTGAGAAATTTCGCCGCGCAGGCAGGCGGCGAAGCGGCGCTTTCCGCTCTGGAGCGCGCGCTTTCGAGCGCCGACGGCCGCCGGGCGGTCAGCAGCCTTTCCTCGTCGCACGAGGCCCTGCTGCGCGCGGCCGCCGACCGCGCCGCTTCGGGCGACCTGTCCGCTGCCCGTGCGCTCGCGCGCAGCCTCGCTGCCACCCCGGAGGGCGCAAAGCTCGCCGACGCCCTGCGCCGCAGCATGGGAGGGGCAAGCCGTGGATAACGATGCACTTTCCGGCCTGCTGAACGACCCAGAAGCCCTCCAGAATGCGATGCGTTCGGTCTCCTCGCTGCTTGGCGCGTCTGATGCAGGCGGCGCACCGGCTGCATCCTCCCCGTCCGACGACCCGGAGGCGCAGTTTCTTCCGGTCATCACCGGCATCATGCAGGGCGGCCGCGCCGCCATCCGTCCAGAAAAACGGGCTCTGCTGAGCGCGCTGCGGCCGTTCGTCGCCGAAGATGTCGCGTCCCAGTTTGACCGGGCGCTTCGCCTCGTCGGCATGGCAGGCATGGCGCGCGCCGCGCTGGGGCAGCTCGAACAGCGCACGGAGGGAGGCGAGCGCTCTGTATAACCGCTATCTTGCCGAGAGCGCGCCGTCCGCCGCGCCCGAAACGCCGCCGCTCTCCTCTCTCCTGCCGTCACTGCCGCGCCTCGACCGCGACGCGCTCATCACGCTCGCCGCCGCCTATTTCCTGCTGACCGACAGTGACCGCGGTACGGACTGGGAGAGCGTTATTCTGGCCGGCATCATGCTGTTTCTCGGATTTTAAAGCTGTCGCGAAACTGGACTTCTGGGTAAACTGAAAGGGCGAGCTATGCGCTCACCCTTTGCCGTTTTTATGCCTTTTTCAGTTTTTCGGATGCGAGATCCGCCAGCTTTGCGTAATCCGCAAGGCTGAGGCGTTCGCCGCGGATGCGTGCGTCCAGACCGGTCGCTTCGACGAGAGACACGATCTCGTCCTTGCTCATCTCGTTCGCGAGCACCGGACCGAGGGCGTTGACGAGCGTCTTGCGGCGCATGTTGAACGCGGCGCGGACCAGCGCGAAGAACAGCTTTTCGTCGCGTGTTTCGACCGCAGGCTTGGCGAGCGGCGTGAGCTTGAGCACCGCCGAGTCGACCTTCGGGCGCGGCACAAAGCAATCCGCCGGTACGTCGAACAGGATCTCCGCCTTCGCGTGGTACTGTACATAGATCGAGAACGCGGAATACGCCGATGTGCCCGGCGCGGCGCAGATGCGCTCCGCGACCTCCTTCTGCACCATGACCGTGATGTGCTCGAACGCGCCGCTCTCCATGAGGGCGGTGATCGCCGGAGTCGTGATGTAGTACGGCAGGTTCGCGCACGCGACCGCTTTGCCCTCGCCGAACTTCTCGCGGCACAGCGCGGCGAGATCGAGCGCGAGCACATCGCCCTGCACGACCTCGAAGTTGTCAAACTCCGCCATGGTCTCCGCGAGGACCGGCAGCAGCGCGCGGTCGAGCTCGACCGAAACGACATGCTCCGCGCGGCGGCACAGCTCCGCCGTCAGACAGCCCATGCCCGGGCCGACCTCCACGACGTTTCCGGCTTCACGCGCGCCGCTCATCTCCGCGATGCGCTCAGGCACCGTGATGTCGGTCAGAAAGTTCTGGCCGAGCGATTTGGAAAAGTGGAATCCATGACGGCCAAGCACCGCACGGATGGTCTCAATATCACATAAATTCATTGCATTCTCCCATAAAGTATCATTGCAGCATTTTCCCGAAAAAAGCCGGCGGCTTTTGGCCGCCGGCTCATTTTATTTAAGTAAATCCGCACGTCCGCGTCATACGACTGCGGCGTTCAGACAGAGGTTCAGTCCTCGCTCTCGATGAGGCCGTAGCCGCCTGCGGCGCGCTTGTAAACGACCGCATGGGCATTGTCATTCTCCGAGTTGCGGAAGAAGTAGAACTGATGGTCCAGAAGGTTCATCTGGAGGATCGCTTCCTCGACGCTCATCGGCTTGACATCAAATCTCTTGCGGCGTACTACGTCGAAATCGTCCTCGGAAAGCGCAGCCTGCTGCTCGGCGATCTTGTCGAACGCACCCTCGCGCAGACGCTTCTCAAGGCGAGTCTTATGCTTGCGGATCTGGCGCTCGATGCTGCTTACCGCACCGTCTACAGACGCGAACATATCGCTCGTCGTCTCTTCGGCGCGAACGACCAGACCGACCTGACGCACCGTAACTTCCACTGTCTGCTTGCCGCGCAGTTCGCTAAAGGTAAGAGTCGTGTCAGAGTCCTGCTGGAAGTAGCGATCCAGCTTCTCTACCTTGCGCAGCGCGTATGCACGCAGATCGTCGTCAATTTTCATTTTTCTCTCGACGATGGTGAACTTCATAACATCATCTCCTAACGGGCGTAAACGCCCATGATACTTGCACCCTTCGGGCGGAAAACCCGTCCAAAAGGTATATGGGGTTTTGCTATCTTCAGTATAGCACAACCTATGCAACTTGTCCAATAGATTTTATAAAGTTCACAGTTTGTTCAGTAAATTTAACTGCATCCCTGCCGGGCGTATCAAAGCTCGCCCTCTGCGTGGCGCGTAACGTGGCAGGAGATGTTGACGACGCACGGCAGACCGGCGATGTGCGTGCCGAACGGCTCGATCGCGCAGGAGAGCGCGGTCACGGTGCCGCCGAGGCCCTGCGGACCGACGCCCGAGGCGTTTACCTTGTCGAGGATGCGCTGCTCCATGTCGGCGTACAGCGGATCGGCGTTGTGCTCGCCCACGGTGCGCAGCAGCGCGCGCTTGGCGAGGTAGGCCGCCTTGTCGCTCGTGCCGCCGAGGCCGACGCCGATGACGATCGGCGGACAGGGGTTGGAGCCTGCGCCGATGCAGGCGTCCGCGATGAAGTCGATGATCTGCTCCTGCGTTGCCGCCGGGGTGAACATCTTCATCTTGGTCATGTTCTCCGAGCCGAAGCCCTTTGGCGCGACCGTGATCTTCACCTTGTCGCCCGGCACCATCGAGGTGTACAGGATGCACGGGGTATTGTCGTTGGTGTTCTCGCGGCGCAGTGGATCGCCGACGACCGACAGGCGCAGATAGCCGTCGATATAGCCGCGGCGCACGCCCTCGGTGACCGCGTCCTCAAACGAGCCGCCGGTCAGATGTACGTCCTGGCCGATCTCCGCGAACACGATGGCCATGCCGGTGTCCTGACAGACCGGAACGTTGTTCTCGCGCGCGAGGTCGCAGTTTGCGATCATCTCGCCGAAGATCTCGCGGCCGAGCGGAGACTGCTCGCTCTTCTGGCCATCTACGAAAGCCTGCCGCAGGTCGGCCGGCAGATAATAGTTTGCGTCGATGCACAGCCTGCGCACCAGCGCCGTTACCTCAGAAACGTCGATTGTCCTCATCTTGTCCTCCTGTATTCCGGTGTGCCGTTCACGAAAACAGCCTTCACCTGAGTTGCAATATCGAGCGGATCGCTGCTCCAGAGCACGCAGTCTGCGTCCAGACCGGCGCGCAGGCTGCCGATACGGTCGCTGAGACCGGCGATCTTCGCCGGGACAGCCGTCACCGCACGCAGCGCATCGGTTTTATCCATGCCTGCGCGGACCGCCAGCATGACCGCTACCGGCAGCAGGCGCAGAGGGATTTCCGGATGGTCGACCGTGATGGCGGTCGGGATACCGGCCTTCGCGAGAATGCCGGGGGCCTCATCGGTCAGATTTTTGATCTCGGGCTTGGAGCGGTCGGTCATGTACGGGCCGCACACCACGGGGACGTTCTCCTCCGCGATGAGGTCCGCGACCAGATGCGCTTCCGTGCCGTGGATGATGACCGGGCGCAGGCCGAACTCCTTCGAGATGCGCAGCGCGGTAAAAATATCGTCCGCGCGGTGCGCATGGAAATGCGCTTCGATGCTGCCGTTCAGCACCGGGAGCAGCGCCTCGAGCTTGCCGTCGTAATCCGGCTCCTCGTGGTCGTCGTCCACCTCGGCGCGCGCCTTGCGCGAGAGATATTCGCGGCCCTTGTACAGCTCGTCGCGGATGAGCGCGGCGGTCGCCATGCGCGTGACCGGGGTCTCGTCCTTGTCGTGGTAGACCGACTTCGGATTTTCGCCGAGGGCAAATTTCATCGCAAGCGGCGCCTTGACGATCATGTCGTCGATGCGGCGGCCGGCGGTCTTGATGAGCGCGATCTGGCCGCCGATGGCGTTGGCGCTGCCGGGCGAGACGCCTGCCGCCGTCACACCGGCCTCCAGCGCCTCGCGGAAGGCGTGGTCCATCGGGTTGACCGCGTCGATAGCGCGCATCTGCGGCGTGACAGGATCGGTGTCCTCGTTGCCGTCCGCGCCCTCGAAGCCCAGACCGTCCTCGTACAGACCGAGATGCGAATGGATGTCGATAAGACCGGGGGTCAGCACGCCGCCCTCGCCGTCGAGCACCTCATCGCACGCCGGAGGATCGCCCTCGCCGAGCGCGTCGATTTTGCCGTCCTTCAGCAAAATCCAGCCGAAAAAGCGGCTGTTTTCGTCGTCCATTGTCAGAACAGTTACATTTTTTATCAGAATTTGTTTCATGAAAACCTCAGAATTGCCGTTGACAGATATGGTATTATATGGTATATTGATCATGGCAGCAGGGAAAGCTGCCATGCACCGTTCATATCTTTATCCCCACACTTCGGCGCCCCTCTGGACAAGGGGCGCATTTTTTTGCGCCGAATGCGGCTGCACCGGCTCATAAAAACAAAACCGAGGCAGTTCGTCCCCGGTTTTGAACCGGCAAACAGCCGGTTTTACTGCTTATCTGCGGCGGCGCGAACCGTTCTTGCGGTCGGTCGCGTGACGCACGTCCGCCTGACGGCTCTCGCTGTCCGTCATGAACGCCTTGAGCTTATCCTCAAAGGTCATGGTAGAAGGATCCTTCGGCGCCTGCTGTGCACGGCCGCGCGGCGCGCCCTCCCGGCGCTGCTGGAAGCGCGGCTGACGCGGCGCGTAACCGCGGTCCGAACGCTCATGCTGCTGACGCGGCTCCTGCGGCTGCGCCTTCTTGATGGAGAGGTTGATGCGGCCCTGCTGGTCAATGTTGATGATCTTGACCTTGACCTGCTGTCCCTCCTGCAGAAAATCTTTGATGTCGTTGACGAAGCTCGACGCCACCTCAGAGATGTGCACCATGCCCGACTTGTTCTCCGGCAGGGCTACAAATGCACCGAACTTGGTGATGCCGGTTACCTTGCCTTCTACGATCGATCCCACTGTCAAATCCATATACGCTGTTTTTGCCTCCGTTTATTTTTAAGGGTAGCGCAGCTTTTTCGGCGCTGCCTTCACCTACCTGCTGGACGTGTCCACGAAAACACGCTCGCCCGGTTCCGCATAATTCAGTTTCGTGCGCGCAAGCTCGGAAATATCCTCGTCGGTCAGACCGTTCTTCAGCTGCTCGCGCAGGCTGTCGTTGGCTTCCTCATAGGTCTGCACCTGGATGTTGAGGTCGTCGAGCTCCTGCCGCTTCGCCTTGATCTGAGCCTTGAGGGTAAAGACCGTGCCAAGCGCATAGACAGCAAGTGCCAGCATGACCACCCGGATCAGAACCAGCCTTCCGTCGCGTCTTGCCATTGTCTCACCTCTCCTGCCGCTGAACTGATTTGCTTTTTATTTTATACCTTTTTCGCGAAAAATGGAAGAGGGTTTTGCAAACTTTTTTGCGAATTTCGCGGATTTTTTCGCCGCTCGTCCACTGAAAGCACCACCGAACGCCCCTTCCGGCCCGGCGTGCGGCCGCACGCAGCGTGCCTGCCGCGCCGAGAAACAGCGGCAGCGCCGCCGCGCTCAGGCAGCCGAGCCACAGCAGCCCTCCGGCGCACACCCCGAGCAGCACGAACAGCCGCCACTGCCCGGCGGCGTTTACGATGGCGAAGCGGAACACCGCCGCGAGGTTCAGCAGGCAGAACAGCGAATCGCACACCGTCTCGCCTGCCCGGCCCGGCCAGAGTACGCGCCGCACCGCGCGGAACACATCGTAGACAAGCCCCACCCCTGCACCGAACAGCACGCACTGCGCGAGCAGGATGAGCTGCTCGCGGTTGATATTCGCGGTGATCATGCGCCGAACAGGCGGCGCAGCACGCCGCCGCGCGACGGGACCGTATCGTCGTACTCGAGCAGCGTGATCTCGCCGCGCACGACCGTTTCCCCGGCGTCCAGCTGTAATTTCTCCACATGCAGCCCCTGTCCGCGCACGATCAGCATGCCCTTGCTCGTCTCGAGCAGCACCTGCTCCTCGTCAAAGCTCTGCACATCGCTGACCCCTGTCACGCGCAGCTTTTCGCGTTCCTCCAGCAGGATGCTGTGCATCTGCGCGCCGTCGTTCTCTGCCATCGACCCGACCCCTTTCCGAAAAAGCAAAAACTCCCTTTACACAGCAGTTATATGCGTGAAAGAGAGTTTTCAGAACCGTTTTACGGAATTTCGCGGTACATGCCGGCGGCATCCGCCTTGAGCGCATGCTCGGCGATCTCCAGCACCTCGACCTTCATCGTGCGCTGGCCGAAGGCGATCTCGATGACGTCGCCCGTCTTGACCTGATAGGAGGCCTTGGCCGGCTTGCCGTTCACCGTGATGCGCGCCGCGTCGCAGGCGTCGTTTGCCACCGTGCGCCGCTTGATGAGGCGCGAAACCTTGAGGTATTTGTCCAGTCTCATTTTGCGTTCACCTTGTCCTTGAGTGTGCGGCCTGCCTTGAATACCGGCAGCGTCGCCTGTTCGATCTCGATCGCCTCGCCCGTGCGCGGATTGCGGCCGCTGCGCGCCGCGCGCACCTTGGTCTCAAACGAGCCGAAGCCGCTCAGCACGAGCTTGTCGCCCTGTGTCATCAGGTCGCCGATGGCCGCGAATGCCGCGTCGATGACCTTTTCCGTGTCTTTCTTGGACATGTCGGTCCGCTCCGCCACGAGCGAAACAAATTCGTTCTTTTTCATCTTTATCTCCCGGATTTATGTTATGCCTTGCTGTTATGCCTTATGTTCTTTCTTCTTGGCCTCGTCCCAGAGCGCGTCCATCTGCTCGAGCGTGAGCTCGGAGAGGTGCTTTCCCTGCGCCTTCGCCTGCTGCTCCATGTCCGCAAAGCGGCGCACGAACTTGTTGCAGGTCTTTTCCGCCGCGCGCTCGGAGTCCACCTTGACAAAGCGCGAAACGTTCGTCACCGCGAAGATGAGGTCGCCGATCTCCTCCTCGATGTCGCCGTCGCCGCTGATAGCGGCGCGAACCTCTGCAAGCTCCTCCTCGACCTTGTCGAGCGCGCCCGAAACATCCGGCCAGTCAAAGCCGACCTTCGCGGCCTTTTTCTGGAGCTTCTGCGCACGGATGAGGCTCGGCAGGCTCTTGGAGACGCTCTCGAGCGTCGAGGTGTCGGTCTCCTGCTTTTTCTCCTTGCGCTTGAGGTCGTCCCAGTTGGAGAGGATCTCCTCGGTCGAGCCGACCTTCACGTCGCCGAAGATATGCGGATGGCGGAAGATCAGCTTTTTGCAGATGCCGTCCGCGACGTCGTCCATGTCGAACGTGCCCTTTTCCTTCTCCATCTGCGTATGGAACACAACCTGAAGCAGCACGTCGCCAAGCTCTTCCTTGAGGTGTTCGGTGTCGTCGTCGTCGATCGCCTCGCAGACCTCGTAGGTCTCCTCGATGAAATTCTGGCGGATGGAATGATGGTCCTGCGCCTGATCCCACATGCAGCCGTCCGGCGCGCGCAGGATCTCCATGATGCGCAGCAGATCGGCTACGCTGTATTTGTCTTTCTGTTCAAAATCAACCATTTTTCGTGTTTCCTCACTTCAAATGTAAAATATCTGCAATTTTTGCACCGTGCGGCAGCAGCAGTACATCCGCCCGCTCGATGGCGCGGAGCGCGAGCAGCAGCACGCCGTAAACGAGCGCCGCCGCCGCGATGATGACAAGCGTCGAGAGCTTGTCGAGCGCGCTGCCCGGCGCGAGATCCGCAAAGCGCACGAGCGTCTTGCCGATAACGACCACCGCGCCCATGCCGGCCGTCGCCGCCAGCGGACGCACGACCGTCCGGCCCACCGGCGGCAGTCCGTGCGACAGCCGCGCGATGTGGAACAGATTGATGAGCGCGATCAGCCAGTAGCACAGCGCCGTACTGATGGGCGCGCCTGCGATGGAGAACCGCGGATCGCCGATCATGAAATAGTCTCCGCACAGCTTGACTGCCGCGCCGAGGCACATGGAGATGAGCGGCAGATCGATGCGGCTGTATGCCTGAAGCACCGCGTTCGTCACTGCGACGAGCGCGACCGCCGGGACCGCAAAGCCGAGGATGCTCATCAGCTGACCGCCGAGCACCGTGCCCGAGGACAGGAAGATGCGCAGAATGGGGCCGCCGAGCAGGAAAAAGCCTGCCCCGGCCGGAAGCGTCAGCATGAGCGTCATGCGCAGCGTGGTCGAAAGCGTCTGGTTTGCCTTGGTCTCATCGCCCGACGCACGGGCGCTCGCGATGGTCGGCAGGACGCTGACCGCGAGCGCGGTGATGAGCGTCTGCGGCAGGTTGAAGAAGTTGATGACGCCGGTGTAGATGCCGTAGGTCTGCATCGCCTCATCTGCCGCCATGTGCACCGCCGGGCTCTGCAGGCGGCTCGAAATGAGCGCAACGTCGATCAGGTCGGTGATGCTCATGACCGAGGACGAGATCGTGATCGGGATGGACAGGCTGAGCAGCGTTTTCGCGAGCGTCAGCGGCGGCCGCACAGCCGGGTCGAGCGAACGCACCCGGGTCTCGCTGCGCGAGAGCGCCGCCTGCACGAGCATGTACGCCGCCGCGACGACCTCGCCGATGGTGACGCCGAGTACGGTCAGCGCCGCGACGACCGGATCGTCAAAGCCGCGCCCGACCGCCCAGTAGGCCAGTCCCAGACCGATGAACAGCTTGCCTGCCGCCTCGATGACCTGCGACACCGCCGTCGGCACCATGTTGGAGCGGCCCTGATAGTAGCCGCGGAACACCGAGAGGATGGCGACCATCAGCACGCTCGGCGCGATGGCCATGACCGCAAGGCGCGAGTCCTCGCTCTTGATCCACGAGGCGAACGTCCCTGCGCCGAAGAACAGCGCCAGCGAGCACAGCGCGCCCACCGGCACAAAAATACCAGCCGCCACGCGCACGATGCGCCGCACCTCGTGCTCCCGTCCGCGTGCAGTCGCCTCCGCCACCATTTTGGACAGCGCCGCCGGCAGGCCGACGGTCGAGATCACGAGCATGGCGGTATAGATGCGGTACGCCGCCGAGAACATGCCGAACGCCGGGCTTTTTTCGCCGCCGATCAGATTCTGCAGCGGTATCTGGAAAAACGCGCCGATGACCTTGACCACGAGGCTTGCCGCCATCATGATAAAGGCGCCCTGCAGAAAACTCTGCCCCTTTGATTTTTTATGCAACGATGCACTCCCTTTCAAGCAAAGCAGGCGTGCGGACAGTGTTTCATATCCGCACGCCGTTCAAACGATTATAGCTCCGTGCCGCAGCCGGGACAGAAGGAGTCCTCGCGGCTGCATGTCCTGCCGCAGCTCGGGCAGATGCTGACCGAACGCATGGAGGCGAGCTGGTCGCGCAGCTCGGCAAGCTGCTCCTTCTTTGCGTCCACTTCCTCGAGCTTCGCGTCCATGTCCTCGCTCGTCACATCATCGCCGCGGTGCAGCTCGTAGACCATGCGGCCGATGTCACGGAACAGCACGTCGCACTCGGTATTGAGGTCGAAAATGCGCAGATTGAGGCGCGTCGCCGCCGCCATCTCACTCGCTTTCTTGCCTGCCGCGTCTGCTGCGCGGCCGACCGAACGGCCCGTCCGGGACGCCGTATCCTTCACTTTATCCAGAAAAGACTGTAACTTCGTGTCCATTCCTGTCACTCCTTCTGACGAGACTTCGGGCAGAGGTCTCCCCTGCCTGTTTCAAGCCGATTATATCCTATTTTCCGGAAGATTGCAATGTTTCCGGCAGTCTTTTTACCCGATGAACTCGTGCAGCACGCTGTCCTCGGGGATATGCCCCTGCCACTCGATGGGCGAGATCGTGCCAAGGATGTCGCTTACCGGCGCGAGATCGGCGCGCGCGAGCGCGTCCCTGTGCTCGCTGAGGATGGGCGTCAGCCGCTCCATCAGGATGTTGACCTCATACGGCAGGAAGGTGTCGATCGTGAGGCTGGCCTGACCGCGGTAGGGCGAGATATACAGCCGCTCGCCCCGGCGCACCGAGTTCCACTGCCGCAGCGTCGACTCGACCGGCGAGGAGCGGAACAGGCTGTCGCGCATGGCGCGGCGCAGAAAGCGCAGCATGTACGGCTCAAGGCGCGGCCCCCTTTCGGGAACGAGCGCGCTCGCGACCGAAAGATAGATGCTCGTCGCGCAGTGCGCAAGGTCGCCCATGATGACTGGGTTGAACGAGTGGATGCCCTCGATCATGATGACCTCGTCGCGGCCGAGCTTCATCGTGCGGTCGTGCGGAATGGAGGTGCGCGTCTCGAAGTCGAAGCGCGGCACCGAGACCTCCTCCCCGGCAACGAGCCGCGCAAGGTCGCTCGACAGCCGTTCGAGATCCATGCACTCCGGACTTTCGAGGTCAGGCACGCCGTTCTCGTCGTCCATCGGCTGCTCGTAGTCGGTCGCCGTGCGGTAATAGTCGTCCATCGACAGCATGTTCGCGTGCACACCGGCCAGCTCGACGATGCGCGCGATGCGGTCGTTCGTCGTAGTCTTGCCCGAGGACGACGGGCCGTTGATGAGCACGATTGGGCAGTGCTCGTGGTCGCGCACGATCTCGTCCGCCGCGATGTGTATCTGGCGGTGATAGTGTTCCTCACAGTCGTGTATGAAGCCTGCCGCGTCGGTCTCGGCGCGGTGATTGATATACTTAACCGTGTATTCAGACATAATGTGCCCTCCTTACACTATTTTTTCGGGAACAGCAGCTTTTTCTTGCCGTTTGCAAGCCGGTCGGCCGCGCGGATGTATTCAAGCGGATACTTTGGGTTGTTCGCGCGCTCGATCCAGCCGGTGTCGCGGTCGACGCGCTTGGAAACACCGCCGGCGCCGAGCGACAGAATCGTTTGCAGTTCCTCCATCATGGTCACATTGTAAAAGCATTCGGTGTCCGGCTTGCACCAGCCGACGTTCTCGTAGCCGCCAGCCATGAATTTCTGGCGGTAGAGGTAATACGGGCCGTAGCCTGCCTGCGACAGCGCGTGATAGGCGTAGTCGAGCATGCGCGAGACCGTCTCGTGCTGCGCGGCGGCCGCCGCCTTGTCGGTGAGGTCCGCGCCGCGCTTGATGGCGAGGGTGTGGACCGTGATATTCTCCGGGTCGAGACCGATGAGCGTGTCGATGGTGTGCGCAAAGGTCTCGGGCGTGTCGCCGGTCAGGCCTGCGATGACGTCCATATTGATCTCGCGGAAGCCTGCCTGCCGCGCCTCGTCGAAGGCGCGCAGCACATCGCTCGCCGCGTGCTTTCTGCCGATGGCCGCGAGCACGCTGTCCTCCATGGACTGCGGATTGATGCTGACGCGGCCGACGCCGGCGCTTTTCAGCACGCGCAGCTTTTCCGGCGTGATGGTGTCCGGGCGGCCTGCCTCGACCGTGTATTCGCGCAGCGCCGACAGGTCGAAGCTGTCCGCGAGCGCGGCGGTGAGCCGTTCGAGCTGCTCCGCGGAGAGCGTCGTCGGCGTGCCGCCGCCGATGTAGATGCTCTGCACGCGCTTGCCTGCCTGCCGCACGAGAGACGCCGTCTCGCGGATCTCGCCGCAGAGCGTTTCGAGGTAGGGCTCGATGAGCGCGCCCGACTGCGCGGTCGTCGAGGAAACGAACGAGCAGTAGTAGCAGCGCGACGGGCAGAACGGAATGCCGACATAGAGCGAAATATCGTCCGGGTCGATGTCCTTATCCAGCTCCATCGCGGTCGCGGCCGCGCGGATGGTGAGCGCGGTGCGCTCGGGCGAAACATGAAAGCTGTCGCGCAGGATGACCGCCGCCTCGCCGTGCGTCTTGCCGCGCTCGATCAGACCGCGTGCGAGCTTTGCCGGGCGCACACCGGTGAGGCTGCCCCAGACGGGCGGCTCCTCGAGGAACGGTACGACCGCGTCGTAAATGGTCGTTTTGATGATGGTGCTGACGGCGCGCTTGCGCGCGAGCTCATCCAGCCCCTCCACATAGACCGAAAGACATCTTGAGTGCGTCTCGCCGCCGATCGTCACCCGTGCGGTCGCGCACGGACGGCCGTCCTGCTCGGTGAGGGTGGATACGCAGATGTCGCCCTCCTCCTCGGTCTCGACGCGCGTCAGCGTCTCGGCCGGCAGCAGGTGCAGCAGCATCTCCTCCGCTGCGTGCTTCATCTCGTGCCCTTCCAGTACGTATTTCATCGGCCGTTCGCCTGTATCATGTAGGGATTTGCCGCGCGCTCCTCGGCGAGGGTGGAGATACCCTCGTGACCCGGCAGGACCTTGTAGTCGCCCTCGAGGTCGGAAAGACGCTTCAGCGAGCGCAGCATGGCGGAAAAGTCGCCGCCTTCAAGGTCGCAGCGGCCGCATTCATGGCGGAACAGCGTGTCGCCGGTGAACAGGCAGTCGCCGATCTTGATGACCGACGAGCCGGGCGTATGGCCGGGCGTGCTCAGATAGGTCGCGGTCAGGCCGCCGAAGGTGACGGTCGTTCCCTCCTTCGCCAGAATATCCGGCGTGTCCTGCACGTAATTGCGCGCGAGCGAGCGGAACTGCCCCATGTTGTCGCGGCAGAGCAGCCAGGTGTCCGCCTCTGGGCAGACAAACTGCGCTTTCGTCGCCTCCAGCACATCATGCACCGCGAGGATGTGGTCAAAGTGCGCGTGCGTCAGCAGAATGTACTTAACCGTGAGCTTTTCCTCCGCGACCGCGTGCAGGATGGACTTTGCGTTGTCGCCCGGGTCGATGATCGCCGCCTCGCGGCTCGCTTCGTCATATACGATATAGCAATTCGTGCCGACAACGCCGACAGTGAGCTGCATTACTTTCATAGTGGTAAACCCTTTCTTATCTTCTCATGTCCTTCGTGTCCATCCACAGCGTGACCGGGCCGTCGTTGAGCAGCTCGACCTTCATGTCCGCGCCGAACTCGCCGGTCTCGACCGGCAGACCGCTCTCGCGGCAGCGTGCGATGAACTTTTCATAGAGCGGAATGGCGGTCTCGGGACGCGCCGCGCCCGTAAAGCTCGGGCGGTTGCCCTTGCGGCAGTCGCCGTAAAGCGTGAACTGCGAGACGATGAGCAGGCCGCCGCCCACATCCGCGAGCGAGCGGTTCATCTTATCGTTCTCGTCCGTGAAAACGCGCATCTTGACCGTCTTGTCGGCCAGATAGACCGCGTCGTCCTCGGTGTCGCCGTCCGTGATGCCGAGCAGCACCAGAAAGCCCTGCCCGATTTTTCCGTGTACCACGCCGTCGATCGTGACCGAGGCATGGGAAACGCGCTGTACCAACGCTCTCATAAAGTATATTCTCCCGTCCTGTTATATAATCAGTAAAACGCCAAAACGTCACAGCCGCTGCGCCATGACGTTTCAGCATCATAAAATCATCGTAAAAATCAGTTTGTGTCGACCGTTCTCGTCACGTCCACCACGCCCTTGACCGAGCGCAGGCGGCTGATGAGGTTGTCGAGCTGATGCACGCTCGTGACGTCCACCAGAACATTGATCACGCCGTAGCCGCCCTCGAGGTCGCGCGCGGACATGTCGCGCACGTTGATCTTGCCGGTCGCGAACACGAGCATGGCGTCGCTGAGCACGCCGATGCGGTTGCGCGTGGAGATCTGAAGGCCGGTCGAGAAGCGGTTGCGGCTGTCGCCGCCTGCCGCCATATCCTCATCCCACCAGGCGCGTACCCAGCGGTCCGGCTCCTCCTTCATGTGGACGTTCACGCAGTCGCGGCGATGGATGGACACGCCATAGCCGCGCGTGACGAAGCCGACGATCTCGTCGCCCGGGATAGGCGTGCAGCAGCGCGCGAACTTGACCAGACAGTTGTCGATGCCCTCGACGACCACGCCGTCCGAGGATTTGCTCGAGCGCACCGGCTGCTGCTCCTGCGGATGGGCCGCCCGTTCCGCCTGCTCGCGCTGGCGGCGCAGCTTGCCGATGTCGTCCTTGACCTTGTTGAGTATCTTCGTGACCGTGATGCCGCCGTAGCCGATAGCGGCGTACATCTCGTCCAAACTCGAGAACGAGAACTTGTTGAACACGTTTCGGCGGACTTCTTCGTTCTCGTAGAAGCCGTTATACAGCAGGTTCGCGCGCAGCTCGCGGTCAAGATCCTCCTTGCCGTTGACGATGTTCTCCTCGCGGCATTCCTTCTTGAACCACTGCTTGATCTTGTTGCGCGCCTCGGTGGTCTTGACGATCTTCACCCAGTCGCGGCTCGGGCCGTGCGCTTCCTTGGAGGTCAGGATCTCAACGATGTCGCCGTTTTTCAGCTGGCTGTCGATCGGCGCGATGCGGCCGTTGACCTTGCAGCCGGTCATGCGGTTGCCGACGGCGGAATGGATGGCGTAGGCGAGGTCGATCGGCGTTGCGCCGGCCGGCATGTTGACCACATCGCCCTTCGGCGTAAAGACAAATACCTCGTCTGCGAACAGGTCGACCTTGATGTTCTTGATGAAGTCCTCGGCCTCGGTATCCTGCTGCGCCTCGAGCAGCTGGCGGATCCACGCAAACGTCTCCTCGCCTGCCTTCTTGTCGAGGCCCTGCTTGTATTTCCAGTGCGCCGCGACGCCGTATTCCGCCATCTTGTGCATCTCGGTCGTGCGGATCTGGATTTCAAACGGGATGCCGGCGCGGCCGATGACCGTCGTATGGAGCGACTGATAGCCGTTCGGCTTCGGGGTGGAGATATAGTCCTTGAAGCGACCCGGGATGGGCTTGTAAAGGTCGTGCACGTAGCCGAGCACGTTGTAGCAGTCCGCCACGGTATCCACGATGACGCGCACCGCGCAGATGTCGTAGATCTCGTTGATGGTCTTGTGCTGCGCATACATCTTGCGGTAGATGGAGTAAATGTGCTTGACGCGCGCGGAAATGGTGTTGTTGATGTGCGCCTCCGCGAGCTTGGTCGAGATGCGCTCCTGAATGCCCTTGAGGAACTCCTCGTGCTGCTCACTCTGCGCCTTGAGGCCTTCGACGATCTCGTTGTAGCCGATGGGATCGAGTATCTTGAGCGAAAGATCCTCCAGCTCCCACTTGATGCGGCTCATGCCGAGGCGGTGCGCGATCGGCGCGTAGATCTCCATGGTCTCGAGCGCCTTGTCGCGCTGCTTGCGCTCGGGCAGGAACTGGAAGGTGCGCGCGTTGTGCAGACGGTCGGCAAGCTTGATGAGGATAACGCGGATGTCCTTTGCCATCGCGAGGAACATCTTGCGCAGGTCCTCGAACTGCTCCTGCTCCTTGGAGTAGCGCAGCATGCCCAGTCGTGTAACGCCGTCGACGAGCTCCGCGACCGGCGTGCCGAACTTGTTCTCGATCTCCTTGTAGCCGAACTCGGTGTCCTCGATGCAGTCATGCAGGAGCGCCGCGCAGATGGAATCGGTGTCGAGGCCCATCTCGACCACGATCTCCGCGACCGCGACCGGATGGATGATATACGGCTCGCCGTTGCGGCGCTTCTGTCCCTCATGGGCGGCGGCAGCGCACTCGTAGGCGGCGCGAATTTTCTTTATATTGGCCTGCGGATTCTGTTTGCTCACACGTTCGAGCAGGAATTCCAGTTTGTTTTGCATAGTTTGTTCCCCCATTCGCTCACCCCGCCATGCTTTGCAGTGTCCGCAGGACGACGGAGCCGGAAATATCCGCCTTACCCTCGTAAGGCTTGAGGCAGACGTTTATCATGCCCTCTTTGAAATGGTAGCTGATGAGGCCGGACTCGGAAAAGACGTCGAGCGAGACGAGGAGCTTGCCGATGTTGATCTCGCGTCTGCTCTCCCAGGAAACGCGACGCGAGAGCGCCCCGTCGGGCACGGAGAGCCGTCCGTCCTCCGCGCGGCAGACGATGTGCCGCCAGACGGCGACAAGGTCCTTGCGCTCGGGCAGCAGCCGCCGCGCCTCGAGCGCGGTCAGCGGACCGTCCTGCATCAGAATGTTGTACAGATTGAGAATAAGCTGATCGGCGCGGTGCTCGCACTCGCTCAGCTGAACGTCGCAGATGACAAGCTGCACGCTGCGGCGGTGATGGTATTCGTTGATCTCGAGATGGAACGCCGCATCCACCGTGCTGCCGGGCACGAAGCCCAGTCCGCCGGCGCCCGTGCCGAACCAGATGGCGCCCAACCGCACGCCGTCCTTGGAGAGCGACAGGCGCACATGGCGGTCGCTCGACAGCGGCGTGATGTCCTCCACGATGAGATTTTTCATGCAGAACACGGGCTCTGCGTTCTTCATGCCGTAGGGCTCGAGCATGGAAAGGCCCTCGATGTTCTCGATGGTCAGCCACTCCTTTTCGACCATGCAGTCGATATGCAGCTGCGGAATGAGCTGCTGCCGGGTGACATGGGTCTCGGCGTAGGCCTTGAGACGCGCCTTCAGCTCGTCGATGCGGCTCTCGTCGATCGTGAGACCGGCCGCGAGCGCATGACCGCCGTAGCGGTCGAGCAGGTCGGAGCAGCTCGTCAGCGCATCGAACAGGTTGAAGCTGCCGATGGAGCGGCCCGAGCCTTTGCCCACGCCGTCGCTGTCGATCGAGATGAGCACGACCGGACAGCCGTAGCGGTCGCACAGGCGCGAGCAGACGATGCCGATGACGCCCTGATGCCAGCCCTTTCCGGCCAGCACGATCATCTTGTCCTCGACCGGGTTGTATTCGCCGCGCAGCTGCGCGAGCGCCTGATTGAGGATATCGTTCTCCAGCGCCTGCCGCTGCTTGTTCTGCTCGCACAGTTCAACAGCGAGCCTGATCGCGCGGTCCATGTCCTGCGTCAGAAACAGCTCGGCGGCGAGCCCTGCCTTGCCCATGCGTCCGGCGGCATTGATGCGCGGCGCAAGCACAAAGCTGATGGTCGAGGCGGTCAGATGGCGCTCCGCCATGCCGGCCTCCGCGAGCAGCCGCTGCAAACCGATGTTGCGCGTCTTTTCCATGCGGCGCAGGCCCTCCGCGACGAGAATGCGGTTTTCGCCCACGATGGGCATAACGTCCGCGACCGTGCCGAGCGCAACGAGGTCGGCGTAGCGGTCGAGCATCGCGTCCGCGTCGCCGTCGAGCGCGCAGATCAGCTTGAACGCAACGCCCACGCCGGCAAGGCTGTCGAACGGGTAAGTATCCTCTGCCTGCTTGCAGTCGATGACGGCTTCGGCCTCAGGCAGCTCGTCGTGGCACTCGTGGTGGTCGGTGATGACGACCTTCATACCGAGCTCGCGCGCGAGCGCGATCTCCTCGTTTGCGGTGATGCCCGAGTCCACGGTTATCATGAGGCGCGTGCCCCGGTGGTACAGCTCTTCCATCGCCTGCCGCGTCAGGCCGTAGCCCTCGCTCAGCCGGTTCGGGATATAATATTCACAGGCCGCGCCTGCCGTGCGCAGGTAGTCGACCAGCGTGCAGGTCGCGGTGATGCCGTCAACGTCGTAGTCTCCGTAGACCACGATGCGCTCGCCGCGCGCGATCGCGCCGCGAATTACGCTGACGGCTTTGTCCATGTCGTGCATGGCGAACGGGTCGTGCAGACCGCTGCGGTCACAGCTGAGAAACGCCTGTGCCGCGGCTGCGTTTTCGATGCCGCGCGCGGAAAGGACCGCCGCCGTGAGCGGCGCACAGTGCATTTCCTGCGCGAGGCGACGCACTCCGCCGGCATCCGGCTCAGCGATCATCCATCGTTTCGCTTTCATAGCTCTCCCTCTTTTGGTTTTTTTATTACAACTATTATACCAAAACGCCGGGATAATCTCAACATTTTTATGCACATAGTCAAAGACAGCCTGTCGAAAAGCTTCGCTTTTCCGACAATCTGTGTTCTGACTTCGCAGAACACGGGTCGTCCGAAAGTTCCTGTTCAGAAACTTTCTCCCTCCAGAAGTATAAAAACCGAGGCACATGTCCCCGGTTTTTACTCTCATTTAATCATTTTAAGGATAGAGGCCTACGGGCTGACTTTGCTCCGCAAAGTCTGTTAAAATGCGCGCTGCCGCGCGGCTTCGGCCAGAAGGCCGGTTTTATCGACAGGTTGAAACGGCTGTTTTTCGCTTTTACCCGTTTTTCTTCTGCATGGCGGCCTTTGTTTTCGCGAGGACCGGGCCGAGATAGCGGCCGGTGTACGATTTTTCGCACTGCGCGACCTCCTCCGGCGTGCCGCTCGCGACCAGTCTGCCGCCGCCGTCGCCGCCCTCGGGACCGAGATCGAGGATATAGTCCGCGACCTTGATTACATCGAGATTGTGCTCGATGACGACGACCGTATTTCCGGCGTCCACGAGCTTTTGCAGTACATCCACAAGCCTGTGCACATCCGCGACATGCAGGCCGGTCGTCGGCTCGTCGAGGATATAGATAGTCTTGCCGGTCGAGCGCTTGGACAGCTCAGTCGCGAGCTTGGCGCGCTGTGCTTCGCCGCCCGAGAGCGTCGTGGAGGACTGGCCGAGCTTGACGTAGCCGAGGCCGACCTCGCGCATGGTCTCGAGACGACGCGCTATCTTCGGCACGTTCGCGAAGAACTCGCACGCCTCGTCCACCGTCATATCGAGCACTTCGTAGATATTCTTGCCCTTGTAGCGCACCTCAAGCGTCTCCTTGTTGTAGCGGCGGCCCTTGCAGACGTCGCACGGCACATAAACATCCGGCAGGAAGTGCATTTCGATCTTGAGCAGACCGTCACCCGAGCAGGCCTCGCAGCGGCCGCCCTTGACGTTGAAGGAGAAGCGGCTCGGGCCATAGCCGCGTGACTTGGCATCCGCCGTCTTGGCGAACAGGTCGCGGATGTCGTTGAACACGCCGGTGTAGGTCGCCGGATTGGAGCGCGGCGTGCGTCCGATGGGCGACTGGTCGATGTCGATGACCTTGTCGAGGTTTTCCAGTCCCTCGATGCCGTCGAAGGCGCCGGGGCGCGTTTTTGCGCCGTTCAGCTCGGCGGCGAGCTTTTTGTAGAGAATTTCATTGACAAACGAGGACTTGCCCGAGCCGGAAACGCCGGTCACGCAGGTCAGCGTGCCGAGGGGAATGGCGAAGTCGGTGTGCTTGAGGTTGTTCACCGCGCAGCCCTTCACCTTGAGCTTTTTGCCGCTGCCCTTGCGGCGCACCTCGGGCACGGGAATGAATTTCCGGCCGGAGAGATACTGGCCGGTGATGGAGTCGCTTTTCAGCAGCTCGTCCACCGTACCCTGGAACACGACCTCGCCGCCGTTGCGGCCCGCGCCCGGGCCGATGTCTACGATGTGGTCCGCCGCGAACATGGTGTCCTCGTCATGCTCGACAACGATCAGCGTATTGCCGAGGTCTCGCAGGCGCCCCAGCGTCGCGAGCAGCTTGTCGTTGTCGCGCTGATGCAGGCCGATGGACGGCTCGTCGAGGATAT
>CAVIRF010000016.1:0-25470 GCA_963645185.1 Coprococcus eutactus | reverse complement strand
CCCTCCATGATTGACAGTTTGTTTTTTCACTGTCTTTCATAGAGGGAGCATATCACTGTACGGCGAGGCCCTTTTTAGGTATTTTTTCAGCCACCTAAACCGATTGGAGAGAACACGGTGTACATCGCGACGAGCAGGACGAGCGTCACGATGATGACCGGCATGCGGTACTTCCACGGGGTCATGTCGACCACCTCAAGGTCAGGCAGCACATACGCTTCCTTGCGCGGCTTGAGCTTTGCGCAGAGCATCATCAGCAGGATGTCGATGACGAACGCGCCTACTTCGAAGTACAGGAAGTGGAACGGAAGCAGGTTCATCATCAGGCCGTAGCACACGATATGGACCACAATGGCCAGCTTGGGCGCGAAGCTCGGCATGCGCGGACTGAGGATGCCCATGACCGCGATCGCCAGAACCGGCACGCCGTAGTAACCCCACATCTGGTTGAGGAAGGTGCTGATGCCGGCCGGCAGGTAGAGCAGGAACGGCGCGATGACGATGGACGCGAGGCAGAGCACGATGCCGAACTGCTTGGCGATCTTGATGAGCTGCGCGTCGGTGCGCTCCTTCTTCGAGATGACCGGCAGGATGTCGAGCGTGAACAGCGTCATCGAGCTGTTCAGCACCGAATTGAACGACGAAAGAATAGCGCCGAACATGACCGCCGCGAAAAAGCCGAGGACCGGGGTCGGCAGGATATCCTTGACGAGGGACGGATACGCCATGTCAAAATCGCTCAGCACGCCGCCGTCACGGATGAACTGGATGACGCCGGGCGCAACAAGGAACACCGGGCAGAACACGAGCGCCAGACCGGACAGCAGCGCGCCCTTCTGTGCCTCCTTGAGGTTTTTCGCGCCGAGCACGCGCTGCATGATCGCCTGATTGGTGCAGTAGTACGAAATGTGGTTAATGCCGCAGCCGAGCAGGATCATCGGCCACGGGATGTACGGCGGCTGCGCGTTCGCAGGCTGAATGGCGTTCAGATGCTCAGGCGAGGAGGTCGCGAAAAGGCGGATGCCCTCCGCGATGCTGCCGTCGCCCAGCGCGATGAACGCGAGGACCGGAATGAGCACGACCGCGCCGATGATGAAGATCAGGCCGTTGAGCGTGTCCGAGACCGCGACCGCCTTGAGGCCGCCGAAGATCGCGTAGATGCCGCCGATAACGCCGAGCGCGACGCACATGACGGTCGTCGCCATAAAGCGGTTGCCACCCATGAGCGCGGTGACGCCGAAAATACGCTCCATGGCGACCGAGCCTGCGTAAAGCACGAGCGGAAGCATGGTAACGATATACGCAACAAGGAAAATGAACGATACGATGACGCGCGTCGCGCGGTCAAAGCGGCTCTCGAGAAATTCCGGGATGGTGGAGATGCCGAGCTTGAAGTACTTCGGGATGAAGAACAGCGCCATCAGCGTCAGCGCGATCGGGCACATGGTCTCCCAGCCCATCGCCGTCATGCCGGCGGCGTAGCCCTGTCCGTTTCGTCCGACGAGCTGCTCGGCCGACAGGTTGGTCATCATCAGCGAGCCGAAGATGACAACGCCCGTCAGGCTGCGTCCGCCGAGGAAATAGCCGTCCTTGTTCGTCTCGTCCGTATCCTTGGTTTTGATCCAGCTTACAAATGCCACCAGTGCGGTGACAAACACAAATGATCCCAGTGTAAATGCCATAGTTAACCCCTCTTGTTATGCTGTGGTCTTTGCTGCCGCCTGTGTAAAAACGGCAGACTCATCTCTTTTTCTTCTTTATCTTCCCAGATTATTCCTTTTCTATCCATCTCCACTTATAGCAATACCCCCTAATCCTGCGTCGCAGGAGCAGGGGGTACGCTATATGTGAGTGAGAGAAAGGAATGGGTGGGTATCAATGTTAATCCTCAAATTGGTGGAACGTTGGAGCGTCGGTTTACCAATCAGAGAGAGGAATATTGTCGTCTTTATCAGCCGTTCAGCTGCTTGTTCAGGGTCGCCAGACGCTCTTCTGCGTTGTCCGGGGTAACGACGTCCGAACCGGAGTCCACGACTTCGTCTACCTTTTCGCCGTTCAGCGCCTGAACCATGGTCTCGACCGACTTGTAGCCCATTTCGTAAGCCATCTGCGCGACAGACATGGTCATCTGTCCGTTCAGGATGCCTTCGCAGGCTGCACGGTCGCCGTTGAAGCCAAGAAAGATCGTGTTTTTGTAGGCCTCGTGGCCTGCTGCTGCGCGTGCCGCCGCCATCGCGGTATCGTCGTTGTGTGCGCAGATGATCGCGATTCCTTCCGGATGGGTCTGCATGATCGCTTCCATCGCGGTAGTGGCGCGGTCTGCGGTCGCGTCTGCGTACTGCACCTCGTTCGAAAGGAACTCGCCGCCTGCCTCGTTTACGCCGGCCTCATAGCCGCGCATACGGGCGGCACAGGTCTCGTCGCCCTGCACCCCGGCGATCTCGATCGCCTTGATGGTGTCCCAGCCGTTTTCTTTTGCGGCTTCGACAGCGGCGATGGCGCCCTTCTTTGCGGCGGCCTCGTTGCCGGTGCCGACGAAGGAAACGACCTCGGGTGCATCAAACACGGTGTCGACCGCAACGATCGGCAGCTTTGTGCCGCGAACGAGCTGCGCCGCCGTGTCGCTTTGCAGCGGAGAAATCACGATGCCGTCATAGGTGCCGGAGCTGAGGTCGGTCTCGATCATGTTCTGCATCTCGTCGAATGCCGTCTCCGAGCTCGGTCCCTTTACGTCGACCGACACAACATCGGGGTTTTCCTTTGCATAAGCCACTGCACCGGATTTGACGTACTGCCAGTATTCCGCCGACAGGGTCTTGAGGATCACGCTGACGTTGTACTTGCCGCCCGAGGCACTGCTTCCGCCCTTCGAACTCCCACTCGAACCTGCGGAACCGCAGCCTGTCATGCCTGTGCACAGTGCACCTGCCAGCAGCATCGCTAACACTCTCTTCTTGTTCATTTTTCTTCTCCTCTCTTTTCGAATGCCACTCTCTGAAACTCTTCGGACATTCTAACACGCTTATGTGCTCTCTCTTATCAGCAGTCCCTCTTGAAATTCACTGGGAAATCAAGAGGGACCGGATAACAAATAATGAAAAACGGGAATGCGAATGCGATAGGAACTATTTGCGTATTATGAAATTGTGTGCAGCACTATAATAGCACAGGTCTCCCAAAACCGCAATGGACATCCATCACAGCTTTTCCCGTGGAAAGACAGCAGTCTGCACAGTAAACCGGTATTAAAAACCAGCCTTGCGGAGGTTCTCGCGACCGATGGCAGCCTTCTCCAGCGGTACGTCAAAAGACTTGACCGGGAACAGATCCTGCTCTACTACGCACCAGCCGTCGTAGCCGCACTCGTCGAGCGCCTTGTGCATCGCAACGAAGTCGATGCTGCCCTTGCCCGGCTCTACCATGATGTCCTCGGTGACAGCCTTCGCGAAGGACCACTTGTTCTCGTCCATCTTCGCCTTGACAGCGAGGTCGCAGTCCTTGAAGTGGATGTACGGGATGCGCTTGTACCACTTCTTGTAGAAGGAGATCGGCTCGCCGCCGCCGTATACATGGTGGCCGGTGTCGAAGCACAGGTCAACATTGGTGTCATTCAGGAAGCGCTCGATCTGCTCCTCGGTCTGGACATGGCTGTCAACATGCGGATGGAACAGGCCGATGAAGCCGTTTGCAGCGCAGCGGTCCGCGCACTTCTGCACATTCTTGCAGTAGGTCGCCCATTCCTCGTCGGTCAGCTCGGGGTTCATCTCGAGCTCGCCGGTAGCGAGGTTGGTGTACATCGGAGGCAGCAGAACGATATACTTCGCGCTCGGGAAAGCCTTCAGCAGCGCGGAAATATCGTCGATGTCCTTGAGCATGCCCTCAACGGAAGCGTCGTCGAGGAAGTTGCCGCCCTCGGTCGCGCCGACGAGCGTCAGGCCGCGCGCGTCCATTGCGTTCTTCAGGACCTTGGGATCGTCGTTCGGCATGTAGCCCCACGGGCCGATCTCGCAGCCTTCATAGCCTGCGACCTTCATTTCATCCAGGCAGCGCCACCACTGCGGCTGCTTTGCGTTGTTCGGGTCACTTGCCGGGAACCAGACGCCCCAGGAGTCCGGAGCGATACCGATTTTGATAGCCATAATTTTTATCCTCCCTGTCGGAAATATGTGCCGGGGTCACGGGCGGACGGTGTGTCCGCCCGGCCGCGGCGTATGAGAAATAGAAAGAGAAGTTGTCTTACTTTACATCGACCCACTCGTGGGACTTGGAAGAAGCGATAACTGCTGCTACGGTGCGGTCGATCTTGTAGCCGAACTCGAAGTCGGTCACGTAGTCAGCGCCGTTTGTGATGGCGTCGAACAGAGCGTGTACCTCGAGGATCTTCATGTCGTTGTAAGCGATGGAGATGCCGCCTGCCGGCTGGAATGCGGAGTAGCCCTTCATCAGCGGATTGAGTAGTACGGTGCGGAAGCCGCGGTCGCGCTCGTTGTCGGACTGGAAGTATACCTGAACCTCGCCCATGCGCTCGAGGTCGTAGCGAACCGAGCCCTTGGTGCCCTGAATTTCATAGGTCAGGTAGTTCTTGCGGCCGGTAGCAACACGGGAGCAGGCGATCTGGCCGATAGCGCCGTTTGCGTACTCAGCCATGAAGGTCATGATGTCCTCGTTCTCTACTTCTACCATTTCGGTGGAGCCTGCGGACTTCGGACGCTTCGGGAATACGGTGGTAGCAACTGCGTTTACCTTGGTGATGTCACCCATGATGAACTGGGAGATGGAGAGCAGGTGAGAACCAAGGTCGCCGAGTGCGCCGCAGCCTGCGAGCTTGTTGATGTGGCGCCAAGTGATCGGCAGGGACTCGTCGAGCAGCTGGTCCTGATCGTAAGTACCGGTGAAGCGCATGATCTTGCCGAGAGCGCCGGACTGAACGAGCTCGCGAACATAAGCGTTTGCCGGGTTCTGGGTGTTGTTGAAGCCTACGTAGTTTACAACGCCCTTCTTGGCCGCGATCTCAGCCAGCTCCTTGGACTCCTCAGCGGAGATGGACAGCGGCTTCTCGCAGTAAACGTTCTTGCCGTTCTCGAGAGCAGCCTTGGCAACCTCATAGTGGAAAGCGTTCGGGGTAGCGATGTCGACCAGATCAACGTTGGGGTCGGTTACGACGTCGTGCCAATCGGTGGTGATGCGCTTGAAGCCGATCTTCTTCTGAGCGGATTCAGCAGCAGCCTTGTTGGAGTCGGCAACGACCTCAAAGGACGCGGTGCCGTAGTCGGGACCGAACAGCATTTCAGCGTCAGCCAGTGCAGAGGAGTGAGCCTTGCCCATCCAGCCGGAACCTACCAGACCAATACGAATTTCTTTCATGACATTTTCCTCCTTGACATTTAAGTGTTAGACATACTCTTTTTACGATCGTCCGCAAGCTCTCAGTTTGTTTTGTCTTGCGTCGTTTTCGTTTGTTTGACTGTATTATACTCACGAAAGCGTGCTGCTGCAATGCACCCGATTGCTTTGTTCTATACAAAAATTACTCAGTATTTTTCGTTCTGTGCAGCTTGCACAGAGCGCCGCATGTGCGTTTGCACGCATTGCCTAAAGCCGCGTTTTTCGATGATAATTTTTGTATAGAACAGGGGTATTTGCGTATGTCCGGCAAATAGAAAAAATCAAAATTTTTTTGATTTTTTCGAAATTCCCGGCGGAAACGTTTGCGCGCGCAGGCTTTCCCTGTCTCGGCATCCTGCCGCTTCATACTTCGGGATGATTTACTTTACCGTCACAGCGTGTATAATAGAGACAGGACCGTGTCGAAGGAGGGCAGACGATGGAGAACATCATCATCAGACCGGCAATTGCAAAAGTATTCGAAAAATTCATAAAGTCCGGGCGCGTCCTGTTCATCAGCGCGCCGTGCGGCTTCGGCAAGACCGTTCTGGCGGACGCTCTGCTGCGGCGGATGCAGGTATGCCGGCTGGAGGCAGGCGCGGCAGACTTTGCCCTGCCCTCGCCATCGGACGGCTGGGACGTCCTGCTGATCGACGATTTCCAGAACATGCAGGACGACGATCTGCCGCCTCTCTGCGAGCTCATCCGCTCCCAGCAGCTGCGGCGCTTTGTATTTCTCTCGCGCGGACTGCCGCCCGGCTGCCTGATGGCATTTCAGTACACCGGCCTCATGACCGTTCTCACGCCGGAGGACCTGCTGTTCGACCGCGACGACATCCGGAAGCTGTTCCAGCTCTGCAAGGTCGAAGTCACCGACAGCGAGCTTACCGGCATCCTCAAGGAGTCCATCGGCTATCCGCTCGGCGTAGTCATCACCGTGCGCAACATGTCCGACGGACGCCGTTTTTCTCCGGAGATCGTCTCCAAATCCTTCCGCGAGGTATTTCTCTACTTTGAATCGGCGATCTATCAGCGGTTTGATCTTCCTGTGCGGCGGTTCCTGCTCGAGCTCGCGCCGTTTGAGCAGTTCGACCTCGAAATGGCGCGCATGGTCAGCGGCGACCCCCACGCAAACGAGCTGCTCGACTGGCTCCAGCGCCACACGACCATGCTCCGCTACGACGGCGTGCGCCGTTTTCACTTCTGGCCGCAGTTCCGCGCCTTTCTCATGTGGGAAATGGAGCGCGAATACACCGACGAAAAACGCATGGCGCTTTTCCGCTGCGGTGGCCTTTATTATGAGCTAAAGGAGGACTACACGCACGCCCTCGACTGCTACACCCGGGGCGGCGATCACTCCAAGGTCTCCGATCTGCTCATCCGCAGCGCGGAGCAGCACCCCGGCATGGGGCACTACGCCGAGACCGAAAAATATTACCGCAGCCTGCCCGAGTCCGAAATTCTCGCCTCGCCCACGCTCATGCAGAGCATGAGCATGCTGTGCTCGCTCTCGATGGATTACGAGGGCTCGGAGCGATGGTACCGTGAGCTGCGCGAGTTCGCCGACCGCTGCGAGAAAAAGGACGCCGCCGGAAAGCAGGCGCGCAGCCGTCTGGCATGGCTCGACATCGCGCTGCCGCAGCGCGGCGCCAAGGGGCTGACCGAGACCATCCCGGCGGTGTTCCGCCTGCTCACGAACAAGGAGATCACGCTGCCGCCCTTCTCGGTCACGAGCACGCTGCCCAGCCTGATGAACGGCGGCAAGGACTTTGCCGAGTGGAGCAAAATGGACGACCTGCTCTACCAGACGCTCCGCGTTCCGCTCGAGGCCGTGCTCGGCCGCGACGGCGTGGGGCTCGCAGACTGCGCCATCGCAGAGAGCAAATTCGAGAAGGGCGAGGATATTTCCGCACGGATGCTGTCGCTCGTTCCGCGCATGAACGAAATCCGCCAGAAGGGCACGCCCGACATCGAGTTTGCCGTGTGCGGTCTGCTCGTGCGCAGCCAGCTTGCAGGCGGTCAGCCGGACGACGCGCGCCGCACGCTCGTTTCGCTGCGCGAGCAGTTCGTCTCGCGCGGACTGACCCGTTTTCTCCCGAACATGGACGCCATGCTGTGCCGCATCGATCTGCATACGGGCGAGATCGACAGCGCAGATGCGTGGTACCGCGAAAAAGCGCCGCGCGACCCGATGCACATCAACGCCATGAAGCGCTATCAGTACCTCACGCAGGCGATGGTCGAGCTGTCGAACGGCAGGCCGGACGCCGCGCTGCTGACCATCCTGCCGCTCCAGCCGTTCGCGGAGACCTGCGGCCGACACATCGGCTGCATCCATCTGCATGCCGTCTCCGCCATCGCTCTCTACCGCAAAAAGGATGCCGCGTGGCGCGAACACCTTGAAACTGCGCTGAAAACCGCCGAGGAATACCGTTTCATCCGCACGCTCAGCGTTTACGGCGCGGCGCTGCTGCCGCTGCTCGAGGATTATGACAGCAATGCCTTCGACCAGAAATGGTACCGTCTGCTGCTCTCGCATGTGCGCGCACAGGCGGCGTACTATCCGCTCTTTCTCCAGACGCGGCTCGCCTCCGGCGACGCGCTCACGCCGATGGAGCTGCAAATCCTGCATCTCATCTGCGCCGACAAAAGCAACGCCGAGATCGCGCGCATCATGGACATCAAGCTCCCAACGGTCAAGACCCACGTGAGCCACATTCTGAACAAGCTGGATGTCAAGCGCCGCAGCGAGGCGAAGACCGTCGCGAAACGCCTGCGTCTCGTGCCGGAAAGCATGTAAAAGAGGGGGCACTCCATGATCTACACGGTAACACTCAATCCTGCGCTGGATAAAACGGTCGAGATACCCGGCATGGCGCTCGACACCGTAAACCGCATCACCGCAATGCGCACCGATCCCGGCGGCAAGGGCATCAACGTCAGCAAAGTCATCGCGAAGCTCGGCGGCGAGAGCCGCGCGGTCGGCATCCTCGGCGGCGAGAGCGGCCGGATGCTCGAAAAGCTGCTCGAGGGCGAGCCCTTCACGACGCAGTTTCACTTCGTCGAGGGACAGACGCGCACCAATCTCAAGATCATCGACCGCGAGGGACACACGAACACCGACATCAACGAGCCGGGTCTGACCGTCACGGCGGCCGATCTGGACGCGCTGCTTCATGAGCTGCTGGGCGAGATACAGCCCGGCGCCATCGTTGTCCTTGCCGGCAGCCTGCCGAAGGGCGCGCCGCAGGACACTTACCGCACATGGACTGCCGCGTGCAAACAAGCAGGCGCGCGCGTCTTTCTCGATGCGGACGGTGTGCTGCTCGCCGAGGGTATCAAGGCCGCGCCGTATCTCGTCAAGCCAAACGACGACGAGCTGTCCCGGCTTGCAGGCAGAAGGCTCGAAACCATCGAAGAGCTGACCGCAGAGGGCGAAAAGTTGCTCGAACAGGGCATCGAACGGGTCGTGATCTCGCTCGGCGGCCGCGGCGCGCTCTATCTGCGAAAGGGCAGCACGATCTATGCCGAATGCCTGAAGGTGCCGGTCGGCAGCACGGTCGGCGCAGGCGACAGCGTTGTCGCGGCGCTCGCCTTCGCGGACGCGCAGGGCCTGAGCGAGGAGGAGGCCGTCCGCCTCTCTACCGCGACCGGCGCGGCGAACGTCATGTGCAGCGGCACACAGGCCGCCGAGCGCGCAGTCATCGAAGAACTGCTGCCGAAGGTGCGGTTTTCTCATCTGTAACAGCTGATAAATATAAATATGCTGTTAAATCTCCCCGAAGAGACCGTAAAGCTGCGGTCTCTTTTATTTTTTGCTGTTCCAGCGTCTTGTAATATAATACCCGTTCCTGTATAATTATTTGTAGAAAAAACGCGGAAAGGGGGCGGCCACATGATCTCTGACGAGACCGCATACCGACGGTATCTGAGCGGCGAGGAGCAGGCCGCCGACCTGCTCGTGGAACGGTACGGCGACGCGCTGACGCTGTACATAAACGCGCGCATCCGGGACATGCACGAGGCGGAGGATCTGATGATCGAGGCGTTTTCACTGCTTTTCGCCAAGGAGCGCCCGATCACCGGCGACGGCAGCTTCAAGGCGTATCTGTACAAGACCGCCCGAAATCTTGCCCTGCGGCACAGCCAGAAGCACCGCATCCCCTTTCTGCACATGGACGATCTGGATTTTGAGCCGCAGAGCGACCTGCTAAGCGATACCGAGCTCATCCAAAGCGAGCGCAGAAGCCATTTTTACGCCGCGCTCGAGCAGCTCAAGGCCGAATACCGCGAGGCACTCTATCTCGTGTATTTCGAGAACATGTCCTACCGCGAGGCCGCCTCGGTCATGCGAAAGACCGAGCAGCAGATCACCAAGCTGGTCTATCGCGGCAAACAGAACCTGAAAACCATCCTCGAACGGGAGGGATTTGTGTATGCGGACGAATGAAGAACGCGCCCGTCTGGTGCATGAGAGGACCGCCGCGCTCCGGCGCGAAAACCGCGCAAAGCAGCGCCGCCGTCTGAACGCGGTCTGCATGGCAGCCTGCCTGCTGCTCGTCGCCGGCATCGGCGCGCTCATGCCCGGACTGATGGAGAACATCTCGACCGGCGACATCGGCCATACGTCGGGCGCCGCCAGCCTGATCGCCGAAAACGGGGCGCTCGGCTATATTCTGATGGGACTGCTCGCCTTTCTGCTCGGCGTGTGCGTGACCGTGCTGCTGTACCGGCTGCGCCGCTCAGACGAACGCCGCCACCGGGAGGACTCCGACGATGAACTTTGAACTGATCGACAACCTGTTTCAGGTCGCGGTGTTCGGCGGTTCCGCCTGCGCCGCCGTCGCGCTCGCGCTCCGTCACCGGAGCCGCCAGCTTTTCATTCTCGCGCTCGCTTACGCCTGCTTCTGCATGGGAACGCTGTATTTTGTGCTGTATCTTGCCGTTTTCGGCACTGTTCCGCAGATATTCTACGTTTCCGAGATCTCATGGATCGCCTCGTATCTGTTCTATCTCTCGCTCCAGATCTTCCGAAACGATGAGAAAACGCTCCGCTTTTCGTGGCCGGCGGCGCTCGCCGCCGCAGGCGTCACCATTGGCGCCATGGTCTGCCGCATCTTCGGCCCGTCGTATCTCGTGACCGGGCTGTTCGCCATCACAGCAGGCGCGATCGCCTATCTCTCGGTCTTTCGGCTGAAAACCGCCCTGCCGTACCGCCGCACGGACGCGCTCATGTTCGCCTGCGTCGTTTTGCAGCTGATCCTGTACTCGGTTTCCTCGCTTTTCTCGGATTACACCCGTTTCAATCTGTATTTCGCCATCGACATCACGCTGACGCTCTCGCTCGCCGCGCTGCTGCCGCTGAGCGGCACGGTCGGCATCCTCGGCACCTGCACCGGCTTCCACGCCATTTACAACCTGCTCATCTCGTCGGACGGCGCGTTCAAAACCGCAGGCTACGTGTTCCCGTCCGTGTTCATCCTCTGCCTGTTCGTCATCCGGCATCTGCTGTCAAAGCTCGAGATCTCGCTGCACTGAGCAGAATTTTTCCGTTCCGGGTGGAAGGATTTCCGTTCTGCTGCATTTATAGATACAGAGAGTATCACGAAGGCGCAGGTGGAGGGGAGGCTATGCGGATGACGTACAGAACGGAAAACCGGATACAGGAGATCCGGCGCAGGACCCGGATTTATCGAAAGCGGCGCGAAAAACGCACCTTTTCCCTGCTCACGATGTGCAGTCTGTTCCTGCTCTGCGGCATCGGCGGCCTGCTGAACACCGTGCAGCCGCCCGGCGTTTCGACCGTCACGGACGGCTACGGCGCACTGCTGCTGCGGCAGGGTGCGGAGGGATATATCGTCGTCGGCGTCGCCGCCTTTGCCGTCGGCACGGCGCTGACCATCCTCTGCATCCGATACCGCGAACGCGCTTCCGCACGATCGAAATCCGAAAATGAAACCGAAAACTGAAAGGCTCGCGCAGGCCGGGATCTCTCCCTCGCCGCGCGAGCCTTTTTTTGTTCTCTGTTTACGCCTGTACCCGACAGGCTTGCTCATAAATTCTCTTTGAATCTGCACCCAATGCTGCTATAATGAGAGAAACGGCATAATTTTATGTTAATTTATACTTTACGAGGAGATGCAGCCATGAGAACAAAGCTGAATGTTACCGCCGGTATTTTCCCGATGCCGGTGCTGATGATCGCGACCTATAACGAGGACGGCAGCGTGAACGTGATGAACGCGGCATGGGGCACCATGATCGACAGCGACGTCGTCGCGCTCAACCTCACCGAGACGCACAAGACCGTGCAGAACATCAAGGCGAGAGGCGCGTTTACCGTCAGCATCGCCGATGCGGCACATGTCGTCGAGGCCGACTATTTCGGCGTCGAGTCCGGCAACAAGGCCCCCGACAAGTTCGCGCGCAGCGGTCTGACCGCCTCCAAGGCCGAAACCGTCGACGCGCCCGTCGTCAACGAGTTCCCGATCTGTCTGGAATGCAAATTCATTGAGTTTCAGGGCGATGAATACGGCTGCGGCGTCATCGGCAAGGTAGTCAATGTCACCGCCGACGAGAGCGTCATGGTCGACGGCAAGGTCGACATCTCGCGCGTTCAGGCGATCGCCTTCGACCCCTACACCAGCGGCTACTACAAGGTCACCGAGCGCGTCGGCAACGCCTTCGGCGACGGCCTCAAGCTGAAAAAATAAAACGAATATCGACAGTCTAAAAGTGCACCGCAAAGCGGTGCACTTTTGTTTTCTATTAGCGCGTATTCTTTCGTTCTCTCTTCTGCTGATACATGCGCAGATCCGCCTTTTCCATGATCTCGTTCAGGTCGACGAGACCATGCCCCTCGGGCAGCTCCACCAGACCGTAGCTGAAGCTCTTGTTGTACGGCTGATAGCCCTGCGAGAAGGCCTGCTGCACCTGCTCCATGCGCTGCCGCACGATGTCCTGCGTGCAGCCGCGGAACAGGATGCAGAACTCGTCGCCGCCGAGCCGCGTGAACACATCCTCCTCGCGGATGAACTGCTGTACGCAGCCCACGAAGCTGCATATATATGCATCGCCCTCGGCGTGGCCGTGGTTGTCGTTGATGTATTTCAGATGGTCGAGGTCGCAGTAGCAGATGACGAGCGCCTCGCCGCTCTCCAGTATCTCCTTGGCGCGGTCGATGAAGAAAGAGCGGTTGCCGATGTTCGTCAGCGTGTCCGAATACGCCTTGAGCTCCAGTCGGCCCTGCTCCTCGCGCTCGCGCGTGATCTCGAGAATGATGTGCGCATACGCCTGCCTGCCCTGCCACTCCATCCGCGCACTCGTGATGCGGTAAATGCGGTGCGCGGAGTCCTCAAGCTCCCATGTCCATTCGGGCACGGTATCGCCCATCCTCCGCCGTCTCTGCTGCTGTTTTTCCCGGATGAGGCCGTAGATCTCCTGCGACTGCGCATTTTCCCGGGTGGTATACAGAATTTCATCCTGCTCCGCGTCGGTCACGAGGATGTCCTCCTCGCTGCGCGCGATCAGCTCGAGCAGCAGCTTGTTGTAGCCCTCCACAACGTCGAGGTGCTTCTGTATCATGCGCGCCTCTTCCTTGAGCTTCGCGTCACGCTCGCGCAGCTGCGCGACCATCGCGTTGAACGCCTCGGAAAACTCGCCCATGTACGAGACCGACTGCGAATAGTCGCCCCGGGCGACCTGCTTGGCCTGCCATGTCAGATGGTTGAGGTTTGCATGAATGTTCTTGAGGTTTTCGCACAGGAAGTTGTCCCTCGACGGCGACGGCACGGACAGATTGCCGGTGGCGAGCGCCGCGGTGTACTGCTTCATCTCACGCACGGCATGGTCCAGAAATTCCAGTCCCAGACCGAGCCTGCGGAAGGGCTCGTCGAGCGCGTCCGCATCCGGCTTTTTCGCTTCGGGATCGTATAGGATGCTTTTCAGATAGTCAAACAGAATATCACAGTTCTTTTCGTTCAAGTCCATCACTGCCGTTCATTATTTCTCGTCCGTTACCGCTGCGCGGAACCGGCATACGCGGTCGCCGGTCGCCCAGCAGTCGATCTCGACCGCTTCATACTCTTTGCCGCTGTACAGGCTGAGTATGCCCGAGATAAAGCCCTCGTCATAGTTGCACACGGTCTCGCCCAGCACCGGCAGGCCCGAGCAGTCCGCGTCCTCGGACACGGTGAGCATGATCTTGCCGCTTGCCTCATCTACGTCCTCGACGCGCAGCACGCCGATGCGCTGCTCCTGCATTTTCGCCTGAAGCTCGCCGACGAACTGATTGAGCGGCAGCGACAGGTCGAGAAAATGCCGGGCGAAATATTCGCCTGCGGTGCGGCCGGCCTTGCGGAACAGCTCGATCTGTACCTCTTTGCCGAAACGGTCGATGAGCGCATCCTTGAGCGAGTATTCCAGCATGCGGTACACGAGCACCGGAACGTCCGCGCCGAGGTTGCCCCGGCTGCTCTCGTCATACCGCAGATAATCCTCAAAAGAAATCGGCTTCTGATCCGCTAAGAAAATATTCTCCATTTGCAGGCTGCGCCTCCCCGTTTACGTGGTAATTTATATCCAGTATACCATTCCGCGCCCGGTTTTTCAATTCTGTTTCGCGTCTTTTGCCGTGTTTTCGTCCGTTTCCGTCGCTGAAAGCACAATTTCCGCCCCTCTGCCCGAGAAAAATTTTTCGTGCGCACTTTCGTGCAAAAGTTAGCGCTATCTAACTTATTTTACTGCGAATTGTGTACTTTCTGTGTCGTTTGTGTGATAAGAGCGTTATCCGCTGTAAAACACTGGGGTTGACAACACAAAAGACATGTGATATTTTATTACCGTTTTTGAGTTAGCGCGCATTAACTCCGAGTCCTTTCCGACGGGAAAGGACAATTTTCACCGAAACGGTTAGTCATGGATAACCGTACCTGATAAGGAGGATATGACTTTTGAACAAGAAACAAACCCTCGCTCTGCTGCTGGCCGGCGCGATGCTCGTACCGAACGCATTTGCCGCGTCCCCCGAGGATTTTCATGATTTTCCGACCGACTGGTCCGCAGCCGGTCTGCGCAGCGCTGTCCAGAACGGCCTGCTGAACGGCTCGAACGGCGAGATCGACGGAAACGGTCTGCTGACGCGTGCCCAGCTCGCGGCGATCGTCAACCGTGCCTTCGGTGCAAACAAGAACGCCGATCTCTCCGAGTTCACCGACGTCCGCCCGAACGCATGGTATCACAATGACATGTCGGTCGCGGTCGCAATGGGCACGTTCGTGGGCTCGAACGGCAAGCTCAACCCGGAGTCTCCCATCACCCGTGAGGAGGCCTTCGCCGTACTCGCGCGCGCCTTCGGTCTGGAGAGCGGAGCTTCTTCCCTCTCGGATTACACCGACGGCGGCAGCGTTTCTCCGTGGGCAAAGAGCGCGGTCTCCGCACTCATCGACGGCGGCTACGTCAACGGCGCGAACGGCAAGCTCAATCCCCAGAGCAGCATCACCCGTGCAGAATTCGCCAAGGTCATCAGCGGCATGGCGAGCACGTTTGCGGATAACGGTCTGTCCGACACCGTGGACGGCAACGTCATCGTGCGCACAAACGGCGCATCCCTCGCCGGCAAGACCATCAACGGCGACCTTATCCTTGCGGACGGCGTAACGCAGGCTGACCTGACGAACGTCACCGTCACCGGCCGCATCCTGCTGCGCGGCGGCGCGAACGGCGTGACCTTCAGCAACACGAAGGCAGGCAAGGGCATCATCGCGCACAGCGACGTTTCCGTCGCAGGCACGGCGGACAGCATCACGGTCGCAGGCGCGGCCACCGTTACCGTGCAGAACGGCGCGTCTGTCGGCACCATCACGGTAAACGCGGAGAACACGAAGATCACCGGCGCAGGCAAGGTCGGCGACGTCAAGGCGAACGCCAGCAACGTGACCGTTTCCACCTCCGGCACCCGTGTTTCGGCGTCTGAGGGCGTTTCCGGCGTACAGGCCGGCAGCAAGACGGTTGAGGCAGGCAAGACCGAGACAGTTTCTCAGGCTTCGGGCGGCGCATCCGGCGGCGGCTCTTCTTCGGGCGGTTCGTCCTCCGGCGGCGGCTCCTCTTCGGGCGGTTCGTCCTCCGGCGGTTCCTCGAGCGGCGGTTCCTCGAATGGCGGCAGCAATTCCTCGAACAGCGACCAGAACGTCAACGCTGAGATCGCAGATGCAAAGGTCGTCACCACCGACGCAGGCGCTTACCTCGCGCTCTCGTTCAAGGACGGCTTCAAGGCTGACGCCACCACTGTTACGGTCGACGGCGCGGATGTGACCGCGGCTGTCTCCAAGGTAACGGACGACGGCGAGATCTCCAAGCTGCCGCTGACGGCGCAGCCGGGTTCTGTCACGCTGACCTCCGGCGGCAAGACCCAGACCATCTCTCTCGGCACGGCACAGCCGAACGCCGTTTACACCGGCGAGGACTGCCTGCCGGATTACTTCATCAAGCACGGCCCGCTCGCCATCTGGGATTACTATCTGACCAACTATGACGACGCAGGCAACGTCCGCGTCCTGCCCTCCAAGACGACCTTCGGCACCGCTGCTGTACGCAGCGAGCACCCGAGCTACTCCGTGCCGCTCGTTCTGGACGAGAATGACGAGGGCAGTGTAGTTGTCATGTTCAACTACACCACGGACGACGACAAGGCGTGGTTCGACCACATCGCGGACTTTAACGAGGATAACACGGAGGGCTCGGTTCAGCTCGTCGCATACGACCAGTACAAGAACACCTGGAACTACAACCTCAACTTCACCAAGGGCTATACTGACCACAACGGCACCGAGGTCGCAACGCTGACCATTCCGTTCGGCCAGACCAACTTCACCTCTAACGGCCGTTACTTTGTCCGCGTGACCTCCACGAACGCAAAGGGCGTCAAGTCCTCCACGCTCGCGTCCATCCACGTACAGAACCATGACGCGCCGGCCCTCAAGATCAAGGAAGAGCCGGAATCGGGCAAGAACCTGCACTTTGCCGTCAGCAATCTGGTTTACGGCATCACCGACCCGATCGAAAAGGTCACGCTGAAGGACCCGACCGGCAAAACCACCGAGCTTGAGAAGACTACCGACTACTATCTGATCAGTCAGAACCTGTTCGTGCTGTACAACGACACCGAAAACGGCACGACCGACCATCTGAAGTATAAGGGCAACTACACGCTGACCATTCAGGCGAACGGTTTCCAGACCTTCTCTTACGACTTCTATGTCAAGGAAGGCGAGCAGGCGGCACAGCTCAAGGCCGTCACCTATGACGCAATCAGCCGCGCGACCGGCAGTTCTTCCTCTGGCAGTAGCGGCAGCGACAGCTCGGGCGGCTACGCCATCTCGACCGATTTCCTGTTCGACAGCGATCTCGTTGCGAATGCCTGCGTGCTGAACAAGCTCGGCGCGGATACCGCGGACTCTACCGCCGTCCTCGAATACTGGAAGTACAGCGCATCCACGCTCGACTCGGTATGCAACAAGGGCGACACCATGTATTACGACGGCACGGACTACATCGACGCGACCAACACGGCGCTCTGGGTTCCGTTCTCCGAGTTCGTCAAGACCGCAGAGGCAACCGTTTATCCGCCGCACGCCACCAAGGCGATTCTTGAGGACGGCCTGCTCGGCGACATTCAGGACAGCACCGTGTCCGGCAAGCTGGATTACATCGAGCCGACCGTTTCCGACAACCAGCAGGGCAGCGATGTTACTCTGACCTTCAAGGACGGCGAGGATTACCTCGGCAAGATCTCCGCGCTCTACCTCAACGGCGACTGGCACGAGCTGGACGAGCAGTATTACTCCATCAAGGGCAATACGATCACCCTCAGCAAGGATCTGCTGCATATCGGCAAGAACGCTGTGAAGATCGTATCGAACGGCTACAAGCCGCAGACGTTCGAGTTTACTTACGACAAGCTCAACGAGACTGACCTCAAGCTCAAGGCTGAGGCTGACAAGGAAACCGGCGTCGTTAAGATTTCGGTCGAGAACTCGGACGGCGACTTCCTCAGCAATCTGGCTGCGGTCACGCTGACCTCCTCGACCGGCAAGACCGATGACGCGGTTTACGAAAAGGGTGTCGAGAGCGGCGACGCGGTTTACTACGTGCTCGCAGAGGATAACAAGAGCCTCACCCTGCACAACGTCAAGCCGGGTACTTACACCGTAAAGATTTCAGCGGAGTATTATAATGATGCGCTGACGGCTGAGTTTAAGATGGACGGCGAGATTGAGACTAAGGCTGTTCCGGAGATGGAAGTCACCTCGAGCGAAGACGATGGTGTGTTTACCATTGATTTCTCGTATGAGAATACTCGTGAGTTTAACTCCTGGCAGCTGTACGCAAAGAACATCTCGGTCAATGGCGAAACCTATGATGAAGTTGGTTTGCTTAACGAGCCAAAGGCAGATAACAAGCTCTTCAAATGGGAAAATTCCTCTCATTATGTGCTGACTCTCGGCGGCGGCGCTTTCGAGGACGGCGACAACACCGTTACCATTTCCGCAGACGGCTATGCTCCCATGACGATTACCGTCAACAAGAAGGAGTCCTCCGGCGGTTCGACTGAACCGACTGAACCGGTCGAGCCTGAAGAGCAGCCTGCACCGACGCTCTCTGCTACGGCTAAATACTCTTACAGCAGTTACTATAACGTTACGCTGACCTCCACTGACGACCTCACCCAGTGGTGGAACAAGGTTCAGACGATTACCGTTGATGACGATACCGCGAAATCACAGAAGAGCTATTCTACTGGCAGCGTATCGCTTTCCGGCGGCTCCATCGGCAAGACCTATACACTGACCATTTCTGCAACCGGTTATAAGGATGCAATCGTTACCTTTACTATTAAAAAGGAACTTTCCTCGACCATCTCTACTGCCGTTGTGGAGCAGGATGACGGCAGCTACAAAATCACCGTATCCGGTCTCTTTGGCGGCAGCGTTGATGCTGACTGGTGGAACGCACTTTCCGCAATCAAGGTAGATGACGGCGATGTTGCCTCCATCAATAAGGTAAAGGCTGAAGACGAAACCGCATTCACGCTCTCTGATCTTACCCCGAGAACTGAGTATAAGCTTACGTTTATCGCCGATGGTTATAATGATGTGACTGTTACGGTTAAGACCCCGAACAAGACCGGTGTTACTCCTCAGCCGGAAAGCGCAAAAAAAGACTCTTATGGAGACGATTACACTATTTCCTTTGGTGAGGGATACGACGCCTACATGAAGGCCATCACTTCCATTAAGGTCAATGATGTCGTTTATGAAAGCGGTTATGTATATAACAACACAAAATACTCCCTTCGTGAAGCTTATGGCACTATTTCGCTTGGCGGTGCATCTTTCACCGACGGCACAAACACGGTCGTTATCACTGCGACGAAGTATCCTGACCTGACCATTACCATTAAGGACGGCCAGATCGTTTCCGCAAAATAATTACGGTGTAAACAATTCCAAACATCACAAAAACGAGCAGATTTTTCATCTGCTCGTTTTTCTTGCAATCCCTCTCCCCCTTATTGACAACCACACGCTTTGTCCCGTATAATAAAGTAGTCGAAAAAAGGAGGCGCGCGGCTATGCGGCATAAAAACACATCACGCACATGCTCGCCCGTTTTCCCGAACAAACCTGTATGACCAAGGACCCCCTGCCCCCAAAACGGCAGCCGGTCCTTTTTTGTGGGAGGAAAATGAAATGATCGAAAACTGGAACGACGTCCACATTGTCCCGGAATTCTGCGACCAGGGCGTGGACTGCTACCGTCTCGAGGGCGGCAGCTTTCTCAACGAGTACTACATCGTCTCCGAGGCGGAGACGCGCAAGCTGATGAACCATCCCGAGGTCGTCGGCTACGAGGTCTATGCCTCGCTCGTCACCGCGACCTCGCAGATGATGTACTACCTCAAGGAGCAGAAGAAGATTACGTCCGCCAACATTCTCTCCATCCTGCGCGGCGCGCTCAACTATCCGCTCGAGGAGAGCTGCTACAAGGAGCACATCCGCGTGCACGACATCAGCTTTATGTCCAGCGAGCGCGTGTTCGGCGAGAACGACGAGATGTCGCTCGACATCAAGTACTGCAAGCTCACCATGGTGCCCAACAGCACGCTCATGATCGGCGACATCATCGCCTCGGGCGAAACCCTCGTGCAGTGCCTGCGCTACGTCACCGACTACTACCGCAAGCAGGGCGCGCAGCTGCGCAACATCGTCCTGTTCACCATCGGCGGCACGCAGGGCATCGAAATTCTCGAAAAGCTGACCCGTGAGATTCGCTCCTACTGGCCGGACTTCGAGGGCTTCATCACCGTGTACTACGAGGGCGTTTTCAGCTGCTACGAGGAGGGCAACAAGGGCGTTTCCGGCATCAACCGCGCGCTCATCGACTTCTACTGGAAGGGCGGCATCATCGCGCCGGCGTTCCGCCGCGAAACGCTGTCCATGCAGAATCCGCTGTTTGAAAAGTGCACGATCTATGATGGCGGCGCGCGCCGCTATGAGATTCACGAGCACATCGACGAGGTGCTCGAGTTCTGGAACGGCATTCTCGAGCGCGCGGACAAGATCGACAAGCAGGCGCTGCTCGAGGAAAAGCTCGGCCACTCTCTGCCCATCTCCTACGAGGACTGGGTAAAGGACTGCCACTACGAAAAGCTCGACGAAAAGCTGACGCGCTGGCTGTATCAGCAGGAGCGCGGCTTCGTCGAGAGCATGCGCGGCATCTCGCTCGAGCAGATCGCCCGTCAGCGCATCGAGGAGTTCACCTCGACGCTCAAAAAGTACATCCTGTAACAGCTTCACAAAATAAAAAAGGACGGTAATCAATGAAAAAAGAAGAAACAACGGTAGACATCGACTTTGCGGAAGCGGCGGTGCCGCACTACGCGCGCCGCGGCATCGTCACCATGTTCATGATCATGCTCGGCTTCACCTTTTTCTCGGCGAGCATGTGGGTCGGCAAAGAGCTGGCCGACGGTCTGGATTTCGGCGGCTTTCTCGTCTCGCTCGTCATCGGCGGCCTCATCCTCAGTCTGTACACCGGTCTGCTCGGCTACGTCGGCGCGGAGACCGGCATGAGCCTTGACCTGCTCGCGCGCAAGGCCTTCGGCAGCAAGGGCTCCTACCTGCCCTCGGCCATGATCTCCTTCACGCAGATCGGCTGGTTCGGCGTCGGCATCGCCATGTTCGCCATCCCGGTCGCAAATGAGCTGCTCGGCGGCAGCACCGCCGCGGAATGGGTGCTCGTCATCATCGCCGGCGCGTGCATGACTGCTTCGGCGTACTTCGGCATCAAGTCGCTGACGCTCATCAGCTATATCGCCGTTCCGCTCGTCGCCATCCTCGGCACGGTCGCGATGGTCATGGCGGTCTCGCGCGGCGACGGCACGATTGTCGATCAGTTCGCGAAGTCCAGCGGCACGCTGACCGTCATCGGCGGCGCAGGTCTGGTCATCGGCTCGTTCGTCTCCGGCGGCACGGCAACGCCGAACTTCTCCCGTTTTGCGCGCAACGGCAAGGTCGGCGCGATCACGACCGTCATCGCCTTCTTCATCGGCAACTCGCTGATGTTCTTCTTCGGCGCGATCTCCTCGGTCTACGTCGGCGGCAACGACATTTTTGAGGTCATGATCAACCTCGGCCTGTTCTATCTGGCTATTCTGGTGCTCGGCCTCAACATCTGGACCACCAACGACAACGCGCTCTACTCCGCTGGTCTGGGCCTTGCGAATATCTTCGGCAAGAAGAAAAAGCCGATGGTCCTCATCTCCGGCATCGTCGGCACGGCGCTTGCCGTCTGGCTGTACTGGAACTTCACCGGCTGGCTGAACATCCTCAACTGCACCCTTCCCCCGGTCGGCATCATCCTCGTCATGAGCTTCTTCATGGACCGCGAGAAGTACAAGGACGTCGAAGTCACCGAGACGGTCAACTGGTTTGCGGTTGCAGGCGTCGTTCTGGGCGCGGTAGTCGCGAACCTCGTGCCTTGGGGCATCGCCTCCATCAACGGCATGATCGTCGCCGCCGTCTGCTATCTGATCGGCCACGCAGGAAAAAACAAGTAATCCTCTCTCTCATACTTTGGGATGATTTACATTCTCCCTGCACGGATTTATAATGAAAATAGAAATCGGAGCACGTTTCCCTTTTCTGTTTCATTTCTATTTCTTTCATTCCATTTTATACGGCAAAGCCCCCGTTCAAGTGAACGGGGGCTTTGTCTTGAGCTGTCGCGCGAAAGCAATACTTGTTTTCGCCTTACAGGCTCTGCTTCAGCTTTTCTGTGATTTTTCGGTATTCCGGCAGCGCCAGACCGTACCGGTCCGCCAGACGCACGACCTGATAGATCAGGCCGTCCACCTCGGACGAATGGCCTGCCTCAATATCGCGCTGCATCGAGGTCGAAGCCGTCGGCGCGAGATCATCCAGAATGCGCAGGTTGCGCTCGACTAGCTCGCCCGGCTTTTCCTCGAGCGCGATGCCCATTTTGTCCGACAGCGCAACGATCTCGCGGATCAGCTCCGCAAAGCACTCGCGCACCTCGCCCGGCTTCTGCATCGCGTCCGCCTTGGCATGGTAATACTGGCCGCAGGCCGCCATCGCCGAAACATAGGAGAACTTGAGCATCGTGTCCTTCTCGACGCACGGTGAGTAAACCGGCTCGATGCCTGCGTCCGTCAGATCGTCCGCGACCTGCTGAAGCACCGGATCGTCCGTTCTGTGGCTCGGCAGGCCGTAAACGATGCGGAAGATCGAGCCGTGCTGATGGATGACGCCCGGCGCCGTCCGGTTGGCGGAGATGTAGATGCAGCCGTCCGTGACGGTCAGTCCGGGCAGCTCCTTCTGCATCGTGCGGCCCGTACCATAGATGTTCAGCACCGGAATGACGACCGTTTTTTCGTGCGCCGCCTTCCGGATGAACGGAATGGTCTCCGCGAGCGAATACCCCTTGACGCAGACGAAAATGACGTCCGGACCGGGTGCGCCCTGCGCGCGCTGCGCCTCAAAGGAGGGCATGTCCGCCGCCTTGACCGGCACAGTCCACGCCTCGCCGCCGCTCGGCTCGATGGTCAGGCCGCGCTCCTGCATCACCTCAAGGTGTTTTCCGCGCGCGATCAGCACCGTATCTTTGCCGGCGCGCGTCAGAAATGCGCCGATCGGCGCGCCGACGCCGCCTGCGCCAATGATCATATATCGAAGCTCCATTGCTTTTCCTCCTGCTTAAGCCTGTCGAAAAACTTCGTTTTTCCGACAATCTGTGTTCTGACTTCGCAGAACACGAGTCGTCCGAAAGTTCCCATACGGAAACCTTCTCCCTCCTAAGGTAAGAAAACCGAGGTACACGCCCCCGGTTTTCATGGCTTTGCGAAGCAAAGCCTATTCAATGCGCGCTTTCGCGCGACTGCTTCATTATTCCTCCGCGTGCTCTCGGACGGCAGACACGGCGGCATCCGCCTCCTCTTCCGTGTTGAAGAAGGAAAAGCTGAACCGAACCGCGCCCTGCCGCACCGTGCCGAGCGCCTCGTGCATGCGCGGTGCGCAGTGCGCTCCGGCGCGTGTTGCGATGCCGTAATCCTCAGCCAGAATGTCTGCGACCTCAGCCGAGTCGTAATCCCGGATGTTGAGCGTCACGATCGCCGCGCGCTCCGGCGCGGTAAAGTCGCCGTAGACCGTCACGCCGGGAACATCGCGCACGCCCTCGTAAAACCGGCGCATCAGCTGCTGCTCGCGCGCGCCGATGGTCTCCACGCTCTGCCGCAGGATGAAATCGAGCGCCGCGTGCAGCCCGGCGATGCCGTGACTGTTGAGCGTTCCGGCTTCCAGCCGCGCCGGATATTCCTTCGGCTGCTCCCGGTCGTAGGAGTGCACGCCCGTGCCGCCGCGCAGCAGCGGCTGCAGCTCCACGCCCGGCCGGATGCACAGGCCGCCGGTGCCCTGCGGCCCCATCAGCCCCTTGTGCCCGGTGAAGCAGAGCACATCAATACCCATTTTCTGCATGTCGATTGGCGCCGCACCGGCGGTCTGCGAGGCGTCGACCACCAGAAGCGCGCCGTGCGCGTGCGCCATCACGCCGATACGGGCAATATCGAGCAGATTTCCGGTCAGATTGGAGGCGTGGGTGCAGATGACCGCCCTTGTGTTCGGGCGCAGCAGCGCTTCCACATCCTCATAGCGGATGTTGCCGCGGCGGTCTGCGCGGACGAAATCCACCTCGACGCCGCGCGACTGCATGTCATACAGCGGCCGCAGCACGGAATTATGCTCCAGATCGGTCGAAATTACGTGATCGCCCGGCGAGAGCAGGCCGTAGATCGCGATATTCAGCGCCTCGGTCGAGTTCGCCGTGAAAACGACATGGTCCGCGCGCGGACAGCCGAACAGCTCCGCCAGCCTGCTCCGCGTCTCGAACACCATGCGCGACGCGGACAGCGACGCGCCGTGCGCGCCCCGTGCGGCATTTCCAGCGGTCAGTATCGCGTTTTTCACCGCTTCGGCAACCTCCGGCGGCTTGTGCAGCGTCGTCGCCGCATTATCCAGATAAATCATGCTTTTCTCCATCCGTCAGCCATACATTTCGACGACCGCGTCCGTTTCGTAGCCGCAGCCTGCCTGCGCCAGCGCCGCAAGGAGCTGCGCTTTTTCGTCGACTTCTGCCTTCCACGCGAGACCGCATCCGGCGCTGATCTGCGACGGGATGGGGATCATCCGCCCCGGCAGGCCTTTGCCCGTGAACAGCGCTTCCGCGGCGAGCGCCTGCTCGGTCGAGGAAAACGCGATCACGAGCACCGGCCGTCTGCGCCGCATCACGGACGAATGACCAGATCGGCCTGCATCTGCTTTTCGGTGATGACGTACATGTTGGTGACCTCGCCGACCTGAAGCTTGTCCGTCAGACCGTAGTGGTTGAGGCAGGTGCCGCAGGTCATGATCTCCACGCCGAGCGAAGCGAGGTTCTTCAGATCTTCGATCGACGGCGAGCCCTCGCAGGTGACGCGCGCGCCGCCGTTGTAGAACAGGATGGTCGTCGGCAGCTTCTCCTGCTGCGTGAGCGCGAACAGGTAGCCCTTGAGCAGGATACGGCCCAGCTCGTCGTCGCCCTCGCCCATGTGGTCGGCCGAAATGACAACGACGGTCTTTTTCTGCGCTGCCGGAACGATGCAGGAAACCTCCTCGTCGCCGGTCTCCGCGACCGCGCCCTCGGTCGTGATGGTCACGCAGAACTCCTTTTCGCCGCACTTTTCCGTTTTGATGGTGCAGCCCTTGCTCTCCGCAAGGCGCGTCAGGTTCTGCACCGCAATTTCGTTATCTACAAGCGTCTGCACCGTGCCGGCGCCGTTCAGCTCCTGCAGCGCGTGCAGCGTTTTTACAACCGGGATCGGGCAGGCCTCGCCCATCGCATTTACTTCAATCATCAGAGTTCCTCCTTCGGGATATTCTGCTGTTATTATAGCACGGCCATGCGTCCTTTTTCAATCGTTCCTCTTCTCCCGGCAGACCGAAGAAATTTCTTTGCCATATCATACTTTGGAACGATTTACACACCGCTCCAAATCAGCTACAATATAAATGGTAAATGAAGCGGCAGATGATGTGAGATCTGCTGATACAGAAGTTTACCGTTCGGAGGTCGTGGCTGGCATCGGGGAACCATATCTGCGGTTTCCCTGCTGAAAAGCGCAGGTTATGTCTGTGTTTCGTCACGATAAGTGGCTATATGTCGAGGGTGGAAATACGGTACGGTATTTCCACCCTCGACATGTTTCTGTTCCCTTTTTCGGTCTGCGCAGACATGCAGATTTGTCCGGACCATATCGGCCCGGGCTCATACTCCCGGTTACTTTTTCTGCCTGCTGTCTGCTCCGCAGTCATCCCGGCGGACAGCGGTTTTTCTCCCTGTTTTTTCGGAAAATTCACCGCGAAAGCACTTGCTTTTCCGCGCATTTCCTGTATGATTAGATTATACACCGCACATCAATGTGATATGCTCCCTCTATGAAAGACAGTGAAAAAACAAACTGTCAATCATGGAGGG
>CAVIRF010000015.1:0-26565 GCA_963645185.1 Coprococcus eutactus | reverse complement strand
GGCGTGCCTTTTTCGTTCGGTTCAGCCTTTTCGCTTATCTTTCTTTACGGCTCTTCCTTATATTATAATGTATATTCCTTGTATTCTGCATGGAATGTAAAATATAATCGCTGCATTTCTGCGGCGGTTATAGTGAGGGTTATATATGATTTTCGGCTGAAAACTGCTCTTCACTCGATGTTCAGGGCTTCACGCAGGACGTGCAGGCTGGCGAGGTGGCCGTCGAGCATGGAGAGCGTCAGATCCTCCATTTCGAGCGAAACCTCGTCGTCGTAGCCCGACATGCGGACGACCGAGAAGAACTCCTTCCACCACTTTGCGTCGTGGCCTGCGCCGACGGCGACATAGTTCCACGCGCGGCGTGCGAAGGCGTCGATCGGCTTGGTATCGAGCATGCCGTTCGGCTGCCAGTAGCGGCGTTCCGGGCGCGAATCCTTGCCGTGGATATGATAAATCGCTCCGTGCTCGCCGAGCACACGCGCCGCCTCGATCGGGTCGCCGCCCATCCAGAACAGGTGGCTCGGGTCGAGGTTCATGCCGACCATCGGGCCGACAGCCTCGCGCAGGCGTAGCAGGGTCTCCGGGTTATACACGAGCTGCATGCCGTGGTTTTCGAGGGCGATGCGCTCGATGCCGCAGTCCTCCGCCATCTTGACGATGTCCTTCCACGCCGGGATAGCGACTTCGTTCCACTGATAGTCCAGAATATCCTGCGTCTCGGGCGGCCACGAGGTCGTGATCCACACCGGGGTCTTATCGCCCTTGCAGCCGGCCGGCAGACCGCTCATCATGACGATCTTCTTGACACCAAGCATCTGTGCGAGCTCGAACGTCTTTTTCGTGATGTCCATGTCCTTCTCATAGGCGAGCGGATTGCCCGAGCAGTTGAGGGCGCACAGCTCGAGATCCTTCGCGCGCATCGCGTCATACCACTTCTCACGCGCAGTCTTGTCGCTCACGAGCAGGTCAAGGTCGCAGTGCGGCGCGCCCGACCAGTTGCCCGTGCCGATCTCGATGGCGGCTATCTTCTGAGATACGCAGAAATCAAGCATTTCCTCATACGGCATATCCAACGTGCAGGTCTTAATTGCCAGTTTCATTATGAATTTCCTTCTCTCGTTCTTTGCTGTTTTGGGTTGGCTAAGGGGTGATGATCGTTTTTCGCAGAATTTCTTCCACAAAAAGCGCAGACCTCCCCTGTCCTGATAAGGTAATTTTACCATACTGTAACCTGAATATGCAAGAGACAATCTCATAATATGCCCAAATTCTCCCCGAACTTCCCATGAAAAACTGCAAATTATGTCCAGATTTTCTCCATATTGCACAATGCACAGAAAGTAGTTTTTATATCCTCGACACGTTGTTGTCAACCTGCACAAACCTTCAGGGTCGTTCCTCGCCATTACCGACAAAAATGTCAAGCACCCCTTGTCAAACAGTAATCTTTGCATTAAAATATTACCAGAACGTTGGAGCGTTCGTTGTACCGCAACAGGCGGTGAAACCGAATGGCAGACTGACCGATCCCTTTCCGGTTCGGACAGACTGTACGAAAAAGGAGAGAGGTTTTTATTATGAAGAAGAGATTACTTGCTATGCTGATGACCGGCGCTATGGTTGCAAGCCTTGCAGCTTGCGGCAGCAGCTCTACCTCCGGTAGCGACTCTCAGGGCGACGCACAGGGCGATACCGCATCCACCGGTTCCGGCTGCTCCGTTGACGTCATCCTCAAGACCACTGCTTCCGAGTACTGGAGCTACGTAAAGGCTGGCGCTGAGGCATATGCAAAGGATAACAGCGACGTAAAGGTTGAGGTTAAGGGCGCTACCTCCGAGACCGCTTACGACGAGCAGCAGAACATGATCGAGACCGACCTGAACTCCGGTGCATACGACGCATTCGTAATCGCTCCGCTGCAGGCTGATCTGGTTAAGACCCTGATCTCCGGCAAGACCGATCCGATCATCGCTGTAGACACCAACATCGACGCTCCCGAGGTACTTTCTTTCGTAGGTACCGGCAACGAGGACGCAGCTGCAATGGGCGGCAAGGAAGCTGTCAAGGCTGCACAGGACGCTGGCTGGTCTGAGGTCAAGGCTATCGCAATTTCCGGCGTGCAGGGCGACGGCACCGCTACCGCTCGTCTGACCGGTTATGAGAAGGGCGTTACCGAGGCTGGCGGCGAGTTCCTGACCGACGAGATCCAGTACGCTGACGCTGTTGCTGATAAGGCTGCAACCTCCATGGAAGCTATCATGCAGAACCATCCGGAAGGCATCGCTATCATCGTCTGCAACAACGACGATATGGCAATGGCTGCCGCACGTGCTGCAAAGGGCAACGATGCTTACAAGAACACCATCTTCGTTGGTTTCGACGGCATCCAGTCCGCATGTAACGCTATCCTGGCTGGTGAAGAGACCATGTCCGTTGCTCAGGAAGCTTACGACATGGGCTACAAGGCAGTTGACGCAGCTGTAAAGGCTCTGAACGACGAGACTCTGGAGAAGTTCATCGACTCCGGCTGCTCTGTTGTAACCAAGGACAACGCTCAGGAGCGTCTGGACACCCTGAAGGGCTACATCGGCTAATCAGTAAACACACTTTTTAGTACGCGAGTGGTTTTCCATTTGTTCTTAGCATTTAAGTGAACGAGAAGAAACCCCTGCAAAGATTTGAACAGGATCGCTTGCAGGGGTCCTCTTTTCGAAGAAGTTTCGAAACTGTCGGAACTTTTTGTGAGACATTCTCCCGCGAGACGAGATCGGAAGGAGCTATTGTTGCGGCAAACCTCCTCCTTTTGCAACTGAACCGAGAACAGTTACTTTTGTCCCGCACTTCATCTCGGAGAAGAAAAGGTGATATGCAAATGAGTGAATACGTAGTAGAACTGAAAAACGCGACGAAGCGTTTTCCGGGCGTAGTGGCTCTGCGAAACATGCAGCTGGCAGTCAAGCCGGGCGAGATCCTCGGCCTGATCGGTGAGAACGGCGCCGGCAAATCGACGCTGATCAAGGTGCTCACCGGCGTACATCAGGCGGATGAGGGCCAGATTTTCGTAGATGGCGTAGAGCAGCACTTCAAGGACCCGAACGAGTCCGCTGCTGCGGGCATCGCCTGCGTTTATCAGGAGCTGAATATTGAAAAGCTGCTGAGCATTACGGACAACATTTTTATCAACAAGTGGCTCAAGAAGGGCAAGCTTCTTGACTATCCGGCCATGCACAAGAAGGCAAAGGAAGTCATGGCGTCGCTCGGTCAGGACGTAGACCCGACCAAGCCGGCCGGCAACTTCGGCATGGGCGTTCAGCAGATGATCGAGATCGCCAAGGCGGTTCTCATCAACGCAAAAATGATCATTATGGACGAGCCGACCTCCTCTCTGGGCGAGAAGGAAGTTGAGCAGCTGATGAAGACCTGCCGTGAACTGAAGGCACGCGGCATCGGCATCGTCTTTGTATCCCACAAGCTCGAAGAGCTGTTCGAGCTCTGCGACCGCGTTACGGTCATCCGTGACGGCGAGTACATCGAGACGCGCGACATCAGCGGCTGGGACAACGACTCCCTGATCACCGCGATGGTAGGCCGTTCTCTGGACAACCAGTTCCCGAAGGAGATCGGCGTGAAGAGCGCTGAGCCGATGCTCAAGGTTGAGCACCTGAAGGAGACCGGCGTGCTGAAGGACGTATCCTTCGAAGCATACGGCGGACAGATCCTCGGCTTCGCAGGTCTGGTCGGCGCAGGCCGTACCGAGACCATGCGCGCGATCTTCGGTGCAGACCCGATCGACGGCGGTACCATCGAGATCAAGGGCAAGCAGGTACATATCAAGACCCCGCGTCAGGCGATCCATCACGGCATCGCGTTCCTGACGGAGGACCGCAAGGGTCAGGGTCTGGTTCTGGCGCAGTCCATCCGCACCAACCTCATCCTCGCCAATATGAAGGGCTTCTCGACCGGCATGTTCCTGAACGAGAAGAAGATCGAGGACGCAGGTCAGAAGAATATCGCGTCTCTGCGCATCAAGACCCCGTCGATCGACGAGATCGTCGGCCAGCTTTCCGGCGGCAACCAGCAGAAGGTTGTTATCGGCAAGTGGGTCAACACGGACGCAGACATCTTTATCTTCGACGAGCCGACCCGTGGTATCGACGTCGGCGCAAAGGTCGAGGTTTACAACGTAATGAACAGCCTGGTAAAGCAGGGCAAGTGCGTTATCATGGTCTCCTCGGAAATGCCTGAGATCCTTGGTATGTCCGACCGCGTAGTCGTTATGCGCGGCGGCGAGGTAATGGCAACCGTCGATCGCGACAGCGAACATTTCAATCAGGAAGACCTTATGAAGGCAGCTTGGGGAGGTAAATTAGATGACTAAGAAGAAATCCAGCAATTTGATGAACTATGCCGGTACGTTTGGCGCACTGGTTATCCTTTGTGTTGTACTGGCGATCGCATCGCCCAACTTCTTTAAGTACTCCAACATGATGTCCATTCTCAAGCAGACATCGTTCAATGCACTGGTTTCCACCGGCATGCTGCTCTGCCTGATCACCGCCGGCATCGACCTTTCCGTAGGCGCTAACGCAACGTTCGCAGCCTGCCTTGCAGGTATGCTGATGAACAAGGGCATGTCCAATCCGGCTGTCCTGCTGATCGTCGCTATCGTTGGCGGCACCCTGATCGGCTGGATCAACGGTATGCTCCTCACCCGTCTGCACCTCCCCCATCCGTTCGTATCTACCCTCGGTATGAAGAACGTACTCTGGGGCGGCGCGCTGATCGTTACCAACTCTCAGATGGTATCCTTCTCCGGCAATGACGCTGTCATGTGGCTCGGCTCCGCTACCGTAGGCGGCTTCCCGATCTCCTTCATCGTTGTTATCGCGATCTACATCATCATGCACATCCTGCTGACCAAGACCGCTCTTGGCCGCTCGATCTACTGCGTAGGCGGCAACCCGGAAGCAGCTCGTCTGTCCGGTATCAACTCCGCTAACGTACTCACCTTCTGCTACACCCTGTCCGGCTTCATGGCTGCTCTGGCAGGCATCGTATCCATCGGTCGTTCCGGTATCTGCAACGGCGTTAACGCAATCCAGCCGTACGATACCGACGCAATCGCAGCCTGCATCATCGGCGGCGCATCCTTCATGGGCGGCAAGGGCACCATGGTTGGTACCATGCTCGGCGCTCTGATCATCGCAGTTCTGCGTAACGGCTTCTCGCTGCTGTCCGTTTCGTCCGCAGTTCAGAACCTCGTTCTCGGCCTCGTTATCATCGGCGCCGTTCTGCTCGACGTTACCCGTGAGCGCATGGAAGCTAAGGCTCGCCGTCTGGCTACCAAGTAAGACAAGCAAGAAAAAATCGTTGCTTCGGCAGCGATTTTTTTTGCTTGCTTCCAGGGGGACGCTGTCCCCCCTGGATACGTTTCCGGTTCCTTGCGAAACCGGAAACGATACCCCCCTCTCGTCCGCACGGCGGACGAGGCCGCGCCGCCGCGGCACGGGCAGCGGTAGAAAAGTCAGGTACACGCCCCGACTTTTCTGGGGAATTTTACACGGCCTGCTGCGGCAGGCCTGTCCCGGCTTGCTTAACTTCGTCAAGAACAGCCGGGAATGCAAACAGCCGGGTTTTATCCCGGCTGTTTGTTTTATAGCATTTCTTTACAGACAAGCGTTAAATCTGTATAGTAGGCGGTTTCTTTGGGCGTAATATTACGGGCGAGGAGCTGATACATGGCGATGACGGCGCGGAAGGACTCCTGCCAGAAGGACTGGCCGATGACGAAATCCACCGTGCCCTCCTTGAGGTAGCGCTTCGCGGCCGGGGTAAGGTCGTTGCACACGACATGCACGCCCGAGCCGACACCGGCGCGGCGCAGACCGGCGATACAGCCAGAGACCGGCTGCGTGGACATATACACCGCGCGGATCTGACGGTCCTCCGAGATCGCCCGTGCGACGAGCTCTTCAGTCAGCGAGTGCATCTCGTTGGTCTCGATGATGTGATAAGCGTCCGAGGAAAAGCCGAGCTCGCACAGATGGCGGCAGAAGCCGTCCACGCGGCCCTTGTGCGCCTCCATGCGCATGTTGCCGGTCACGACGAGGACATGCTCCGAGTAGCGGATGAGACGCGCCATGACCCCGGCGGCGATCGCGCCGGCGCGCATCAGATCCTGCCCGACAAAGCACGCGCGGCCGCTGTCCGGAATATCGCCGTCATAGGTGATGACGCGGATGCCGCTTTCGAGCGCCTGCCGAATGGCAAGATAGACCTCGGGTGTGTTTTCCGCGCGGACGATCAGTCCGTCCACGCCGTCCTGCACCTGTTTCTCGATCGCACCGACGAGCTCCTGACTCGTCATCGTGCGCAGCGGCACCTCGATCAGCTCGAACGAGTCGTCCGCGATATAGCGCAGCGCGCGGCGGATGCCGCTGATGACCTGTCGGTTGAAATAGGTATCCGTCCACTGCGGAATAAGGATCGCTGCGCGGTGCAGCGGCTCCACGGCGGCCTTTTTGCAGCTGTATCCCAGCTTTTCCGCCGCGCGGAGCACCTTCTCGCGCACCATTGCGTTGACGTTCGGCCTGCCGTGCAGAACGCGGTCTACCGTGCCGCGCGATACGCCTGCAAGCTCCGCCACCTGCTGCATTGTTACTGCCATATGCTGACTCTCCTTCTCTCTATACAGCGAGCATAACAGCCTTGATTTATCATTCAGCTGCTGCCGTGTTTTTCTGCGGCGGCAGAACAGAACTCATTATAACCGGAAACGCTTTTCCCGTCAAGATTTTTCGTGCACAGCGCACAATCAGTTGTTCACATCTGTCCCCTTCGTTCCCCCTCATTCTGTGCAAAACTTCAGCCATTTTTTAGGCAGGATAACAATGTTGCGCGGCGGATATTGACCTTGCGGCCGCGACAGGGTATGATTAACACAGAACAGGAAACCGGCTGCGGACAGTGCGCCGCAGTTTATAATGCAATAATCCCAAAGGAGAATATGCTATGCTGAACATTGGTGTTATCGGCTGCGGCGCGATCGGCCGCGACCATATCCGTCGTCTGACCGACATCGTTCCGGGCTGTCAGGTCGTTGCCTGCGCCGACTATTTTGAAGAGGCGGCAAACAAGGTCGCCGCACAGTACGAGGGCATGAAGGCCTACAAGACCGGCGAGGAGCTCATCCATGCGCCCGAGGTACAGGCCGTCGTCATCACCTCCTCTGACCCGAGCCACGCAGGCTACGTTCTGGAGGCGCTCAAGGCAGGCAAGTTCATCTTCTGCGAAAAGCCGCTCGCGCAGAACGCAGACGACTGCGAGAAGATCATCGCCGCTGAGACCGCGCACGGCAAGCGTCTGCTTCAGGTCGGCTTCATGCGCCGCTACGACCGCGGCTACGCGGAGATGAAGCGCATCATCGACTCCGGCGAGCTCGGCGCGCCGCTCATGATCCACGCATGCCACCGCAACGTTTCGCAGCCGGACGGCTTCCAGACCGAAATGGGCGTTTCCAACGTTGCCATCCACGAGCTTGACATCTGCCGCTGGCTGCTCGGCGACGAGTACGAGAGCGGTCAGGTCCTCAAGGTCCGTCAGTCCGCCTGCTCGACCAAGGGCTATGACAATCCGCAGATCGTTCTGCTCGAGACCAAGTCCGGTGCACGCATCGACGTCGAGGTCCAGGTCGCTGACGCTTACGGCTACGACATTCAGTGTCAGGTCGTCTGCGAAAAGGGCACGGTCAACCTGCCCGACCCCTACGCTGTCGTCAAGCGCGCGAACGCAAGCCGCTCCTTCCCCATCCTCACCGACTGGAAGGACCGCTTTATCGAAGCATATGACATTGAGCTGACCCACTGGGTCAAGACCCTCGAGGAAAAGGGCGAGCCGGACGGCCCGTCCGCATGGGACGGCTACGCAGCCTGCGTTGCGGCCGACGCCCTCAACCGTTCTCGCGGCACGGGCAAGTTCCTGCCGATCGAGACCATGGAGAAGCCGGAGCTGTACAAGTAAACCGGTCTCTCCCTAACATTCGTCCTCTCTTTTTTCATAGAATGTCCTTGACATGCGAGTCGAGGGGAACCTCCATATCGCAGTTCTCCCAATTTGCGATACGGAAAAGAAAAGTCCTCCACGCGCCGTGTTTCTCCCAGATCACGGCGTGCCGGAGGGCTTTTTTCTATGTTACTCGCGGAAGCGAAGCGGCGTATATTCCTCGTGCTCGCGCACACAGCGGTACGCCGGGCGGATGATCTTGTCCGTGTTGACGAGCTCTTCCAGACGGTGCGCGCTCCAGCCGACGATGCGCGCGATGGCGAACACCGGCGTGTACAGCTCGGGCGGCAGGCCGAGCATGGAATAAACAAAGCCCGAATAGAAATCCACGTTGACCGAGACGCCCTTGTAGATGCGGCGCTCCTCGGCGATGGCGGCCGGCGCAAGCCGCTCGACCATCTGATACAGCGCGAAGTCCGCGTCTCTGCCCTTTTCGTGCGCCAGCTGGCCGACGAACGACTTGAACACCTGCGCGCGCGGATCGGAGACCGAGTAGACCGCGTGGCCGACACCGTAGATCAGGCCCTTGTGGTCGAACACCTCCTTGCGCAGCAGCTTTTTGAGATATTCCGTGACCTCGGCCTCATCGGTCGGGTCGCTGACCTCGCGCTTCATGTCCTCGAACATCTGCACGACCTTGTAGTTCGCGCCGCCGTGCTTGGGTCCCTTTAGCGAGCCGAGCGCCGCCGAAACGACCGAATAGGTATCCGTACCCGAGGAGGTGACGACATGCGTCGTGAACGAGGAGTTATTGCCGCCGCCGTGCTCCATGTGCAGCACGAGCGCCAGATCGAGCACGCTCGCCTCGAGCGGCGTATACTGCATGTCCGGGCGCAGCATGCGCAGCAGATTGGACGCGGTGGACAGGCTGTCCGAGGGGTAATGGATATACATGCTGCCGCCGCACTCGTAGTGGTTGTAGGCGTGGTACGAGTAGACCGCAAGCATCGGGAACACCGAGATGAGCATGAGGCACTGCCGCAACACGTTCGGCAGGCTGATGTCATCCGCGCGCTCGTCGTAGGAGGCGAGCGTCAGCACGCTGCGCGACAGGCTGTTCATCATGTCGTGCGTCGGGGCCTTCATGATAACGTCGCGCGTGAAGTTGGTCGGCAGCATGCGCCCCTGCGCGAGCAGGCTCTTGAAGCTGCCGAGCTCCTTTGCGTCGGGCAGCCTGCCGAACAGCAGCAGATAGGCGACTTCCTCGTAGCCCTTGCGCCCCTCGCGCACAAAGCCCTGCACGAGCTCCTCGATGCGTATGCCGCGGTAGTACAGCTCGCCCGGGCATGGCTGCAAAATGCCGTCTATCTCGCGCTGCGCGATGATGTCCGAGATGTTGGTCAGTCCGGCCAGCACGCCCTTGCCGTTTACGTCGCGCAGACCGCGCTTTACGTCATATTCCCGATAAAGTCCTGCCTCGATGAGGTCGTTGCTGCGGCAGAGCGCTGCCAGCTCCTCCATGTGCGGCGTGACGGTTAAAATGTTGTTCTCCGGCGTCATCCTCTCGCCTTCCTTTCTATCATATCAGATGCTTTATTTTACCAGACAAAAAAGGCGCATTCTACACAAATTCCAGAACATTTTGTAAACTTTCTGTGAACAAAAAGAAGCCTGCACACGAGGTACAGACTCCTTTTTCGCTATTGTATTTTACTGAGCGGACTGTTCGGTCTCAGACTGGTCTGCATCGCTCTGCGCTGCGTCAGACTGCTCATCATCCGAACCCGGACGGGTTACGAGAGCCTGAACGTCCTTCGGCAGGTAATCGTAGACGTTTTCGTAGGTGATGTTGTCGTACGCATCGGTGGTCTCGACCTCCGCCTCGTCCATCCACTGCTGGAGCAGCTCATCCATCGAACCGGAGATTGCGGTAACGATGTCACTCTTGTAGTTGTCGAGCTGGCTGTCATCCAGCTTGACGCGCTTGATGATGTGGTAGCCGTAGCTGCTCTTGACGAGCTCGGAAACCTCGTCCTCAGCCAGAGCCTTTGCACCGTCGTAGAACTCGGTGACCATCTGACCCTCGGTGAAGGTGTAGCCGTTCGGATTGTTGGACAGGCCGGTATCCTCGCTGTACTGATTCATCAGCGTATCGAAGTCCTCGCCTGCGTTGATGCGGTCGAGGATGGACTGAGCTTCCTTCTTTGCTTCCTCGTCGGTGCGCTTGGTCTCGCCGGAAGCCGGGTCAACGGTCGCGATGAGGATGTGCTTTGCGGTGATGTAGTTATCCTCGTAGTACTTCTGGATGTCCTCGTCGGACGGGGTGTTGACGCCGTTCTCACCGAAGTAGTAATCGTTCAGCGCCTGATAGCACTGGCTGATATACATGAAGTTCTGGTAGCTCTGGTCAGAGAAGCCGAACTGCGCGATCTGGTTCAGGTAAGCATCCTTGCTGGTGTTCGCGATGCTGTTGCGGCGGATGGACGCCATCTCCTTCTGATCGTCGTAGCTGAGCTTGAGGCCGAGCTCGTTGAACTTCTGAAGAACGACGCGCGCGTAGATCGCCTGCTGCTCTGCCGCCTCCGGCATGGAAGAGCCGAGCGACTTTGCCATGTCCTCATTAGACCACAGGTCGGTCAGACCCATCTGCGCGTACATGCTCGCGTAATACTGCATGTTGTAGAGCATGTAGCCCGAATATTCATCGGCAGCCACTGCGTCGCCGTTTACGGTCAGCACGGTTTCCGCACCCTCGTTCAGCGGCTTATAGTGGATCATCATGCTCGACACGCCGCCGATGGTCGCGCCCAGTACAACGGCGGTCATGGCAACCATTGCAGCAAGACGCTGTACTAATTTGCTCATGTTACTCCTATCTCCTTACATTAAACAGACTTTAATCAGTATAACACCATTTACACGCGGTGACAAGAAAAATCACAAAATCGACACAAAAACAGCGGCGCAGCCCGTGCGCGCGTCAGCTTTTCGAGGAAGCCGCGGCGGAATTTGCCAGCGCGATGCCGCCGCTGACGAGCAGGAGCGACAGCAGGTTGCGCACGGTCATGATGTTCTCCCCCAGCACGAGCGCGGAGAAGAGCGCGCCGAAAACCGGGATGAGGAAGCCGAACAGGCTGATCCGGCCGACCGGAAAGCGGCTGAGCAGCGCGGTCCAGACCGTGAAGGCCGCCGCCGAGAGCACGATCATATAACCGAGCAGCGCCGCGCCGCCGACGGTCACGCTGCCGAGGGCGCCGCCGCCGAGCCTGCCGAGCAGGCCGAGGAACGTGCCGCCGAGGGCGAGCTGCCAGCCGGTGAGCAGCATCGGGTCGCGGCCGGGCGTATAGATGCGCGAGACGAGCGCGCCTGCGCCTGCCGAAACAGCGGAGAGCAGGATCAGGCCGTCTCCGTGCAGGTGGAAGCCGTCCAGACCGCCGAGGCCGAGCACGAGCACGCCGGCAAAGCCGAGCACACAGCCGAGCGTTTTCCGGCTCGTGAGGCGGTCATTTTTCAGCAGAACGTGCGCGAGCAGCAGTGCGAAGAACGTCTGCGTGCCCGAGAGCACCGAGGCCTTCGTGCCGGTCGTACCGGCCAGGCCGATGTAGTAGCAGACGTACTGGATCATGCTCTGGAACAGGCTTATCATAAAGATCGCCTTGTATTCGCCACGCTTCGGCAGGATGCGGTGTCCCATGCACGCCGCGACGATCAGCACGAGCACGCCTGCGAGCGTGAAGCGCCACCCGGCAAACACGAGCTGCGAGAACGAGTCCCCTGCCGCGATCTCGAACAGCTCGTATCCCTTTTTGACGCAGGGCGCGGCGCTGCCCCAGAGCGCGGTGCACAGAACCTCCGGCAGAACGAGCGAAAGCAGTGTATTGTTTTTCTTTTTCATATCTGTATTCCCAGCCTTGTAAAATTTAAGCAACAGGTTCAGTATAGCAGTTTTTCCGCCGCTCCGCAACAAATCGGGCAAAAGAAAAGAACTTCCGATGCGTTGCGCGTTTCGGAAGTTCCTTCACTGTGATTCTTCAGTTGTTGACATCAGTCTGATTTACTCCTTTGAAATTCCCTTGCAGTCGCTGTGTTTAGCGAGCACGACGGGAATTTCTCAGGTTCTTAGCACCGATGCGTTCGCTCTCAAGCTCCATCGTGCGAGCAGCTACCAGACCATTAAAGAAACCCTTCATCATAATTCATGCACTCCTTTTCAGTGTTTGTATTCTTGAGATCGTCTTTCCTGATCTCTGGTATTATAATACACCGCAAGGGGCACAAAAACAAGAGTGAGTTTTTATGAATGTTGCACATTAAAAGTATCATTTTATTGTGCATATTGACGAGATTTCTTGCGCAGTTTGCACATAGTTAACATTTTGTTTTTATTCAGTTTACACAATGAAGCGAGAGCAAAATAATGTGAACCATAACCGGTAAAAGAAAGAGCGGAACCCATAGTTTCCGCTCTCAGTTTTTTCGACAGTTAAATTCCGTACTCTTCCGCGAGCTTTTTGAACAGCGGCAGCGCCTTCTCGACCGTCTCGGTCTTGACGCAGTAGGAGATACGCATGTGGCCGGGAGCGCCGAAATCCGCGCCCGGAACAAGCAGCAGGTCATATTTCTTCGCACGCTCGCAGAACGCGCGGTCGTCCGCCTCCAGCGTGCGCGGGAACAGATAGAACGCGCCCTCCGGCTTGACACAGGTGTAGCCCATTTCCGTCAGACCGTTGTACAGCAGGTCGCGGTTGGTCTTATATATTGCAATATCGCTCGTCAGGTCGGCGCAGCGCGCTGCAACGCGCTGGAACAGGCTCGGCGCGCAGACGTAGCCGAGCGCACGGCCTGCGCCGCATACCGCCGCGTACAGGTCGGCGCTGTCCGCAGCCTTCGGCGGCACGAGCACGTATCCGATGCGCTCGCCGGGGAGCGAAAGCGACTTGGAGTAGGAGTAGCAGACGATGGTATCGTCATAGTAGTTCGGCACGAACGGAATGGTCACGTTATCGTAAACGATCTCGCGGTACGGCTCGTCCGAGATCAGATAGATCGGGTGGCCGTACTCATTTTCCTTTTCACGCAGGAACTCCGCAAGGCGGCGGATGGTCTGCTCGGAGTAGACCGCGCCGGACGGGTTGTTCGGGGAGTTGATGACGACAGCCTTGGTGTGCTCGCTGACACGCTGCGCAAAGGCGTCAAAGTCGATCTGGAAATCCTCGATGGACGGCGGAACGAGCACGCACTTTGCGCCTGCGCCGCTCTCGATGAACATCTTATACTCCGGGAAGAAGGGCGCGAACACGACGAACTCGTCCCCCTCGCACGCGAGCGCACGGAATGCGCACATAAGCGCCGCCGCTGCGCCTGCGGTCAGATACAGGCTGTCGCCGGTGTAGTCCGTACCGAAACGGCGGTTGAGGTTGTCCGCGAGCGTCTTGCGCACATCCGGAGCACCCGGCGCGGAGGTATAGCCGTGGATCGCGACCGGGTCGCCTGCGGCCTCCGCAAGGATAGCCTGACGCACCTCATCCGGCGCAGGAACATTCGGGTTGCCGAGCGAAAAGTCGAGGACGTTTTCGCGTCCGACGATCGCGGCGCGCTGATTGCCGTATTCAAATATTTCACGAATGGTCGAGCGGTGGCTGCCCAGCTCGTACATCTGTCTGTTTATCACAGGTATCGCCCCTTTCAGATAGCTTTATTATAGCACAGTAATGTGCGAAAGGGAACAGAAAACCTTGCGCTCACAGGATGTGTTTTTTTACAGAATTCGTCTTACCGGCTTTTCTTCAACAGCCCTGACCGGTCGGCAGGGATTGCCGTAGGCGAGCCAGCCGGCCGGAATGTCCTTCGTCACGACGCTGCCGGCGCCGATGACCGCGTTGTCGCCGATCGTGACGCCCGGGCAGATCTGCACGCCCATGCCGATCCAGACATTGCTGCCGATGGTGATGGCCTTTGCGTACTCCAGTCCCTCGTTGCGCAGATGCACCTCAAAGGGATGGCCCGCGGTCGAGATCGTGCAGTTCGGGGCGATGAACACATTGTTGCCGATGGTGACGTTCGCGCCGTCCAGAATGACAAGGTTGTGGTTGGCGTAAAAGCCGCGGCCGATGCAGATGTTCTTGCCGTAATCGACGAAGAAAGGCGGCTCGATGATGGCGTCCTCGCCGCAGATACCCAGCAGGTCCTGCAGCAGTGCGGTGCGCTTCGCGCCCTCGTCCCAGCGCAGCTGGTTGTAGTCCATGCACAGGTTCTTCGCCCATGTACGCTTGTTCAGCAGCTGCGGATCGTGGTTTGCGTTGTAAAGCTGGCCCAGCTGGGCCTTTTCGCTCTCTGTCATAGTCTTTTTCTCTCCTTAGTTCTGGTGTCTTACAAGCTCGTAGTCGTCGCCCGAGCGGTAATAAGGACAGGCCTTTCCGTATGTCTGCACGCGGTAGAACTCGTCCTCGTCGAGATATGCCTCGCAGACGTACTCGTCCATCTCGTCGTCGTATACATTGTAGGCGCAGTCCTCACAGTTTCCGGTCATTTGCGCACCTCGTTTCTCTCGTTGCTGTTATCAGCATATCATATTTTGTTCGGCTTGTCGACAAACCACGCCTACAAAAGTTCCCGGTAAACCGGCCAGTTTTTTTAATCCGTGCTTTTTATTTTGTGCAGACTGTGCTATGATACAAGGAGAAAACCCTCACCAGGAGTGTGAACACTATGAAACTGTATACTTTTGATAATGGCGACGGCGTGAAGCGCGTCGGCGTGGAGCTTTCCGGCTTTCCGGGTCTCATCCGCGACGTGCGCGATTTCGGCCTGCCGTACCGTGATATGACCGACCTCATCCGCCACATCACTCCGCTCGAAAAGGAGCGCATTTCCGACCCCGAGGCTGCCCTCGAGGGCGAGCCGCTGCGCCTGTCCTCCGTCCGCATCTGCTCTCCTATTCCGCATCCCGAGCAAGACATCATCTGCCTCGGCGTAAACTACGCCGCGCACGCAGAAGAGAGTGCTCACTTTGACCGCAAGGCTTTTCTGCTCGACCGCAAGAAGGCGACCTATTTCAGCAAGCGCGCGTATGAGACGAGCGGCCCGGATGACCTCATCCCCTCCTACCCCGACCTCGTGACCAGCCTTGACTATGAGGCAGAGCTCGCCGTCATCATCGGCCGCGACTGCAAAAACGTCCGCGAACGCGACGCCGCGGCGTGCATCTTCGGCTACACCGTGCTCAACGATGTTTCCGCGCGCAACCTCCAGACCGAGCACAACCAGTGGTACTTCGGCAAGTCGCTCGACGGCTTCACCCCGATGGGCCCGTGCATCGTCACCGAGGACGATATCCCCTATCCCCCGGCGCTCTCCATCTCCTCCACGGTAAACGGCGAGCTGCGCCAGAACAGCAATACCCAGTACCTGCTGCACTCCATCTCCGAGATCATCGCTGAGCTGTCGCAGGGCATGACCCTGCTCGCCGGTACGATCATCGCGACCGGCACCCCGGCCGGTGTCGGCATGGGCTTCGATCCCCCGAAATTCCTGAAATCCGGCGACGTCGTGACCTGCGAGATCGAGAAGATCGGCAGACTCACCAACATGGTCAAGTAAAGGGGCGCGGCAGAAATGGCAAAGAAATCGGCCTCCGAGAAAACCAATGTCATGCGCGTGCTCGAACAGCACAAGATCGCCTACACGCCCCACGAATACCCCCACGGCAAGGAGGCGGTGGACGGTGCGTCGGTCGCGCATCTGCTCGGTCAGGACCCGGCGCAGGTATTCAAGACGCTGGTCGCGCGCGGCAAGTCGGGCGGCTTCCATGTGTTCGTCATCCCGGTCGAGAAAGAGCTTGACCTCAAAAAGGCCGCCAAGGCCTCCGGCGAAAAGTCGGTCGAGCTGGTGCATGTCAAGGAGCTGCTCGGCCTTACCGGCTATGTGCGCGGCGGCTGCTCGCCGGTCGGCATGAAAAAGGCCTTTCCGACCGTGTTCGACGAGAGCGCGCTGAACGTTCCGACCGTCATGGTCTCCGCCGGCAAGATCGGCTATCAGGTCGAGTGCGCCCCGGCCGACCTCATCGGCCTTGTCCGCGCGCAGACCGCAGCCATCACGACGGAATAAGTCCGGCCGCGTCCGGATACAGCGCGAAAACAGTCTGCACGCCGCAGCCTGCCAGCTGTGCGAGCTTCGCCGCGAGCGTATCCGCGTCGTCGAACAGCACGAAGTGCGCCGCGCCCTCGCGATCGGTGTAGGTGAAGTACCGCGCGCACAGCTCGCGCGAGAAAAATACCTGTGCACCGGTCTCGGCGAGCAGCGCCGCCCGTGCGGCGGCGGAAAGCGGCTTTCCGTCCGGCGAGGACGAGGGCAGCGTAAAATCCTGCGAGACCGGCTGAAGGAACGCCGCGACGCGGTGCGCCCCGTAAATGCCCTGCAAAGAGGAGAAATATGCGGTCAGGCTGCCGCCCGAAAGCGCGGTCGAAACGGTCAGCACCGCATGATCCAGATCGCGCCCGATGTTCACCGGAACGTAGAGCGGTATGCCCTCCTCCGCGAGCGCTTCATCGAAGGCGTGCAGCAGCGCGAGCGTCTGCGCCGTCTCTCGCTCGAAATCCGCGAACACGCCGGGCGCGTTTACGCGCTTCGCCTCAAAGACAAGGTCGGAGGCGAGCCGTTCAGGATTGCACAGCCGCAGGCCGCGCGGCGGATCGCATAGTCCGAGAAAGCAGCCGCGCTGCATCGCCGGGAGCTGACGGCGCTCGAGCGCCCCGTTTTCGCTCAGTCCGAGGCACAGATGCAGCACCTGCATGCCCTTTTCGGCGGCGCGCACGGCGTCCCGTCCGGCGCACACAGCTACCAGATTTTTGGTATATACCATAAAAAACGACTCCTTTGCATTATCATCATGTCACTCTGGACTTTTACGGTAAATTCCTTTACACTATACGCAGGGAGCCGTGTTTTCATGAACCTGTCAAAAAACTTCGTTTTTTTCGACAGACGGAATATCTCCTGTAAAAATTCCGAACGGGTTTCCCCGTTCGATCAGAAAGAGTGTACGAATGAGCAAATTCATACCCGATTACGTTTTCGACTCGATATACGACATCACGCCCGAGATCCTGCAGAGCCACGGCATCCGCGCCGCGCTGATCGATCTGGACGGCACGATGGTCTCCCACAAGACCGCCCTGCCGACCGAGGAGGTTGCGGCCTTCATCCGCCGTCTGGAGGACAGCAGCATCCATGTCGTCGTCTTTTCCAACAACAACGCGCGCCGCGTCGGCACGTTCTGCGAGCCGCTCGGCGTGGACTTCATCAGCCGCGCCCACAAGCCGTTTGCGCGCGCTTATGCACAGGCTGTGGAAAAGCTCGGCCTGCCGATCGACCAGATCGCGGTCATCGGCGACCAGATCTACACCGATGTGTTCGGCGGCAACCGCGCCGGTGCGCTGACCTGCTACGTCGAGACGCTGGACCGCCGTTTCTTCTGGATCAACGTCCGCTATCAGCTCGAGCGCGGCTTTATCGCACGCGGACGGCGCAGAATGGAGGCGAGACGCCATGACTGAGCCTGCATTCGGCCCTGCCGGAAACTCCGAGTCCTTCGCGGCCGCCGGCTTCAAGAAAAGCGAGGACGCGCCTGCATGGCTCGCGCAGATGGGCCTTACCGCCTTTGAGTATCAGTGCGGCCGCGGCGTGCGCTGCGGCGAGGAGACCGCGCTGAAGATCGGCGCGGCGGCAAAGCAGCACGGCATCCGCATGAGCATCCACGCGCCGTACTTCATCAACCTCTCCTCCGAGGAGAGCGAACGCATGGAGAAGAACGTCGGCTACGTGCTCGAGACCGCACGGCTCGCCGTGCCGCTCGGCGCGACGCGCATGGTCGTCCACTGCGGCGGTCAGGGCAAGCTGACGCGCGACCGCGCGATGCGGAATTCCCACGCGAACGTCCGCAACATCCTGCGCGCCCTCGACGAGGCGCACCTCACCGGCTGCACGCTCTGCCTTGAGACCATGGGCAAGAAAAGCGTGCTCGGCACGGCGGAGGAGGTCTGCGAGCTGGTCGCGGCGGACGACCGTCTGCTGCCCTGCATCGACTTCGGCCACCTCAACTGCCGCACCGACGGCCACATGAACACGCGCGAGGAAGTGGCGGCGCTGTTCGACCTGATGGAGAACACCATCGGCCGCGAGCGCACGGCAAAGCTGCACGCCCATTTCTCGCACATCGAATACAACGACAAGGGCGAAGTGCGTCACCTCACCTTCGCAGACACGGTCTACGGCCCGGATTTTGCGCCGGTCGCCGAGGAGACCGTGGCGCGCGGCTACACGCCGACATTCATCTGCGAGTCCGCCGGAACGCAGGCGGAGGACGCGCTGTCCATGAAGCTCTGTTATGAAACTTGCAAAGGGGAATAACGATATGAAAAAGGTATTACTCATCCACGGACCCAACCTCAACCTGACCGGCATGCGCGAGCCGGGCATCTACGGCACGGACACGCTCGCCTCCATCAACGCCGAGGTCGTCCAGAAATGCGAGCGTCTCGGCATGGACTGCTCGGTATTCCAGTCCAACTCCGAGGGCGCGCTCATCGACCGCATCCATGCGGCGCGTGAGGACTGCGACGCTATCATCATGAACGCCGGTGCGTACACGCACTACAGCTACGCCATCCGCGACGCCATCGCGGCGGTCCGCCTGCCCTGCGTCGAGGTGCACATGTCCAACGTGCACGCGCGCGAGGAGTTCCGCCACAAGTCGGTCATCGGCCCGGTCTGCGCCGGTGTGATCGCCGGTTTCGGCAAGCAGAGCTACCTGCTCGCGGTCGACGCAGTAAAGTCTATCATCGGTTAAGAGGCGAAAACACATGAAACGAGACGATTTAAGAGCTTTTCTCGCAGAAAAGCCGTATGACGCGATGGTACTGACGAGCGAGATCAGCCGCCGCTACGCGACCGGTTTCCACTCCACCGCAGGCGCGGTCTACCTCTCCGCAAAGCAGGCCGTATTCTTCACCGACTTCCGCTACGTCGAGGCGGCGCGCGCAGCCATCTCGGATTTCGAGGTGCGCGAGATCAAGGCAGGACAGAGCTATTCCTCCCTCATCAACGAGCTCATCGGCGAGGACGGCGCGAAAGAGGTCGCGCTCGAGGACAAAACGCTGACCTATGCGGAGTTCATGTCGTGGTCCACCGCGCTCCACGCGACGGCTGTCCGCCTCGAGGACGGCGTGGAGAGCCTGCGCATCATGAAGGAGGACACTGAGGTCGAGAAGATCGTCGCGGCGCAGCGCATCGCCGAGCAGGCGCTCGAGGAGGTGCTGAACGACATCAAAATCGGCGTGACCGAAAAGGAGATCGCCGCCCGCCTGACCTACCTCATGCTGCACTACGGCGCGGAAAACATGTCGTTCGACCCGATCGTTGTTTCGGGCGCGAACAGCTCCAAACCGCACGGCGTGCCCACCGAAAAGACCATCGAGGCAGGCGATCTCGTCACGATGGACTTCGGCTGCATCTATGACGGCTACTGCTCGGACATGACGCGCACGGTCGCGGTCGATCATGTGACCGATGAAATGCGTCTCGTCTACGACACCGTGCTGAACGCGCAACTCGCAGGCATCGCGTGCTGCAAGGCCGGTGTGACCGGCCGGGATGTGGACGCGGCCGGCCGCCGCATCATCGAGCAGGCCGGTTACGGCGATGCCTTCGGCCACGGCTTCGGTCACGGCGTCGGTCTGGAGATCCACGAAGCGCCGACGGCTTCGCCGCGCGGCGACAACCCCCTCCCTGCCGGCAGCATCGTCACCGCCGAGCCGGGCATCTATCTCCCGGGCAGATTCGGCGTGCGCATCGAGGATATGCTGTACGTCATCGAGGACGGCTGCATCGACCTCACCGACGCGCCGAAATCGCTGCTCATCCTCTGACTGTTGAAAAACCTCGTTTTTCCGGCTTCAACAAAAAAATTAAGGGTATCTGCCTCGGCAGATACCCTTTTTCTTACGCTTTATTTGTATTGTTTTCGCTTTCGGTTTTGCTCTGCTCCTTCGCCTTTGCGGCGGCGCGGCGCTCGCGCGCGCTCACCGGCGGAACATTGCTCGACACATGTACAAACTGACCCGTTCCCGCATCAAGCCGCTTGTCGCCGCGGTAGTCGTTCGTGTCCTCGGACAGGCCGCGGTTATGCAGCAGATGGTTGATGCACTCGGAAACGATGCTGTAAATGACCGCGAACAGCGGTACGCCGATCGCCATGCCGACAAAGCCGAACAGGCCGCCGAAGATCAGAATGGCGAACATGACCCAGAAGCTCGAAAGGCCGGTCGAGTTGCCGAGGATCTTCGGGCCGAGGATGTTGCCGTCGATCTGCTGAAGAATGATGATGAAGATAACGAAGTACAGCGCCTGAAGCGGACTTACGACCATGATCAGGATCGCGCTCGGAATGGCGCCGATAAACGGGCCGAAGAACGGGATAATGTTCGTAACGCCGATAATGACCGAGATCAGCAGCGCGAAGGACGACTCGATGGTCAGCAGCCCCACCGACATCATCACGCGCATGCCGATGAAGCACAGCACGCCGATGATGAGCGAGTCGATGAGCTTGCCGGTGATGAAGCCGCCGAACACGCGGTGAATGTATGCGACGCGCTCAATGATCGAGTTCGCCCGCTCGATGGAGAACAGGCTGTACGTCATTTTTTTGGCCTGCGCACAGAAGGTTTCCTTGCCGTTCAGGATATAAAGAGCGATGATGATGCCGATCAGAATATCAACGACGACCGAAACCGTCGTAACAACGCCCGTCATCATGGTGACGAGGTGCGGCAGCGCGATGTTCTGCACCCAGTTGACCAGCTGTTCGGAAAACTGCTCATAGACCTGCATGAAGTTGCGCGCGATGACCGGGTTGTCCTTCAGAAGTCCCGTCACCCAGTTCGACACATCGTTCATATAGGTATCCGCTGACTCGACGATGGAAAAAATGCTGACGACGAGCTGCGGCAGCACCATCCAGAGCAGGCCCGCCACGACGGCGAGACCGATGATCAGCGTCAGCAGGCTGCTGATGCCCTTGGCGATGCGCGTTCCGTGGGTGAATTTTCTCGACATCGGCGGCTGGATGCGCCGGTAGAGCATATTAAAGACCGGCATGAGCAGATACGCCATGACAAAGCCGTAAATAAACGGACTGAGCGCGCCGAACAGCTTTTTCACCACGTTCCAGATGAACGGGAGCTTGATCAGCACGAACGCCACGAGAACGCAGCACCCGATGACACAGAAAGCGGTCAGCCCCCACTGAAAATAGTGGGGCTGCTCGCTGAATTTTGACTTTTTGGGTTCGTTTGAATTCTCCATAAATTCATTCCTTTCCTGCCCGTTCCCGACGGGCAAAAGCCGGGGATAAGGTACTCAGTCCTCGTCCTCATCGAAAAAGACGCGCCAGAGCATATACAGCCAGCTCGCCGCGAATGCTACAAAGAACAGCGTGCGCAGCTTTTTGAAGCACTTGGAAAAGCAGGTGCCGAGCCACAGACCGAGCGAGAGCAGGCAGGTCTCGAACACAGCGAAATCCAAAATCGAGAAGCCGCGCGCCTTGTCCACGGCATGATTGGTCCAGCGGCTCGCGGTGCCGCGCGCCTCGTCGGCGTAATGGAGCATCTGCTCTGCACGGGCGCGGAGCGCTTCGCGGTCAACGTTTTCCTGATAGTTTTTCATAGCGTGTCTCTCCTTCTGTTACAGATTGCGTTTTGCAGGAGTCCTGCGTTTTTCGATCGTATTCTTTGCGATGCTGCACGGCGTTTTCCCCATCGAGGAAATGCGGCCCATGCGCATGCCGATCGTATCGGCAAGCACGGCAGCGTCCGCCGCGCCGGTCTCGCGGAGTGCGGCCTGCAGGATTAGACCGGCGGCTCTCGCGTCCGAGCCGGCCTCATGATGGTCGAGCGTGATGCCGAGATAATCGGATACTGTATCCAGTTTATGATTGGCAAGGTCCGGCCATACGCGCTGCGAAACCTTTACCGTGCATACATAGCGGCATTCCGGCATCGGCAGTCCGTAATGCGCCAGACAGGCGCACAGCACGCCGGTGTCGAACATCGCGTTATGCGCGACGAGGATGCTGCCCTCTGCGAGGGGCGCGAGCTCGCGCCAGAAGTCCGCGAACGACGGCGCATCCTGCACCATGTTTTCCTTGATGTGGTTGACGCGGACGTTGCCCCAGTGAAATTTACCGGCGCAGGCAGGCGGCCTCAGCAGCGAAACGCGCTCCCCGACGAGCCTGCCGTCCTCGAAAATGCTGACGCCGAGCGCACAGGCGCTGAGCGGCGAAGCGTTTCCGGTCTCGAAATCGAGTGCGAAATATCTCACAGGCGCACCTCCCGGCCGGCGGCTGCGCGTTCCTTGCCTGCGAGCAGGAAGCGGTAAAACGGCGCGAGCTTCTGCATGGTCGCGAGCATCGGCCCGACGAACGAGCCGTCGAGCACGGGCGCGAAGTTTTCGCTCTCGCGGAAGTCCACGCCGATCTCCTTGCGGTTGAGCCACGACTGATACTCCGGCTTTGCGTCGGGGTATTTCGGGCGCTTGTACAGCTCGCCTGCGAGCGTCACCTCGGGGCAGCGCTTCACCGCCTCGAATGCCTCGAGGAACAGTTTGTCCTCGCGCAGGATCATGTCGCGCAGCGCCTGCATCTCGCCCGTGCCCCATGCGCCCCAGCAGCCCCACGCCCAGTATTCGGGGTGCAGCTCGAAGTAGTAGCACGGCACGCTCTCATGCTGACGGCGCGCTCTGCGGAAGAAAAGCCACATATTCGCGCGGTAGAGCGTCTTGTCCTTGGTGTATCGCGTGTCGCGCCGCACGCGCGAGACCATGCGCGAGGGCACGGTGACGAACTGCGCGTCGATCTGCTGCATGACGGGCGTCATCTGCTCAATCAGCTCGTAAAACGGCGTGATGGCGAGCTTTTTTATCTCATTTTTGTGTTCTTCGTAAAATTCCTTGCTGTTTTGCAGGCGGTTAAGCTGAAGCAGGTCAACGCCTGCCGCGGAAAAGCCTGTGAATGCCATAATATCTGTTTGTTCCACCTTTGTCTTGATCCGGAGAAGGCAAAAAAATCTGCTTTCTCCCTTATTATATTTTAACCCTTTGGATATGGTAAAGCAAGGGGAATTTCGCCCTGCAAATGTTAAGAAAGTGTTTCCGCGCCCGTACTTTATTTTGACAATCCCCTTCCCTGCGGTGTATAATACAGTATTATACCAAAAAATATACCGGGAGGCTGATTACTATGAAGAACCCCGAAAAACTGCTCGACCTGCTCAGCCAGGACGCCCGTCTTTCGACCGCCCAGCTCGCCGCCATGATCGGCGCGACCGAGGACGAGGTCGCGGCCCAGGTCAAGCACTATGAAAAGGACGGCACCATTCTCGGCTACAAGGCTCTCGTTGACTGGGACAAGACCGACCGCGAGAGCGTCACCGCCCTCATCGAGGTCAAGATCACGCCGCAGAAGGGCATGGGCTTCGACGAGATCGCCCGTCAGATCTACTCGCACCATCAGGTGGAGAGCGTTTATCTGATGAGCGGCGGCTTTGACCTGACCGTTATCATCAAGGACCGCACCATGCGCGAGGTCGCGCGCTTCGTCGCCGAGCAGCTTGCGCCGATGGAGAACGTCCTGTCCACCGGCACGCACTTCATCCTCAAGAAGTACAAGGACTACGGCGTTGAGTATGACCCCTCCGAAAAAGATAAAAGAGAGGTCATGATGTCATGGTAAACTACGATCAGATGCTCTCTGACCGCGTCAAAGTTGTCAAGCCTTCGGGCATCCGCCGTTTTTTCGAAATGGCTGCCAAAATGCCGCATGCGATCTCGCTCGGCGTCGGCGAGCCGGATTTCGAGACCCCGTGGCAGATCCGCCGCGCCGGTATCCAGTCGCTTGAGAAGGGCCAGACCTTCTACACCTCCAACTGGGGCCTTGCCGAGCTGCGCAGCCAGATCGCCGGTCTCGCGCGCCGCAAGTATCAGCTGTGCTACGATGCAGACAAGGAGATTCTCGTCACCGTCGGCGGCTCCGAGGCGATCGACAACACTATCCGTGCGCTCGTCAATCCCGGCGAAGAGGTACTCATCCCCGAGCCGAGCTTTGTCTGCTACACGCCGCTCACGCAGATGGCAGGCGGCGTTCCCGTGCCGCTGCCGACGCGCGTCGAGGACAAGTTCAAGCTCACGCCCGAAGCGCTGCGCGCCGCCATCACGCCGCGCACCAAGCTGCTCATCCTGCCCTATCCGAACAACCCGACCGGCGCGATCATGAACCGCGACGAGCTTCAGGCGATCGCGAACGTCATCCGTGAGACCAACATCATGGTGCTCTCCGACGAGATCTACAACAGCCTGACCTACGGCCCCGACCGCCATGTCTGCTTCGCGGAGATCGACGGCATGAAGGAGCGCACCATCGTCGTGGACGGCTTCTCCAAGTCCTACGCCATGACCGGCTGGCGTCTCGGCTGGGCGATGGGCCCGAAGGAGCTCATGCGCCACATCTGCAAGATCCACCAGTTCGGCATCATGTCCGCCCCGACGACCGCGCAGTTCGCCGGTATCGAGGCCATCCGCACGGGCGACGACGATATCGTGCGCATGCGCGACCAGTACGACCTGCGCCGCCGCTACCTGCTCGGCGAGCTCCGCTCGATGGGTCTGGAGTGCTTCGAACCTGAGGGCGCGTTCTATATCTTCCCCTCCATCGTCTCCACCGGCCTGTCCTCCGAGGAGTTCTGCGAGCGCCTGCTGCATGAGCAGGAGGTCGCGGTCATCCCGGGCAGCGCCTTCGGCGCCAGCGGCGAGGGCCATGTCCGCATTTCCTATTCCTATTCGATGAACCACCTGCGCGAGGCCTGCTCGCGCATGAAAACCTTTATCGAAGGTCTGAAAAAAGAACAGCAGTAACAAAAAAAGACCCGATACCGCAGTATCGGGTCTTTTTTTGTATTTTTTTAGAATACGCAGTACTGCTTCATGTAAGCGTCCATCAGCGGCAGGAGATGTGCGTACTCCTCCTTGTCGGCAAGGTACTCACGGATGTCCTGAACGGTCACGAGTGCGTGAACCTTGATGCCGAACTCCTCGCCGACCTCCATAACAGCGGTCTTGCCGGGATTCTGGCCGACCTCGCAGCGGTTGACCGAGATGAACATATCCGTTACCTTGACGTCAGCGCAGGCCTTGAGCACCGGCATGGTCTCGCGGATCGCGGTGCCTGCGGTGATAACGTCCTCGATGATGATGACGCGGTCGCCGTCCTTCGGCTTGTAGCCGACGATGTTGCCGCCCTCGCCGTGGTCCTTCGCCTCCTTTCGGTTGAAGAAGAACGGCTTGTCGATGCCGTAGTTGCGCGCGAGCGCACCGGAAACCGAGGTCGCAAGCGGAATACCCTTGTAGGCCGGGCCGAACATTGCGTCGAAGTCGTCGCCTACCGTCTCCTTGACGAGCGCTGCGTAGAACTCGCCCAGACGGGAATTCTGCATGCCGGTCTTGTAGTTGCCGGTGTTGACGAAATACGGGGTCTTGCGGCCGGACTTGGTCGTAAAGTCGCCGAAACGCAGAACGTCCGCGCTCATCATAAACTCGATAAATTTCTTCTTCGCTTCAGTCAGCATAGGGATTACCGTCCTTTATTCTCGTTTTGTTATTACCAGTATAGCAAATCTGAGGAAATAAGTAAAGAGCATATGAAAAGAGGCACGCCAAAAGGCGTGCCTCTCAGTTCTGCGAAGTCAGAACACAGCTTGTCGGCGAAACTTCGTTTCGCGACAGCTTATCGAACAACCGCGCCCTGATCCGCAGAGGTGACCAGACGCGAGTAACGGTACAGCCAGCCGGACTTGACGTTCGGCTCGCGCGGAACGTACTTTGCACGGCGTGCCTCCATCTCCTCGTCGGAGATGTTGACGTTCACCTTGCTGTTCGGGATGTCGATGGAGATGATGTCGCCCTCTTCGATCAGGCCGATCTCACCGCCGGAAGCAGCCTCCGGGGAGACATGGCCGATGGAAGCGCCTCGGGACGCGCCGGAGAAACGGCCGTCGGTGATGAGCGCAACAGTGGTGTCGAGCTTCATGCCGGCCAGCGCAGAGGTCGGGTTGAGCATCTCACGCATGCCGGGGCCGCCCTTCGGGCCCTCGTAGCGGATGACAACAACGTCGCCCGGAACGATCTTGCCGTTGTAGATAGCGGAGATCGCGTCCTCCTCGCAGTCGAATACGCGAGCCGGACCCTCATGCACCATCATTTCCTGTGCAACAGCGCTGCGCTTGACAACGCAGCCGTTCTTTGCGATGTTGCCCCACAGAACCGCGATGCCGCCGGTCGGGGAGTACGGATTTTCGAGTGGACGAACAACCTCGGGATTGCGGTTGACCACGCCCTCCAGATTCTCGCCGACCGTCTTGCCGGTGCAGGTGATGAGCGAGAGGTCGAGGAAGTCGCGCTTGGTGAGCTCCTTCATGATGGCCGGAACGCCGCCTGCCATGTAAAGCTGCTCAATGTGGT
>CAVIRF010000014.1:0-27203 GCA_963645185.1 Coprococcus eutactus | reverse complement strand
TGGAGGGAGAAAGTTTCCGCATGGGAACTTTCGGACGACTCGTGTTCTGCGAAGCCAGAACACACCTTGTCGGGAAAAACGAAGTTTTTCCGACAGGCTTACAGTGCTTCCTTCGCCTGCGGCACCTTGCCGCACACGATGTCCAGATTGCCGTTGCGGCAGCGGATGGCGTCGAGGAACTGCTTTTCCACCTCGGACGAGACGAGCGTTACATGGTAGTGCAGGTTGTACAAGCTGCCCATGCCGGTCGTGCGGACCGAAACCAGCTCCGCCGAGCGCGTATACTGCGCGAACAGGTCGTCAAACAGGCCGGTGTAGTCCAGATTTTCCGGAATGGTGATCTTGAGCTCCTTCTCCTCCTCCGGCTTGCGGCCGAAGGACAGCGCCGCGTAGATGAGCAGCAGCAGGCACATCACGACGCCGGTCACGATGGCGATGCCGATGTAGCCCATGCCGGTCGCAAGGCCGAGCGTCATGGCGAGGAAAATGCAGGTAATGTCGCGCGCCGAGCCGGGTGCGGAACGGAAGCGGACAAGACCGAACGCGCCGGACACCGCAACGCCTGCGCCGAGGTTGCCGTTGACGAGCAGGATGATGACCTGCACCATCGCAGGCAGCAGCGCGAGCGTCACCGCCATGGACTGCGTGTAGGTGTTTTTATACATGTATACCGCCGCGACGAGCGCGCCGAGCGCAAGCGCCACGATCAGGCAGACGGTGAACGAACCGGCCGTGATGCCGGCGTTCAGAACGGAACCAAATAAAGTCTCAAGCACAGTAGATATCTCCTTTTTCGTTCAAACGGATGGTTTTTTCTTCGCGCTGCATGGTCTGATATGCCGCGCCGTATTTGGAAAAGTGGCTCGGGAACACGCCTGCGTCCGAGAGCGCATGGGCGAGCCAGAGCGGCGTTGCGCCGGGGATCTTGATCTCCATCAGGCGCATCAACGGATCGAGCAGCAGTCTGCCGCGCGTGCCGTGGGCAAGGTCGAGGTCGTCGGTGCGCCAGCGAATAGCCGAGTCGAACGTGACGCGCAGGTCGGGCTGTTCGCGGTCGAACACCGCGAGGCGGTCGTAGAAGATGCACATCGCCGGGCGCAGTCCCTCGTAGAACTGACAGAACCAGTCGATCTCACGGGAGATCTGGCTCTCCTCGGGCGCCGGGGCGCCGTCCAGATAATCCACAGCCTGTTGATAATTCATGCCAATGCGGCGCTTGTAGACCACATGGTCGTATTTCTTTTTGATCTCGACAAAGGCTTCCGTGTCTGCGTGCGGCGTGCGGTAGGTGCGCAGCCGCAGCTTTTCCTTGTACATCGGCCGGTCGAGCGAGCGGCGGATGAGCCGGAAGTCCGGCGTATCATAATAGATGTTGCTGATGGTGGACTCGGAAAACCGGTCGCGTTCCATGCGCGGCGCGAACACCTTCGCGAGCTGATCGTACTGCTCCTGCGTTACGAGATATTTCTTCTCGTAGCGGCGAAACACGGTCTGGTATCCCATAGGGCAAAACTCCTTTTCTTTTGCTTCTGTAAACTAATGCGGAGGCCGGACCCGTTTTTTCGGTGGTATCACACAAGGCTCACACTTTTTACACAGATTTTACATAAACCGGCACCGCTTCCCTCGCGCGCCCCTCAAAAAATATGCGGAATGCACGAAAGAAAGGTTTGCATTCCGCTGGCTTTATGATATAATGTATATGTGCATGAGATTTGTTGAGCGAGCACATACCGGGGACACAGTGTCGGTATGTGCTTTTTTATTTCTACGAAAGAGGCGAAAGAATATGAAAAAGGTCATGCTGCTTGCGCACCGCGGTTTCTCGGGCAATTACCCGGAGAACAGCCCGCTCGCATTCCACAAGGCGGTCGAGGAGACCAGTGTAGACGGCTTCGAGAGCGACGTTCATATCACCAAGGACGGCAAGCTCATTATTTTCCATGATGCATCGGTCGAGCGCACCTCGAACGGTACCGGCTTCATCAAGGATCACACCTACGAGGAGATGCTCCAGCTGGACATTGGTTCCTGGAAGTCCCCCGAATTCGCAGGTCAGCACATCTGGACGTTTGACCAGCTGCTCGATTTCTGCGACGAGACCAACATGCTGCTCAATATGGAGCTGAAGAACTACGAGGTATTCTACGAGGGTCTGGAGCAGCGCGTCATCGACGCGATCTGCGCGCACAAGATGCAGGACCGCGTATTCGTCTCCTCCTTCAACCACATCTCCATGCAGAAGTTCAAGGAACTCTGCCCGGACATCAAGACCGGCCTGCTCTACGACAAGCCGTACCTCGACATCGACAAGTACATCGAGCGCTCCAACGCGGACAACATGCATCCGCGCTACATGCTGCTCCAGTATCAGCCGGAGCTGGTCGACCTGTACCACAGCCGCGGCATGAAGGTCAACACCTGGACGGTAAACGACGAGGAAAACATGCGCGATATGATCCATCGCGGCGTTGACGCCATCATTTCCAACCACGCAGACGTGCTTTGCCGCGTCGCGACCGAGGAAGGCGTTCACTAAGACAACCTCTCTCATTCTCTTTTTCACGAACGGTCTGCTCCTAAAGGGCAGGCCGTTTCGATTTGTGGGAAAATGTTATCAGCAGATGAAAAGAGCGCGGACATTGTCCGCGCTCTTTGTGTTGCGTCTTAATTTCTATTAAATCTCTTCTACCGACACTACGCCTTCTATGCGCTGGATCTTCTGGATGAGCTCTTCCGTGCGGCAGCCCTTTTTCAGGTGCAGCGCGAAGATGGCGCAGGCGTTGTGCTCATCACTGCCTGCTGAGCGCGTGATCTCCATGTTCGAGATGCTCAGGCGGTTCTGGCGCAGGAGCTGAAGCACGTTCTCCAGACAGTCCTTGTCCGAATACTCCATGTACAGGTTGATCTCGGGCACGTTGTCCAGAATGCGGTACTCGAGGCGCGAGAACACGAGCTCTGCCAGAAGCACGAGCACGCTGACCGCGATGCCGCCCTCATAGAAGCCGCCGCCGATGGCCAGACCGACGATCGCGCTCGTCCAGAGACCGGCCGCCGTGGTCAGACCCTTGACACGCTGACGGCGCGTCACGATGATCGTACCGGCGCCGATGAAGCCGATACCGGCAACGACCTGCGCGCCGAGACGAGCCATATCGGTGAAATAGTGCATATTCAGATACAGATACTGGCTGGTCATCGTGGTAAGCGATGCACCAAGGCAAATCAGGATATGCGTGCGGAAGCCGGCGGGACGGCGCTTGAACGCGCGCTCCAGACCGATCAGACCGCCGCACAGCACGGCGAGACAAAGGCGCACCGTGACCGACAGCATCGTAATATCGCGAACTCCGTTAAAAATCGAAAGCATTTCGTCCCCTCCCTTCAGACTTCGTCGATCGTGTATACGCTGTCCAGCGCGGCGATCGCCGTGAGGACCTGCGTATGCGGCTGCTTCTGCTGCAGCCGGATGGCAAACACCGCATTCGGATTGATCGAGCGCTCGGTGCGGCCGCGGTTGATGTCCACGTCGCAGATGTGTGCGCCCTGTGATTTGATGCGGCTGATGATCAAGCCGAGGTCATCCAGAGAGCGGAATTCTACGTAAATGTTGATAAAGCGCGCTCTCTCGACCAGATAATTCTCAAACGCCGGGAGAAAACGCATGCACAGGAAGATCAGCACCGTGCACAGCACGACGCATTCATAGAAGCCTGCGCCGATGGCGAGACCCATGCAGGCCGACGCCCACAGGCCTGCCGCCGTGGTCAGACCCTTGACCTCCTGACGGCCGGTGACGAGGATGGTGCCTGCGCCGAGGAAGCCGATGCCGTTGATGACCTGCGCGCCGAAACGCGAAACGTCGGTCTTCATGCCGAGCTCCTGCGCAACATCCTTCCACGGTCCCATGACCATCGCAAATTCGTACTGGCTGAGCAGCATGGTCAGCGCCGCGCCCAGACAGACGAGCATGTACGTTCGGAAACCGGCCGGGCGGCGTTTTCGCCCTCGCTCCAGACCGATCATGCCGCCGCAGACCATGGCGAGCGTAAGTCGGAACATCACCGACACAAAATTCATCTCGCGCAGATATGGAATTACTCCGTTCACTGACGTCCGCCTCACTTTCTGAAAAAATGGAAAATAAACACCGGCGCATGGTTCGTTCGGGCATTTCTGCCCGGGAAACATGCGCCCTGTGCTCATCCGTCATTGAGTGTATTTATTTTAGCATATTCTTAGCAGGAATGCAAACGTTTGCGTTAACTTTTTTTCCGAAATTTTTAGAAAGCCGGAAATACGTGTCTTTTTACATCGTTTTCGTTGCGACAATATTGACGTCCGTGCCGAGGATGTTCTCCGCGAGCTTGTCGCCGACCTTGACCGGGCTCTTCGCGGTGATGCCGTCGAGCAGGTGCATGCACTCGAACATCTTCTCCTTCGGCAGAGCCTTGTCGGTCTTGACCGGCAGGCGCGGCACCGCAGCGCCCTCGATCTTGACGGTCGAGGTGATGACGCGGACCGGATGCTGGAGCTCGTTCTTGCCGTAGATCTCGCCGCGCGGACAGCTGTTGCCCGTTACCTTGTAGCCGTTTTCCTCATCTACCGAAAGGTGGCAGCCCTTGGGGCAGGTAATGCAGATAATGTTGGTCATGCCTGTTCCTCCTCAACCGATACCGTAACTGCGCCCTGTGCCTTTTCGAGCAGGACGCGCGGCAGCTTGATGTTCTCCATCTCGCCCGGAGCCATATGCTCGCGGCGGAAGGACGCGATCTGTGCGCCGGTCTCGTCCTTGACCGTGATGCGGCTTGCACCGCAGATTGCGCGGACGCGGAAGAATACGTCTACGCCCGTGAAGTCAGCGTCCATGCGGACATGCTGAGGCACGGTGTAGCCGACGAGATTGCCGTTTTTGATGTCGAGTGTCTTTCCCTCGGAGACCTGCTTGCCTGCGCAGTACGCAGCGGCAGCCTTGCCTGCACGGGCCGCCTCGGCGGTTACGAAGTCTACCAGATCATGTACATGCAGAACGTTGCCGCAGGCGAACACGCCCGGGATGGAGGTCTCCATGTTTTCGTATACGACCGGGCCGTTCGTGCGCGGATCCATCTGAATATCCGCGCCGCGGCTCAGTTCGTTCTCCGGGATCAGACCGACCGACAGCAGGACAGTGTCGCAGTCGAAGGTCATTTCGGTGCCCGGAATCGGACGGCGGTCCGGGCCGACCTCGGAAACGACGACGCGCTCCACGCGGTCCTTGCCCTGAATGTCCGAAACAGTATGGGAGAGATAAAGCGGAATGTCAAAGTCATTGAGGCACTGCACGATGTTTCGGGTCAGGCCGCCGGAATACGGCATGACCTCGACGCAGGCGAGCACCTTTGCGCCCTCGAGCGTCATGCGGCGCGCCATGATGAGGCCGATGTCGCCCGAGCCGAGAATAACGACGCGCTTGCCGACCATGTAGCCCTCTATATTAAGGTAGCGCTGTGCAGCGCCTGCGGTGAAAACGCCTGCCGGACGGGTGCCCGGGATGGCGATCGCGCCGCGCGTGCGCTCGCGGCAGCCCATCGCGAGGATGACGGCCTTGGCCTCGAGGTCCTCGTAGCCGCCCTTGGTGGAAACGATGTGAACGTGCTTGTCCGGGGTGATGTCCAGAACCATGGCGTCCAGACGAACGTCTACGCCGGTCTGGCCGACCATGTCGATGAAGCGGCCGGCATACTCCGGGCCGGTCAGCTCTTCCTTGAAATAGTGCAGACCGAAGCCGTTGTGGATGCACTGGTTGAGGATACCGCCCAGCTCGCGGTCACGCTCGACGATGCAGATCGAGCGGCAGCCTGCTTCCCATGCGGCATTTGCAGCGGACAGGCCTGCCGGGCCGCCGCCAATAATCACGAGTTCGTATTTCATGCCAGTGTGCCTCCCTTGGTGGTACCGATCAGAATAAATGTGCCGTCGCCGTCCTGCTTGATGTCGAGCGGACTGCAGCCGAGCTCACGCGCCAGAATGTCCAGCACGCGCGGACCGCAGAAGCCGCCCTGGCAGCGGCCCATGCCCGAGCCTGCGCGGCGCTTGATGCCGTCGAGCGAGCAGGGCGTGATGGGAGAGTGGATCGCAGCGACGATCTCGCCCTCGGTGATGGTCTCGCAGCGGCAGATGACGCGGCCGTAGCGCGGATCCTTCGCGATGACCGCCGCCTTCTCCTCGTCGGAGAGGTGCTTGAAGCGGATCTGCTCGCGCTCGCAGTTCCACTCGTCCTTCTTTTCGAGGACGATGCCCATGCCCTCCAGCAGACCGGCTGCATACTCTGCGATAGCCGGTGCTGCGGACAGGCCGGGAGACTTGATGCCGGCGACATGCAGCATGCGCGGCATGTTCTTCGCCGGACGGATAATGAAATCGCTTTCGCTCGTGTTGGCACGAACGCCTGCGAAATTGCGGATGGACTGACGGAAATCGACCGACGGAACGCTCTTTCGGCTGGTCGCTGCGACGAAGTCCATGCCTGCGAGGGTGTTCTCCTTGCAGTCCGGCGCGTCAACATCGACTGCGTTCGGGCCGACGATCAGGTTGCCGTGTACGGTGGGCGAAACGAGGACGCCCTTGCCGAGCTTGTTCGGGCACTGGAAGATAACGTGGCTGACCAGACTGCCGCTCGACTTGTCGAGCAGGTAATACTCGCCGCGGGACGGATGCGCTTCCCACTCGGTTTTGCCGGTCATCGCGCAGATGTCGCCGCCCCAGCCGCCGGCGCAGTTTACGATGACCTTGGTCTCGTAATCGCCGGATTTGGTATGTACGAGCACATGGTCGCCCTTGTCCTCCAGACCGGTGACCTCGCTGCGCAGCTTGAGCTCAACGCCGTTGCGGACGGCGGTCTCCGCCTCTGCGATGCACAGGCCCCACGGGTCGATGACCGCGGCGCTCGGTGCATACAGCGCTGCAACCACGTTTTCCGCAAGGTTCGGCTCCATCTCGTGCGCTTCCTTCGCGTCGAGGATACGCAGACCCGGCACGCCGTTGCGGTTGCCGTTCTCGAGCAGATGCTCGAGGTGCTGCTTCTGCTCCTCGTCAAACGCCAGAACGAACGAGCCGATGCGCTTGTAGCCGACCGACAGGTCCCTGCACAGCTGCTCCATGACCTCCGAGCCGCGGACGTTCAGCTTCGCCATGAGCGTGCCGTTTTCCGGGTCGTAGCCTGCGTGAACGATGGCGCTGTTGGCCTTGGTCGTACCCATAGCAACGTCGTTCTCGCGCTCGAGGACGAGCACGCGCAGCTTGTACTGCGAGAGCGTGTAGGCAAGCGATGCGCCGATCACGCCGCAGCCTACGATTGTTACATCATACATACTTTTCCCTCCATTTTTCCAACAAAAAAAGCCAAAGCAACCACACCGCAGCGCTAAGGCTCTGCGGCGACGGCTTACTTTGACTCTAATCTCCAAGCAAACAAACTTATTCACTTTGCTGTTTTCACTATATCACAGATATTGCCTGATTGCAAGCGAATTGTTTTCAGCAGACTGCACAAAAGCGCAGCCTTTTTTTCTATCTCAGGACTTTGCCTCAGATTTCCCAGAGCTCCGGCTTGGTCGTCGAGACCGCCTGCACCCCGGCGGACAGCGCCGCGACGACGTCCTGCTTGTCCGCGAGCAGGCCGCTCGCGATGATCGGCTGGCGGATCTGCGGCTTCAGACGCTCGAGCACGCGCGGCATGGTGCCCGGCAGCAGGTCGACCGCGTCCGCGTTCGAGCTCTGGCGCAGCACGTTTTCAAACGACAGCGAGTCGAACAGGAAAAAGCGCTGGATGGTCAGCAAATTTAATGCCTTTGCTCTGCGGATGATGTTCGGACGGGTCGAGATGATGCCGTCCGCCTGCGTATTCTGCGCGATGAAGTCCGCGGTGATATCCTTCGCGGTCATGCCCTCGATCAGGTCGGCGTGGACGAAAACGATCTTGCCTGCCTTCTTCACGCGCTCGACGAGCGAGGCGATGTTCAGTATCGTGCCGTACAGGAAGAACACGGTCGTGCAATCGCTTGCGATCGCCTTTTCCAGACCGGCATCACTCTTGAGCGCCGCAATTACCGGACAATCCTGCAGCGCGTCCAAAAATTTCTCTCTCTTGTGCTCCATTTTTTCCTTATCCTCCATGAACACGACCGTCGCCGTGCCTCTGCTTTTTTCGAACCCATCGAAATGATATACTTATTATAACATAGCCGTACCCAGAACTGCAACTGTCCCTGTGATATTGTATAATCCGGTTTCCTGCTGAGGGGCGCTGTCTCGGCGATATGCACAGCGTTTTTTCTTCCAGTTTTGTCCACGCAACCGTGTGCGCCGCTTCACATTCGTCATCCTGCATAAAACACGTGTTCGCATTATGTTAGAATTGTGTAAAAAGTCGGCTTTTTGTGATTTTCCCCTTGCACACTCCCGAAGAGCGTGTTATACTGAGCTCAAGGTTAAGGAATGTTGCTTTCAGAGATTTGAGTCAGGGTAACATGGGCGAGTCTTTTCCGGGTGGGAACGGACTGTCGTGTGTTAGGTCTGACTGTTTTTTTGTCCTTTTCGGGGGAAACAGCACGTTCCGAAATGAGTAGTGCCGGTCCAGTCGATGAAAGAGAGAGAATCTTCCCGGGCAGGCGAAAGAAAAAAGGGGTGTAAGAATTCAATGTTCAAAATGCTCAATCCGAAACGCTTCTACCATGCAGTAGGCCGACGCAAGTTCCTTGAGTTTATCCTGCTGGCGGCGTTTATCCTGTTCTTCTACGGACCGATGATCAACATGCTGATGCTCGCCTTCGCAAACGAGTATCAGGCTCCGGCCATCCTTCCGCAGCAGTGGGGTTTTAAATGGTGGGCCTACGTATTCAGCCAGAAGAGTCTGGTCTCCTCGATTGCACAGTCCTTCATCGTGGCGATCATCACCACCGGTGTTTCCATGATCCTGTGTATCCCGGCGGCTTACTCCATCGCACGCTTCAAGTACCCCGGCCGTAAGATGTTCATGCTATCCTTCCTGCTGACCAACGCATTCCCGAAGCTCGGCATCTACACTTCCATCGCGGTTCTGTTCTACAAGTACAACCTGATGGGTACTTACACCGGCGTCGTCATCATCCACATGATCAACTCCATGATGTTCATGGTATGGCTCCCGTCGAGCGCGTTCCGCGCAGTACACCGCCAGCAGGAAGAGGCTGCACGCGATGTCGGCGCAGGCCCGATCCGCACCTTCTTCAAGGTAACGCTCCCGATGGCAATGCCCGGCATCTCGGTCGCAACGCTCTACACCTTCCTCGGTTCCATGGAAGAGGCACAGGGCACCATGCTCGTCGGTATGGCTAAGGTTCAGACCATGCCGGTCGCAATGTACGGCATTGTACTCGACTCCTCTGCGGTCCAGATCGGCGCGGTATTTGCGATCCTGCTGATCATCCCGTCCGCACTCATGATCTTCGCAATGCGCAAGTACATCGGACCGGAAGCGATCTCCGGCGGCTTCAAGATGAAATAAAAACGACATCTACCATCGAATACAGGAGGATATATAACCCATGAGCGAACGTAAGATCAAGCTCCAGATCAAAGATATGACCAAAAAGTACGACAACGGCGACGGTGTCGAACACATCAACCTCGATATCTACGAAGGTGAGATCGTCACCTTCCTCGGCCCCTCCGGCTGCGGCAAGACCACCATCCTGCGCACCATCGGCGGCTTCCTCGACGTCACCAGCGGCGACATCACCATCGACGGCAAGTCCATCGTCGGCCTGCCCCCCGAGAAGCGCCCGACCGCAATGGTATTCCAGAGCTACAACCTGTGGCCGCACATGACCATTTACGAAAACCTCGCCTTCGGCCTCAAGCTCCGCAAGGTGCCCAAGGCTGAGATCGACGCAGACATCAAGAAGATGCTCGCCCTCGTATCCATGAGCGGCTGCGAGAAGAAGTATCCAAACCAGATGTCCGGCGGCCAGCAGCAGCGTATCGCCATCGCGCGCAGCCTGCTCCTCAAGCCCTCGCTGCTCCTGCTCGACGAGCCGTTCTCCGCACTCGACGCGAAGATCCGTCAGCAGATGCGTGAGGAGCTCAAGAAGATCCAGAGCGACCTGGGCATCACGGTCGTATTCGTAACCCATGACCAGGAAGAGGCTATGGCTCTCTCCCACCGCATCGTCGTTATGAACAAGGGCAAGTTCGAGCAGATCGGCACCCCGACCGAGATCTACGACAAGCCGGCTACCCGTCACGTTGCATCCTTCATCGGCGAGATGAACTTCATCGACAAGGACAACAAGACCATCGCCGTCCGTCCGGAGGACGTTACCGTTTCCCTCGATGGCTCGGGCGATTTCACCGGCACGGTTCGCACCATCATGGTCCTCGGCCACTACGTAGTCGTCAACATTCAGCACGGTGACAACGTCATCAAGTGCTTCGTCGACCGCGATGTCAGCGAGAAGCTGTCCGTCGGTCAGTCCGTCGGCATGCACATCGGCAAGCACACCATATTCGACAAGTAAACTTTGACCACAGCATCCTTTATCGGGAAAAACAGCGCGTTATGCGCCTGAATGACGTAGACACCGGGTGAGCTTCACGCCCCTGTCGATCCCCTTAGAGTGTGTATAAGAGAAAAAGGAGAATGTAAAAATGAAACTCAAGAGATTAGGTTCGATCTTCCTTGCAGCAGCAATGATGACGGCAGCCCTCACCGGCTGCGGCGGCGGCGACAGCAACTCCAACGGCGATTCCGCTTCTTCCGGCGGTAAGTCCACCGTTACCCTGTGGGCGACCGGCTCGGACAACGTCCGCTCCATCTTTGAAAAGCTGACCGAGGACTTCAACACCAACTCCGAATACAAGGATCAGTATCAGGTTGAGCTGCAGTTCATGCTCTCCGGTACCGGCGCTCAGGGTCTTGCAGACATGGTAGCAGCTGCCGGCAAGGCAGGCCAGACCAACACCGATTACGACATCGTCGACTGGAGCGGTGACGACTTGGCAAAGATTATCTCCAAGATTGGCGAAGAGTCCTTCGTAAAGCTCGACAAGTCCAAGATCCCGAACGCTTCTACCGTTGAGGCAGAGAGCTCGGTAGCACCGGAGTACGCACAGCCGTACCGCGGCACCACCGTTATCCTTGCTTACGACTCCGAGAAGGTTCCGAATCCGCCGAAGACCATGGACGAGCTGGTCGAGTGGATGAAGGCTAATCCGGGCCGCTTCGCTTACAACGCTCCCGGCACCGGCGGCGCTGGCGACTCCTTCGCTCGTACCTCCGTTTACAACTTCCTGCCGGAAGAGGCTATCACCTCCGGCGACGAGAAGTGGGTCGACCAGTGGGACGAGGGCTTTGAGTTCCTGAAGTCCATCCATCCGTACATGTACAAGTCCGGCGGGTCCATCGTTTACCCGAACAAGAACCAGGGTACTCTGGACCTGCTGAACCAGGGCGAGATCGACATGTGCCCGAACTGGGCTGACATGGTCCTGAGCCAGCGTGCACAGGGCGCCATCAAGGACACCATCAAGATCACCCAGATCGAGCCGTCCCTGTCCGGCTCTCTCCAGACTCTGACCATCCCGACCTTCGGCTCCAACGAGGAAGGTGCTTACGCATTCATGAACTACATGCTCTCTGAGCAGGCTCAGCAGATCCTGGTCAACGACATGGCAGCTATTCCGCTGATCGATACCTCCAACATGGATATGACCGGTTATGAGGACCTCCAGGGTCTGGACGTTTCCAACTTCCGCATCCTGTCCATCGGCGACCTTGGCACTCAGTTCAACGAGCGCTGGGACAACGAGATCGGCTCCATCGGCTAAAAAGTACATTGTGATCGCGGCGGTCCATCCGGGACGCCCCGACCTGAAGCCCGTACTTTTACAAGCCATGCATTAACTTAGATACGAGGGGATAATAAAATGAGTAAAACCCTGAAGCAAAAGCTGGTCGCTTATGCACTGGTTCTGCCGGCGTTTCTCGTCGTTATGCTGACCGTTGCCTACCCGATCGTCTCCGCTGTCATCCAGAGCTTTCAGGATGAAAACACCGGCGCCTTCACGCTGGACAACTACGCTTACTTCTTCACCGAGCCGGCACAGCGCCTGAACATCCTGTACACGCTGTTCGTCGTTGTCGCGACCGTCGTCATCGCGCTGGTCGTTGCCTACCTGCTCGCGCTCTATCTGCGCTTCGTCCATTCGGGCATCGCAAAGAGCATCGGCACGCTGTACCTCCTGCCGCGTTTCGTACCGGCAATGTGCGCGGTTTACGCAATGATCACCATCATCCGTGACTCCGGTCTCATCAACCGCATCGGTCTCCACTTCGGCATGGACCTCAAGCTCGGCCTGATGTATCACGCAAGCGGCATGATCATCATGAACCTCTGGTTCAACATTCCGTTTGCAGCAATGATGATCACCGCCGGTCTGGGCGCTATCCCGGACAGCATCATCGAGGCAGCTCGTGATGTCGGCGCAGGCAAGTTCAAGGTATTCACCTCCATGATCCTGCCGCTGTCCCTCAAGGACGTCATCATCGCAGGCACGTTCGTATTCATGACCAACGTTGGTTCGTTCACCACCCCGTACCTGATGGGCGGCAACTCCCCGAAGATGCTGGGTATCGCGCTGTTCGACCAGTTCAACAAGTATCTGGCCTACAACCGTTCGGCCGCACTGTCGGTCATCATGTTCCTGCTCTGCTCGGTTTCCGCAGGCGTGTACATTTACACCAACCTCAAGGAGAAGGACTGGGAGCAGTAAAACGCTTACGCTTTATAGGGGGCTTCAAAAGCCCCCTATATTTTTTTGCCGGTTCCGGAGAAACCGGCAAAAAGTACCCGAACGACGCCGCCCACGGCGGCTGAGTCGGGGAATAAAAACCGAGGTACACGCCCCCGGTTTTTATGAATTCGCAAAGCGAATTCGATTTTATGCGCGCGCTAACGCGCGCGGTAAAACGCAGGAGGCAAAGCCTCCTGCGTTTTCTTCTGCCTCTTCTTTGCTTTTTCATTGTACGCCGCTACATATTTGTTATGCATGTTGCACAAGTTTTTCTTTCTTGTTTTAAGCATAATGCCGTATTTGTAAAATTTCTAAAAATTCTCCCCCCTGATGTGAAGATTGTGTGTTTTCCAATCTGCGCAGGTTTGATAAAATCATGACAATAAAATGACACATGAGGAGGGAAGAACAGCATGGAGTATGTACTGGAAATGAAAGATATCAGCAAGACCTTCCCCGGTGTAAAGGCGCTGGATCATGTGCAGCTTCAGGTAAAGCCGGGCGAGGTTCACGCACTGATGGGCGAGAACGGCGCCGGCAAATCCACCCTGATGAAAATTCTGATGGGTATCTACACAAAGGACGAAGGCGGCGAGATCATCTTCAACGGTCAGCCGTATCACGTATCCAACCCGAAGGAGGCCATGGATCACGGTGTTGCGATGATCCATCAGGAGCTCAATCCTATTCTGGATATGTCCGTGTATGAAAACATCTTCGTCGGCCGAGAGCTTCGCAAGAACGGTCTGGTCGACGCGAAGGCAGAGATCGCGGAGGCCGAAAAGCTCATCAAGGAGTGCGGCCTGCACGTTTCTCCGAAGGAAAAGCTCCGCAACCTCACCGTTGCGCAGTGCCAGCTGATCGAGATTATCAAGGCGATCTCCATCAACGCCAAGGTCATCGTCATGGACGAGCCGACGGCCGCCATCACCGACCGCGAGGTCGAGCTGCTGTTTGAGCACATCCGCAACCTGACCGCAAAGGGCGTTGCGATCATCTACATCTCGCACCGCATGGACGAGATTTTCTCCATCTGCGACCGCGTCAGCGTTTACCGCGACGGTCAGTACATCGGTTCGGGCGAGACCAAGGATCTCGACGAGGCGCAGCTCATCAAAATGATGGTCGGCCGCAAGATCACCGACGTATTCCCCAAGCTCGATGCGGAGATCGGCGATGTGATCTTCGAGGCGAAGAACATCGTCCGCGCAGACAACAAGGTAAAGGGCGTCAGCTTCTCGGTCCGCCGCGGCGAGATCCTCGGCATCGGCGGTCTGGTAGGCGCAGGACGCAGCGAGCTGGTCGAGGGCATCTTCGGCATGCACGCGCTGTCGCAGGGCGAGATTTACGTCAAGGGCAAAAAAGTCACCGTCCACTCCCCCAAGGACATCATCAAGGAGGGCGTGGCGCTCATCACCGAGGACCGAAAGGTCACGGGCCTGAACCTCAGCGGTTCGGTCAACGACAACATCGCCATGGTCGCCATCAAAAAGCTGCTCAGCCACGGTCTCTACAACAAGAGCAAGGCGCGCGCCGCTTCCATGGAGTACATCAAAAAGCTGAACATCAAGACTCCTTCCGGCGATCAGATCGCAGGCAACCTCTCCGGCGGCAACCAGCAGAAGATCGTCATCGCGAAATGGCTGCTGAACGACCCGGACGTCATCATCCTCGATGAGCCGACGCGCGGCATCGACGTCGGCGCCAAGCGCGATATTTACCTGCTGCTCGGCAAGCTGGTCCAGCAGGGCAAGGCCGTTATCATGATCTCGTCCGAGATACCCGAGCTGATGGGCGTCTGCGACCGCATCATGGTAATGTGCGAGGGTAATCTCTCCAGTGAGGTGAAGCGCGATGAGTTCTCGCAGGAACGCATCATGACGCTCGCCTCCGCGATCGAAGTATAAGGAGAAAAGAGAACATGAAACAGAAAAACATCAAAGAACTGATCAGCGAATACTTCATTTTCCTGATCTTCATCGTACTGGTCGTTGCTCTTACCTGCCTGAAGCCGAGCTTCATCGCACCGAGCAACCTCGTCAACATCCTCAAGCAGGCCTCCATCAACGGCATTCTGGCCTTCGGCATGATGTTCGTCATCATCGCAGGCGGCTTTGATATGTCGGTCGGCTCGACCGTCGCCTTCGCCGGCATCCTCGCCGCGCTGCTCGGCAATGGTCAGTATCCGCTGATCGTGCCGCTCGTCGTCGCGATGCTCGCAGGCCTTGCGGTCGGCGTAGTCAACGGCGTCGGCGTTGCCATCGGCGACCTGCCCCCGTTCATCATGACCCTCGGCTCGATGACGGCTGTCCGCGGTCTCGCACTGCTGACCTCCAAGGGCAAGCCGATCACCGGCATCAGCAAGGAATACAAGGCCGTCGCTGCCTCCTCCATCGCAGGCATCCCGATGCTGTCCATCTTCCTTGTCGTCGTTATCATCATCTGCGCATTTGTTCTCTCCAAAACGGTTTACGGACGCCGGGTATACGCCTGCGGCGGCAACCTGCAGGCAGCTCGCGTATCCGGCATCAACACCACCGCGATCCGTATTTCCACCTTCGCCATCGCCGGTCTGCTCGCAGGTCTGTGCGGCTTCCTGATGACCTCCCGTGTCACCATCGGCCAGCCGACCGCAGCAGAGAGCTATGAGATGGACGCCATCACCGCATGTGTTGTCGGCGGCGTATCCATGACCGGCGGCGTCGGCAAGCCGTGGGGCGTTGTCATCGGCTGCCTGCTGATCACCGTCATCGCAAACGGTCTGGACATCATGGGCGTATCTTCCCACTGGCAGAAGATCGTCAAGGGCGTTATCATCGTCGTTGCCGTCCTGATCGACGTCAAGGGCAAGGCCAAGAAAAACTAATTCGCTGTAAAAGGCGCACACGCCTTTACATAGAGTCTAAGGAGGAAAACATTATGAAAAAGAGACTTCTTGCTATGCTGATGGCTGGCGTTATGACGCTGGGCCTCGCTACCGGCTGCGGCAGCAGCTCCACTTCCGGTTCGGACAACTCCGGTTCCGACACCGCTGCTGACAGCAGCTCTTCCGGCTCCGGCCACAAGATCGCACTCATCCAGCAGCACCAGACCAACGCATTCCAGATCGCTGTTTCCGAGGCCGCTGAGGCCAAGGCAAAGGAGCTGGGCGTTGACCTGACCATCCTCAGCGCCGATCAGGACGCCGCTACTCAGATCAGCCAGATCGAGCAGTGCGTATCCGAGGGCTACGAAGCTATCCTGTTCGAGCCGTTTGACCCGGACGGCCTGGCTGACGCTGCAAAGTCCGCTGCTGACGCAGGCGTAGTCGTCATCAACATCATCTCTGCCTGCACCGACTGGCAGGACAACGGCATCTCCGCTGTTTCCTACGGCAACAATGTCAAGGCAGGCGAGACCGAGATGGAGCAGGTTGCAAAGCTCCTGAACGGCAAGGGCAACATCGCTATCCTGACCGGCCCGTCCGGCGACGCAGGCGGCCTGCAGCGTATGGAAGGCTATGAGAATGTTCTGAAGAACTACCCCGAGATCAAGCAGGTCGTTGCTCCGGCTGACTGCCAGTGGGACACCGCAAGCGCACAGGCTACCGTTGAGAGCTGGCTGTCCGCTTACGATCTGGACGCTATCGTCTGCGAGAATGACGGCATGGCAGTAGGCGCAGGCAACGCAGCAGGCGCTAACTCCGGCATCATTATTTCCGGCGTTGACGGCACCCCGGACGGCTTCGAGGCTATTCAGGACGGCCGCATCACCGGTACCGTTTCTCAGAACGGCGGCGCAATGGCTGCAAATAGCATCGAGGCTGCTGTAACGCTGCTCGACGGCGGCACGCTCGAGACCACCGAGATCGTTACCGACAACACCTGGATCGACTCCTCCAACGTTGCGGATTACGAATAATTTCCCGGTTGGAAATTTTATGGTAACATGGTAAAATAACAGAGATGAGGGAAAGCGATGCGATACTCGTTTTCCCTTTTCTTTTCTCTGTTGAATGAAGGAGCTCAAACATGCTGAAAGTAGTTCTTGCGGATGACGAGAAAAAAGTCATCCTGCTCATGCAGAAGCTGATCGACTGGCAGGGACTCGGCTTCGAGATCGTCGGCACGGCGAACGACGGCATGCGTGCGCTTGAGCTGATACGCGACAAGCAGCCGCACCTGCTCGTGACCGACATCCGCATGCCCGGCTTTGACGGCATCGACCTCATCCGTCAGGCAAAGCAGATCCAGCCCGGCCTGCATTTTATCGTCGTGAGCGGCTATGCCCAGTTCGAATATGCGCAGAACGCGCTCAAGTACGGCGTGGAGGGTTATCTGCTCAAGCCGCTCAAGGCACAGGAGATGACCGACCTGCTCATCAGCCTCAAGGGCAAGCTCAGCGAGCAGGCCTCGATCGAATACCGACTGAAAAAGAGCGACGAGCGCGAACAGGAGCGCGTCATCGACATGCTGATGAGCGAGGTAAGCGGCGGCGTCCGCACCTCCAGTACGGTGCGCTCGTTCAATCTGGATGCCGGTCTGCCGTCCGGCGGCCGCTATTCCGCCGCCATTGTCAAGCCGGATATCCCCTCTGCCCGGGAAAACCCGGACGGCGTGCGCGCCATGCTTAAGCACACGCTCGAGATCGTCCGGCAGGAGCTCGGGCAGCTCGAATGCGGCTTTGCCGCGGCCGTGCGCCGGGAGGGCGTCGCCGTCGCGGTCTACCTGCCGGCGTATCAGCCGGTCGAGGTTAAGCAGTGCTTCACCAAGATACGCAAGGAGATTGAAAAGCAGCGCGACCTGTTCTGGGGCATCCGGGCGACGATCTGTCTCGGCGGCCGCCGCACCTCCCCCGACGAGCTCGCCTCCTCCATGCGCGAAGCGCTCTGGCTGTGCATCGACCGCCTGTGTCATACCCCGGTCCTGCGCGACGCCGAGACCGACCCGCCCGATTTCGACCGGCATTACACGATGGACAGCAGCCGCAGACGCCGCCTGCAGGAGGCCGCCGAATATCTGAACGACGAGCAGTACACCGCCGAGCTCGAGGACAGCTACCGCGAGGTCATGTCCGCGCAGCCGCTCTGGGGCCAGCTGCTCGAAGACTGGTTTACCCAGATCCTCACCGCGGTACGCTACGGCATACAGCAGAGCGGCGAGGCCGACGACGGCTTCTATCAGCGCATGCTGGACGGCCTGTGGCAGGCCACCAACGCGCAGGAGCTGTTCCGCCTGCTGCACGACGGCGTTCTCTCCGAGCTCGACCGGCTGCGCAGCGAGCGCTCGCAGCGCGAGGCCCGTCCCATCACGGACGCCAAGCGACTCATCCAGCAGCACTATCAGGAGGCGCTGCGCCTTGAGGATGTGAGCAGCGCGATCGGCTTCAACGCCACGTATTTCTCCGCCATGTTCAAAAAGGAGACCGGACAGAACTTCATGGATTATCTGACCGAGCTGCGCATGAACAAGGCAAAGGAGCTGCTGTGCAGCGACGAGAACGCCGTGCAGGACGTCGCCGAGCAGGTCGGCTACCGCGATCTGAAGTATTTCTCCCGTCTGTTCAAGAAAACGACCGGTATCAGTCCCTCGGACTATAAAAAGCTGTACAGGTAGGTGTCGCTCATGTGGCTGAAAACACAATGGAAACTGCGCCGCGCGCTCCGGCGCTACCGCAGGGACGGCGATCTTGACGCCGTGCTTCAGGTGGACTGGAGCCGCTGCCGCGAGATCTCCGCGTTCTTCCACGAGATCGAGGACCGCCTGCACGGCGAGGAGATCACCCGTCTGCGGCAGAAGCAGGCCGAATATCTGGCGCTCCAGAACCAGATCAATCCGCATTTCCTCTACAACGCCCTCGAGGCCATCCGCTCGGACGCGCTGCTCGCGGACTGCGAGGACATCGCGGAGACGACCGAAGCCCTCGCGACCTTCTTCCGCTATACCATCTCGAACGTGCAGGAGTACGTCACGTTCTCCGACGAGCTCGACAACGCGGAAAACTATTTCACCATCCAGCGCTGCCGCTTCGGCGACAAGCTGGAAATGGAGCTTGAAATGGAAAACGAGGACCTGCTCGAGGCGCGGATGCCCAAGCTCATCCTTCAGCCGCTCGTGGAGAACGCCGTCGTGCACGGTCTGGAGGGCAGGATGGAGCACGGAACCGTGCATATCTCCATCGAGAACAGCGCGAACACGCTATTCCTGCGCGTCAAGGACAACGGCGTCGGCATTTCCGAGGAGCAGGTCGCCCAGCTCAACGAGGAGTTCGCGCACGGCAGCCCGTCCTCCGGCGACAAAAAGTGCGGCGGCATCGCGCTGCGCAACGTCAACAGCCGTATCCGCCTGATGTTCGGCGAGAACTACGGCCTGCGCGTTTTCAGCGCCAAGGGCATCGGCACGGAATGCTGCGTCACGCTGCCGCTGCTGATGCAGGAGGGCTGACATGAAAGAGGAACTTATCCGCGTCGACCACGGGCGTTTCCGCAGCGAGAGCGGCCAGTACCAGTTCGATATTGCCATCTCACGCGGCGAGTGCATCGGCGTTTATGTCGACGAGCACCTGACCTCCGGCACCTCCTACCTCGACATCTTCAAGGGCCGCACCGTGCTCACCGACGGTCGGGCCTTCTGCTGCGGCCAGCGCACCGGCGCGACCAGCCTCGAGCGCTGGATAAGGCAGAACACCATCGTGCTGGACAAGTCCCGTTTCGCCGGAAAGGAGCTCACCATGCGCGACTTTGTGCTCGCGCTCGTGCACAGCTCCCCCTTCCGGCAGCGCCGCCGCAATGTCGAACGGCTGACCTCGCTCGCCTCGACCGACATGCTGCACCAGATGGGGCTCGATCTGCCGTGGAACACGCGGCTCACCGACCTTTCCATGCTCGACTACTACCGTCTGTCGGTGTTCCGCGCCTGGTTCAACGGGTGCGAGCTGCTCGTGCTCGACCGGATGACCGAGATTCTGCGCCTTCAGGACCTGCACAGGCTGATGGACTGCGTGCAGCTGCTGCTCAGCCACGGCACGGCGGTGTTCCTGTTCGACATGGACGAGGCGTTCATGTTCCGCTACGCGAGCCGCATCGACGTCATCCGCGACCGGCGCACGTTCTTCCGCCTGTATCCCGAGGAATACGGCCCCCGGCTGTTCGAGCTGCTCGGCTGGGAGGGCAGCAGCGGCTTCCGCCGCTTTGAGCACACCGCCATGGCGGACGGCGTTCCGGTGCTCTCGGTACGCGATTTGCGCTTTCCCTCGCTCGCGCCGATGACGTTTGACATCCGGAGCGGCGAGATCGCCTTTCTGCGCGACGAAAACTACAACACCGGCCGCCGCCTGCACGACTGCTTTCTGGAAGACGGCGGCTGGACGGACGGCTTTTTCCGGCTGAACGGCCGCCTGTACGAGCCCGGCGAGCTCGGCCGCGTCATCGGCACCGAGATCGGCATTCAGATTGAGCGGCCCGACCGCCCCGGCGGCGTGCTGTTCGACAACATGACCGCGCTCGACAATCTGTGCACCAGCCTTATCCCCAAGGCCGGACAGCACATCGTCCGCAAAAAGATCGTGTCCAGCATTTTATCCGAGGCCTCGCGCTGGTTTTCGAAGGAAATGCTGCTGCGGCCCTTGAGCAGCTGGGCCCTCCCCGACCGGCTTCGCTTTTCCTACTACCGGTGGTACCTGCTCAATCCGCGCCTGCTCATCTGCTTCTTTCCGTTCGCCGGACAGGAGAGCACGCACCACAAAATGATCATTGATCTGCTCGTGATGTGCGCCCGGCGCGGCATGGCGGTATGGATCGTCTCCTCTGGCATCGACGCCATATGTGAAAAGACCGATAACGAAGAATTTCTCCGCCGCCTGCGCTATCTCAATGAGTGACGGCGCCGCATTTCCTTCCGCAAAATTATCGTAAAATCGCGCGATTTGGTCTTGTTCTGCCGCAGGGTTCAGGCTTATAATAAAGCGTGGGAGCGCCCTGCTCCCACGCTTTTGATTTTCCCCATGGGAGGAGAGTTTTTCCATGTCAGATAAAGTTCAGATCACCGCGCATTCCGGCTCGGACGGTACGCCCGACAACAGCCTTGCCTGCGTGAAATATGCGCTCTCGACCGCGGCCGACGCCTTTGAGGTCGATGTGCGCCGCCTTGCGGACGGAACGCTCGCGCTCGGCCATGACGCCGCCGACCACACCGCGCCGACGCTGCGCGAGGTGCTTTCCCTTGCCGCCGCGAAGCCCGGCGTTCGCATCAACTGCGACCTCAAGGAGCGCGGTCTCGAACCGGCTGTCGCGGCGCTCGCCGCAGAATGCGGCATGTCCGGCCGCCTCATCTTCTCCGGCTCGGTCGACGTCAACATCTTCGCCGAGCACCCCGAACTGCACGACTGCGCCGAGGTCTACCTCAACATCGAGGAGTATGTCCCCGACCTGTACCTGAACTACCGCAACATCCCGGATTTCGAGCTGACCGCCGCCGAGACCATCACGAAGGTCTGCCGAGAACACGGCATCTCGACGGTCAACATGAATCAGGTGCTCATTACGCGCCGCTTCATCGAAACGCTGAAGGCGAACGGCATCGCCCTCTCCGCATGGACGGTCAACGAGGAGATTTTCCTCGACTGGTTCCTCCAGCAGGGCGTGCGCAACATCACGACGCGCAAGCCTGCGCTCGCCCTTCGCCTGCGCGACAAAAAGTAAAAAGAAACGCCATCGCAGAGAGATGTTCTCAGGCGATGGCGTTTTTTGCTGCGATACTGCCCTAAAAATCAGCAGGCTTCTGATAGGTCAGCGCACGGGCGCTGTCGCCCAGACCGGCAGTCGTGGGGTCGATAAACACGCTCAGCACGGTCAGGCACAGCGTTCCGAGCTGCACGGGGTTCGCGATGATGCCGACAAGGCAGCTCCACACCGCGTCCCAGCTCGTCAGCGCGTTTATGTCCAGACGCAGCGCGCTCACGACCGCGCTCACGATGCCCACCCAGAACCACGGATTTTTTATTCTTACCTTCCAGTTCATGTCTGTTCCTCCTCCAGTCCGTCTATCCGCCGGTCCGCCGCGCGCACCCGTTCCTCGAGCACGGCGCATTCCTGCTCCAGCTTGAACGTGCGCTCGATCAGGTTGTTGTGGCGGTTCACCTTTTCCTCGAGCTGACGCAGACGGTACTGCGTCAGGCTGCCCGAAACGTAAATGCCGCCGAACGAACCGGCGAGCGTCCCGAGCAGGCTCATGCCTGCTATAATAACCTCGGTCGTCATGTGCTTTCACCTCCCGTCGCCGAAGATCCCTCTACCCATAGCGCGGACGCCGGGAAAATTGACCTCATTCGGTCAATTCCTCACAAATTTTCCGAAATTTTTTCTGCTCGACAGTGTTCGCGCCCTTTTGCGCCCTACATGGCGTATGATGGAGAAAAAGGAGGGGTTTTCATGCAGGTCTGCCGTTATCTTCCGGTGAAGGAAAGCTGCTTTTCCGCCCTGCTCGGGCATTATACGACCTTCGGTCTGCGCACGGAGACCGAGACCGCACGCGGATGGCTGCCACTCATGACGCTTTCGGATGTCTCATGCGACGAGGAATTTATCTGCTCGCTCGCACAGCGCTGCACAGCGTGCGGTCTGTCCCCCGTTCATCTGAGCGATGCGGTGCTCGATGCGCTCCCGTGAAGCAAAAAAATCCCCTGCACCGGCGCTCACAGCGTTTCGATGCAGGGGATTTCATATTCTCTAATCCATCGTCAGAAACCGTGAAACGGCCTCTACGTTGTCCTCGTTGTATTCGATCTCGCGCGAGTATGCCTTGCACAGGCAGATCTGCTCCCAGTGGTTCAGCTCGCCATCGGTTAGCCAGCGGTAAATGTCGAGCAGCTGGATGAAGCACGCGCCGATGAGCGCAAACTGCACCTTTTCGATCAGCACATCGTCGCCCAGCGCCTTCATGAAATGGCGGTAGACGAAATACTCGAGCAGCTCGTCGTACTCGTACAGGTGGTCGGCGTAGGCGGCGAGGAAGTCCGCGCGGTGCGCCAGCAGCTCGGGGACACGTGCGTGCACGCCTTCCAGCAGCTCGCGCCAGTCCTCCTTGTTGATTTCCAGGGACATGAGGCGCTCCGTAAGCGCTTTCAGGCACGCTTCGGACCAGAACATGCCCGACCAGCTGAACGGCTCGCCCTCGTCCTCCTCGTCCGCGTACTCGGCGTCCCCCTCCACAGGGAACAGCAGGTCGTCGTACTCGTTCTGCATTGCGCAGCAGGCAAGGTGCAGCTGATCCAGCTTTTCGTCGAAGGAAACCGGCGTCTCCGGCTTGATGATGGCGAACAGCCGGTCTCGCATGGCGAACAGCGCCTGCTCGAATTCATCCGGCTCCTCGTCCGCCTCGCCGGTCACGTCCCACTGCGGATGGTCTCTGCGACGCAGAATGAGCTCGGCCGCCGCCTCACAGCACAGGCCCACGCCGTCCTCGCGGCCGCCTGCGAACCACTCGTAATAGCGCGGATGGTCGGTGCAGATCTGCGCCATGTGCTCCTCGCCGAGGTTCAGGTATACCTCGCACAGGTTTTTCTCGTTCAGGAACGGACAGCGCTCGCGCTCGTCGAGGATAAAGTGTGCGTTCTCCCCTGCCTGCTCGTCTGCCGGGGCAATGGCGGCGCACAGGCGCTTTGAAAAGTCGCTGCCGATGCTTTTATAATACGCAAGCGTCTCCTCGTCTACGTCGATCTCCCAGCCGATACAGCAGTTTTCCGTGCAGTCCGACGCGATACAGCAAAAATCTTTATAATAGGAAGGACGGCGAATGTAGCCCATCCCGATCACCTCACAGGTCTTTTCGGTTTGTCATAACGCAAACCGCCCCGGTGTCATCTTGACAAAGCCGGAGCGTTTGAAGTATAATACCAGTATGAGAACGGCTTTCACTTGCCGGTGCGGTCGTTCCCCTGCATAAGTTTACAGCTTGAGGAAAACGCCGCTGCCTTTCAGGTGGCGGCTATTTCTTCGTGTAGTTCAAAATACCGAAGATAACCGTCGCAAGCAGCATCAGAAGTGTAAGTACCTCCATTGTTGTCATGCGCGTCACCCCCTTACTCGGGGGAATAACCTTGCCGTCTCATACTGGCGCACATATTATATCATGCAGCGACTTTGCTTGTCAATTTGCCGCCCTTTCGGGCGGTTTTTCTGTATTTATCGCAGAATACAAAAAGAGCCGCGATCTTTCGATCACAGCTCATTTTTGGCGGAGAGTTAGGGATTTGAACCCTAGAGACGCTCATCACGCCTACACGATTTCCAATCGTGCGCCTTCGACCACTCAGCCAACTCTCCATCTTGTTAAGTTGTTGTTCGTCGGTGTCAACCGCAGCGAACAATATGTATTATACAGACCTTTTGCCGTTTCGTCAATAGTTTTTTCGAAATTTTTCAAAAAAATTTTTTCAGGGGCAGAAAATCATTCTTCTGCCCCCGTTTTATTATTCGTCTGCCAGCTTCGCAACGCGGACGAATTCATCCATCTCGCGCGTGCGCCATTTCTCCTTGTGGCAGAATATCTGACGGTAGAGCGAGATGTAGCAGTCCTCGACCGAAAGCCGGATCAGCCTGCCCTGCTGCACGCTGCTCTCGACCGCGTACCACGGCAGGAAGGACACGCCCCGGTCGATCTCGAGCATGCGGATGAGCAGCGAGGTATCGCCGCATTCCAGCGACGGCGTGAGGATGGTGCGGCGCGCGGCAAGGCGGCGGTTGAGCACGCGGCGGTAGTTGTCCTGCTCGGTCAGGAAGAACGGCTGTGCGAGCAGTTCCTCGATCGTCAGCTCGCGTCCGCTCAGCTCGCCGCTCAGCGACGCGGAGGCGACGAACACGATCTCCTCGCGCTGCTCCATCAGCTTGTGCCAGTTGTTGCTGTACAGCGGCTCGTCGAGCACATAGATCATATCCAGCTCGCCGCGTTCCATCCGCTCGATCAGCTCCTCCGGCTCACCGACTGTGATGCGGATGGAGACCTTCGGATTATATTTTCGGTAAAGATGCAGCACGGTCGGCATCTTCAGGCACGCGAGCGACTCGATCGTGCCGATATGCAGCGTGCCGTGCAGCTCCGCCGTGGAGGTGACGGACAGGCGCGCCTGATTGACCTGACTCATGATGTCGCAGGCATGATTAAAGAAGCGCTCGCCCGTGTCGGTCAGCGCGATACGCTTGCCCATGCGGTCGAACAGGCGCGTATCCAGCTCCTCCTCGAGCTGGCGGATCTGTACGGTCACGGCCGACTGCGAGTAGCCAAGGCTCTCCGCCGCGCGCGAAAAGCTCTTGAACTGCGCCACGCGGATGAACGTTGCAAGCTGGCGGAGTTCCATGCGTTTTCCCCCTTTTTCTTCGTTATGAAAAATTTTAATTGAAATCATCGAATATATGAATTTGACTTAATTCTATAAACAGAATATACTAATTTCATAAACGGGTCAAGAAAGAAATTGGAAGTTTGCCACAGAATTTTTCTTTTGTACTTTGTTCACAAAACCAGCCATCTATTTTACAGCACTCTGCCGAAAATAAGTGGTTTTTTTGTGCCCAAAATACAGGGGACGCACGGCAGGCTTTCACGGCAGCAGATGAAAAGTTATAAAAGAGGGGTCTGCGCCGCAAAATCAAGGAGGAGAAAAGTAATGGAAGAAAAGAAAAAGTTCAAGCTCGGGCTTCTGCCCAAACTCATCATCGCCATCATCGTCGGCATCCTGTTCGGCCAGTTCCTGCCGGAGGGCTTCTGCCGCTTTGTGGTGACGCTCTCGTCGTTCTTCAGCCAGTTCCTGTCGTTCATCATTCCGCTGATGATCCTCGCCTATGTCACCATGGGCATCGCGAACCTCAAGAGCGGCGCAGGCAAGCTGCTGCTCATCACGGTCGTGCTCGCCTACTGCTCGACGCTCATCGCAGGCTCGGCCTCGTTCTTCGTTTCCGACACCCTGTTCCCCCACTTCATGAGCGCTGATGCCCTCGATAAGATCGCCGCGACCGCCGGCAACTCGCTCGAGCCGTATTTCAGCCTGGAGATCCCGGCGCTGATGAACACGCTGTCCGCCGTCGTGCTCGCGTTCGTGCTCGGTCTGTGCCTGTCCAGCCTGCGCGGCAAGACCATCGGCGACACGCTCTACAACGGCGTATCCGATTTCTCCGGCATCATCGACTGCGTGCTGCACTCGGTCATCATTCCGCTGCTGCCGCTCTACATCTGCGGCACCTTCACCGACATGACCAAGTCCGGCAAGACCTTTGCCATCCTCGGCATCCTCTGGAAGGTATTCATCGTCGTTATCATTATGCACCTGATCTGCATCTGCATCCAGTTCATCATCGCAGGTCTGGTCAGCCACAAAAATCCGCTCACCCTCATCCGCAACCAGATCCCCGGCTACGCGACCGCGCTCGGCACGCAGTCCTCTGCGGCTACCATCCCGGTCAATCTCCAGTGCGCTGAGGCGGACGGCGTTTCCGCTGAGATCCGCAACTTCACTGTTCCGCTGTGTGCGAACATCCACATGGCAGGCTCGATGATCACCATCACCGCCTGCTCAACGGCGGTCTGCCTGATGAACCAGCTGCCGATCTCCATCGGCACGGTCATCCCGTTCATCATGACCCTCGGCATCGCCATGGTCGCCTCTCCCGGCGCACCCGGCGGCTCCATCATGACCGCGCTGCCCTTCCTGTACATGATCTTCGGCACCGAGGCCGGCGACCCGAGCGGCCCGATCTGCGCGATCATGGTAGCGCTCTACATCACGCAGGACTCGTTCGGCACCGCCTGCAACGTTTCCGGAGACAACGCCATCGGCGTTATCGTAGAGACCATCTACCGCAAGTTTATCTGCAAGACTTCCGCACAGTAAGGAGTAATCCCCCATGTCCTTTATCAGTGTTTTTGATGTGCTGGGGCCGAACATGATCGGTCCCTCCAGCTCACATACCGCCGGTGCGGCGGTCATCGCATACCTCGCGCACAAGATGATCGCGCCGCCGCTCAAAAAGGTGGATTTCACCCTGTACGGCTCGTTCGCCAAGACCTACCACGGCCACGGCACCGACCGCGCCCTGCTCGGCGGCATCATGGGCTTCTCGACCGATGACACCCGTATCCGCGACTCGTTCTCCATCGCCACCGAGCGCGGTATGTCCTACTCGTTCACGCCGTGCGAGACCGAGACCGACGTTCACCCGAACACCGTGGACATCCGCATGGAGAACGCCGCCGGTCAGGTCATGATCATCCGCGGCGAGTCGCTCGGCGGCGGCAAGTGCCGCATCGCGCGCATCAACGGCGTCGAGGTCGACTTCACCGGCGAATACAGCACGGTCATCGTCGTGCAGCAGGACAAGCCGGGCGTTGTCGCGCACATCACCAAGGTGCTCAGCGACAAGG
>CAVIRF010000013.1:17026-28057 GCA_963645185.1 Coprococcus eutactus | reverse complement strand
GCCAGTCCGAAATTCTCGGCTTGCGCTGGGCTGATATTGACTGGAACCAGAACAGCCTTGTTGTACGGCAGCAGCTCCAACAGAAATGCAAGAAAGGCGATTACAGCTATACGCTCATTGCTCCAAAAGAGAACAAGCAGCGGCGCATTGTTCTGGCTGAAACAGCTATGCTTACGCTTCAGAAGCAGCGCACCAAGCAGCAGCGTCAGCGTTTAGCCGCCGGACCGCTGTGGAACAATCCGTTTGATCTGGTCTTCACCAACGAATTTGGCCGCGCACTAAACCATCAGACCGTGTACAAGCACCTCAAGCGTCTGCTGCGTTCCTGCGGTATGGATGATTACACGTTTCATTCTCTGCGCCACTCATTCGCTACGATTTCGCTGGAAAACGGCGATGATATTAAGACTGTACAGACAAATTTAGGTCACAGTACAGCTTCGTTCACGCTGAAAACCTATGCTCATGTCAGTGATCAAATGCAGCGCAACAGTGCCGCCCGTATGGAGGAGCTGATCTCCAGTTTGGGCGCCGTAAATTAGCCCGTTGCTGTCACGATTGCTGTCAAGGAAAATTAAGTCGTTCTAAAAGTTATCATTTTCTATCCTTAAACGCAGAAAAGCTGCACTTTTTTGTTATGAAAAGTGCAGCTTTCATGGCGGAGACAGAGAGATTTGAACTCTCGCGCCGATTTCTCGACCTACTCCCTTAGCAGGGGAGCCCCTTCACCAGCTTGGGTACGTCTCCATGTCAAGTTATGCAGTTTTTGTGGTTTCTCAACCCGTCTCAATCAAAATAATTGGCGGAACGGGTGGGATTCGAACCCACGCGCCCTTTCGGACAAACGGTTTTCAAGACCGCCTCGTTATGACCGCTTCGATACCGTTCCGTGTCTTGCCCGATAAGCAAGATTTATTATACAGTATCAGCCGCCGCATGTCAACTCTTTTTTGCGAATATCTGAAAAGAAACTGCCCGGAGAAAACTCCGGGCAGTTCATCGCTTAGCCTTTCAGCTTTTCCTGCCACTCTTTTTCCTTGAACCCGGGCAGCGCGAAGTCCTCCCCGACGAGCAGCGGCCGCTTGACGAGCATGCCGTCGGTCGCGAGCAGCGCATACTGCTCGTCCTCGCTCATCTCAGGCAGTCGGTCCTTGAGGCCGAGCGCCTTGTACTGAAGGCCGCTTGTGTTGAAGAACCGCTTGAGCGGCAGACCGCTGCGGCGGTGCCATTCGCGCAGCTCCGCCTCGGTCGGGTTGTCCGTCTTGATGTCGCGCTCCTCAAAGGAAACGCCCTGTTCCTCGAGCCAGGTTTTCGCCTTTTGGCAGGTCGAGCACTTGGGGTAGCATACGAAAAGCATGTGGTTTCCTCCTTATTCCGCGTGATCTGCGTTTCTCGCGCACAGCACGAAAAGCTGCGCGAGCACGTAGATGCAGCCCACAGCCGACAGACCGCTGCGCAGCAACATCTTGACCGGCCACGTGACCGAGGTCACGCCCATCAGGCGCGCGAGACCGTAGCCGCCGAGGTCGGAGAACGACATAACCGACGCAAGAGCGCCGAACAGCGCGAGCAGCATCGGCTGCGGACGTCCGTAGAGCAGACGCGCGAGGCAGTAAAACGCGAGCACGAGCATGACGTCCGCGATCAGGCCGAACGCAAACAGCGGCAGGCGCGGATCGGTGCAGGTCATGCGGTAGTTGACGAGCAGGTGCAGCGCGCTCCAGAACAGCGGCAGCAGCACGCATTTCGCCGCATCCGACGTCAGATAGGACGCGCCCTGCGCCTTGGTGAAGGCGATCATGCACACGCCGCTGCCGATGCCCGTGATCGAGTAGACGATCTCCAGCACATGCGACCACAGCGCCGCGCCTTCCTCCTGCATGGTGAAGGTGAAGTAGAGATAGCCTGCGCTGCCGGCGATGAGCAGCATGCCGGCGATGACGGCTGTCATGCGGAACAGCTCGTTATCCGTGCCGAGCAGCTTTTCGAACGGCACGCTTTCCTTCGCGCGCAGCGGCGCGGCGAGCACGCCGTACAGCACGGCGCACAGCACGAAGAACGCGGTGCAGACCCATACCCACGGACTGCCTGCTGTTGGCAGACCACTGTCAACGTCAAAGCCGTTCAGCAGATGCAGCGCGCGCAGACCGATGCCCGGAATGGCGAGCGCCGCCGCCGTGAGCGGCAGAAGCTTCGTTTTATTCATTTGGTTTTTCCTCCAGTAAAAGCTCGTTTTCCTGCCGCAGCACACAGCAGGCGATACTGTGTTCAGTATAACACATTCCGCCGCCGTCGGCAAGCAAAAGGACCGCACAGTGTGCGGTCCTTTGAGATAACGATTTGCGACAGTCTTTAGAATCTGCTGTTCTTCGGCATATTCGCGGCTTCCTGTGCGGAAAACTCAGTGTTTGCCGGAGTGTGCTTCTTCATGCCGAACTTCAGCAGGATCGGCGTTACGAGCGTGGTGACGATAACGACCAGAACGATCGGCGGGAACATGTGCGGATCGATCAGACCGGCCTGCTCGCCCTTCTGCGCAACGATCAGCGCAACCTCACCGCGCGATACCATGCCCAGACCGATGGAGAACGCATCGTAAGTCTGGAATCCCATAATCTTTGCGCCAAGGCCGCAGCCGATGATCTTGGTCAGGATTGCAACAATCGTCAGAACGACCGCGAAGGCGAACATCTGGGCGGTCAGACCCTCCAGATTGGTCTTGATGCCGATGGATGCAAAGAACAGCGGAGAGAACAGCATATAGCCGAGCACGTTGGTCTTGCTTGCAACGTAGTCGCGCACATCAGACAGCGAGCAGAGGACGATGCCCGCGAAGTATGCGCCCGTGATGTCGGCGATGCCGAACACGCGCTCTGCAACATAGCTCATCAGCAGTGCAAACGCGACCGCGTAAATCGCAATGCGGCGATGCTTGTGCCACTTCTCCTCCATCTTGCTGAACGCCTTGTACATGATCAGGCCGACGACCGCAACGAATACAAAGAACGCTACGATGCGCGCCAGAACGAATACCGGGCGTACCGAAGGATCAGTCAGAGCGCTCAGGATGGTCAGGACGACAATACCCAGAATATCGTCGATAACGGCGGCGCCCAGTATCGCTGTGCCGACCCGGCTCTTCAGCTTGCCCATCTCGCGCAGGGTCTCGACCGTGATCGAAACCGAGGTTGCCGTCAGAACGACGCCGATGAACGCAGCCTTGAGCAGATTCATCTGATCGCTCGGGTTGCTGTCAAACAGAAGATAGCAGCCCATGCCGCCAAGAAGCGGTACGATGACGCCGATCATTGCAATAATGAACGAGGCGAAGCCAGTCTTTTTCAGCTCCTCGAGGTCGGTATCCATGCCGGCGTTGAACATCAGGATGATAACGCCGAGCTCGGCTGCCTTGACAAGGAAGTCGGTCTCACCGACCCAGTTGAGCACACTCGGACCGACAAGGACACCGGCGACCAGCGCGCCGACGACCTGCGGCATGTGAACTCGTTCGCTCGTCAGACCGAAAATTTTCGTGAACAGCAGGATGATTGCTATTGTCAGAAGATAATCGTATGACATTGTTTTTTCCACCTTTCTGCCTGAGAAGCGGCGGCGGTGAACCTCCGTTTCTCTTGTGTTGTATCGACGCGGCTATCTCTTTCCTCTCAGCCTGTCGGTCGCGTGCACGGTCTATTATTCCTCTCGGCCGTGCTTTTTGGGGCGGTTGCCTGAGAGCGGTCTCCAATCGCTGCCGGCATCTCCCGATTACCTATATAATTATACTATACATCTTTTTCGAAAAACAGCACGTTAAAATAACTAAAAAACATCCGTTGTTTTGTACGAAAAAAAACCAAAACCGAACTCGCGCAAACTGTGCGTTTTTATCGCCATGCACATTATTTTGCCGGTTTTCATCTGAAAACGCCGTTAAGACCGCGAAAATACGCCGCTGTGCGGAAAGAGAAAATTCCGTTTTGACTGATACAGAATTTACATATTACACCAATATTAAACTGTCCCTGTTCGAAAAGCGAACAGAGGCAGCAGAACGTATATTTTTACCGGCCGAACGACTTCAGCGCGCCGTACATTTCGGGACGGCGGTCGCGGAACACGCCCCACGAATGGCGCATCTCGCGGATGGCGTCGAGGTCGAACGTGTGCGTGAGCACGCCCTCGTTTTCGCGGTCGGCCTGCTCGACGAGCGCGCCGGTCTCATCCGCGATGAACGACGAGCCGTAGAAGGTAAGCGAGGAGGACTGATGCTGGTTATCCTCCGTCGGCTGAACGTTCTCGGTGCCGATGCGGTTGGCCGCGATGAGCGGCATGATGTTCGCGGCAGCGTGGCCCTGCATGCAGCGGCGCCAGTGCGGCATGGAGTCGCAGTCGAGGATGGGCTCCGAGCCGATGGCGGTCGGGTAGAACAGAATTTCCGCGCCCATCAGTGCCATGCAGCGCGCGGACTCCGGGAACCACTGATCCCAGCAGATGCCGACGCCGATCTTCGCGTAGGCGGTGTCCCAGACCTTGAAGCCGGTGTCGCCCGGGGTGAAATAGAACTTTTCCTGATAGAAATGGTCGTCCGGGATGTGTGTCTTGCGGTACTGACCGAGGATGGAGCCGTCCGCGTCGATCACCGCGACCGTGTTGAACGTGGTGTTGCCGACGCGCTCATAATAGCTGACCGGCAGGACAACACGGAAATCGTGCGCAATCTTCTGAAGCTCGCGCACCGCCGGGTTTTCCTCGAGCGTCGTGGCGAGGTGATAGTTTTCGTAGCTTCTTTCCTGACAGAAATACCAGTTTTCGAACAGCTCGGGCAGAAGGATGATCTGCGCGCCCTGCGACGCCGCCTCGCGCACCTTTTCCATCGCGGTCTCCAGACCGTAGGTCATCTGCACCGCTGCAACGGTTACTTTGCTCATATTTTGTGCTCCTTATTACTTTTTCGGGATCTGCTGCGTAATGCAGTGAATATTGCCGCCGCCGATGAGGATATCGCGCGCCGGGATGGCGACGATCTCGCGCGTCGGGAACAGTTTTCGAAGGATCTCCTGCGCCTGCTCGTCGACCGGGTCTCCGAACGCCGGCATCACGACCGCATGGTTCGCGATATAGAAATTGACATAGCTTGCGGCAAGGCGCTCGCCGGGCGTGCGCGTCGGCTCGCCCTCGCACAGGTCAAGACCCTCGCATTCCTCCGCCGTGATCGTGACCGGCTTCGGCAGCGGAAGCTTATGCACCTTGATGCGGCGGCCCTTCGCGTCGAGCTCAGTCTCGAGCACAGCAAGGCTCGCCGCCGACAGCGCGTACTGCGGATCGCTCTCGTCGTCCGTCCACGCGAGCACGACCTCTCCCGGCGCGGTGAATGCGCAGACGTTGTCCACATGCTCGTTGGTCTCGTCGTTGTAGATGCCGCGCGGCAGCCAGATCACCTTGCGCACGCCGAGATACTCGCACAGCACCTGCTCGATCTCGGCTTTGGTGAGGTCGGGGTTGCGGCCTGCGCTCAGCAGGCACGCCTCGGTGACGAGCGCGGTGCCCTCGCCGTCCGTATGGATGGAGCCGCCCTCGCAGATAAAATCGCGCTTGTCGTAAACGTCGTCGCCCAGCAGGTCGCAGAACTTGCGCGCCACGCGGTTGTCGTTCTCCCACGAGGGATACAGACCGTCCACCTCGCCGCCCCATGCGTTGAAGCCCCAGTCGATGCCGCGGCGCTCGCCGCGGCCGTTCACGACGAAGGTCGGCCCGACGTCGCGCGCCCATGCGTCGTCCGTCGCCATCACGACGAGCCGCACGCGGTCAGGGAGCTGCGCACGGGCGTTGTCGTACTGCCCTTCCGAGCACAGCACGGTCATGCTCTCGCTCTCGGAAATGGTCTCGATGACGCGCAGGAACGCTTTCCGCGCCGCATACGCGCCGTACTGCCAGCTGTCGCCGCGCTCCGGCCAGATCATCAGGCAGCCCTCATGCGGCGCGAACTCCGCCGGCATGTAAAATCCGTCCTGCGCAGGTGTGGTATGCAATATCTTCATGTTCTTCTATTCTCCGATCCGCTCATGTTTTCGCTACCCTTAGATTACATCATTTCGCGCGCGCTTGCAACGCTTACCTGCGTTTTTTCGGCTTCGGTGCAGGCAGCTCTTCATACATCGCGCGGAACAGCTCCGCCAGAAAGTCCCGGTCGTCCACGTTCTCGACCAGCAGCATCGGCTTTGCGCCCTCATACGGCAGCTCCTGCGGAGCCTCCGGCATGCGGCTGACCGCCGCCTTCACCGGCTTGACGAGCAGGCGGTCGTCGTAAATGCCGCCGACGATCCTTCCGCGATAATAAAGGATGAATTCGCCCATCATCGCGCGGTATGTGACCTCCTCCAGCCCGGAAAGCTGCCCCAGAATGAAATCCAGATATTCTCTGCTTGATGCCATGTCTCTCTCCCCTTCTGCGTTTTCTGGTCTTATCTTACCATACTCCTCCCCCTGCCGCAAGACCGTCCAAAACAGCCGCCGGCGCCGGTTCAGCTCGATATTTTCCTGCCGTGTTGCAAAAAAATCGTTTTCGTGTTATACTACTTTATATTATGATTGTAAGCTGCTGCACACGCGGCGGCAAATTCACTATAAAAGGGGGCCGTGCACTTTGAAGATCCAGGAAAGCGCGGAAAACTATCTGGAAGCCATTCTTGTTCTCATGCAGAAGAACGGTCAGGTGCGCTCGATCGACGTGGCGCATTACACCGGCTTCTCCAAACCCAGCATCAGCCGAGCGGTCGGCCTGCTGCGCGATAACGGTTACGTCTCCATCGACCAGAACGGTCTGCTCGGTTTGACCGAGTCGGGCCTCAAGATCGCAGAGACCATTTACGAGCGTCACACCGTACTGACGGCGTTTCTGACCGCCCTCGGCGTCGATCACGACATCGCAGCGGAGGACGCCTGCCGCATCGAGCATGTTCTCAGCCCGGAGACCTTCGAAAAGCTCAAGGCACACGCCAAGGCGTACATTGAAAACAAGCAGTAAAAACCGCAAACCCACGGCCGGCCGCAAGGCCGGTCATTTATCTTTATGAGGAGGCTTTCCATGCCGCTGACGACCGAAACTCTGCCGAACGGCTTATCGCTTTTACAGGACGACCGCTTTTTCAAGCTCGGTCAGGACAGCGTCCTGCTCTCCGCCTTCGCGAAGATACGCAGACGCGCAAAGGTGCTCGATCTCGGCTGCGGCACGGGCGCGCTCGCGCTGCTCTGCTGGCGCGAGGATCTTGCCGTAACCGGTCTGGAGATTCAGGAGGACGCGCTTGACCTGTTCCGCCGCTCGATCGAACAGAACCGGCTCACGAACGTGACGGCGCTGCACGGCGACCTGCGCCAGATGCGCACGCTCCTGCCCCACGGCAGCATGGACTACGTCATCTGCAATCCGCCGTACTTCGGCCGGAATACCGGCGCCGCCGCCCCTTCGGCCGAAAAGCGCACCGCCCGGCAGGACATCTGCTGCACGGTCGAGGAGGTCGCGGTCGCGGCGTCCTTCGTGCTGCACACCGGCGGCAAGGCGGCCTTCGTGTTCCGCCCCGAACGGCTGTGGGTGCTGCTCGAAGCGCTGAACCGGGTGCGTCTCGTTCCCAAGCGCCTGCGCTTTGTCCATCAGAACGCGCTCGCGGTTCCGAGCGCCGTGCTCGTCGAATGCCGCAAGGGCGGCAGCGCGGAAGGGCTCAGCGTAGAGCCGCCGCTGCTCGTCGAGAGCGAGGAATACCGGAAAATCTACGGCAAAACCGGAAGCATGAACTGAAAAAGAGCTCCTCAATCCCCACGATTTATTCGAATTTCTGACGATCCCGGAGGGACCCAATCATGTCTACACTCTACTTAGTCGCAACCCCGATCGGCAATCTGGGCGACCTGTCGCCCCGTGCGCGCGAAATCCTCAGCACGGTCGACTTCATCGCCGCCGAGGACACGCGCGTTACGCAGAAGCTGCTGACCGCCTGTGAGCTCCCCCGAAAGCCGATGATCTCCTATTACGAACACAACCGCCGCGCGCGCGGCGAAGTCGTGCTCGAGCGCATGCTCGGCGGCGAGACCTGCGCGCTCGTGACCGACGCCGGCACGCCGGCTGTCTCCGACCCCGGCGAAGATCTGGTCGCGCTGTGCGCCGAGCACGATATTCCGGTCATCCCGGTCCCCGGCTGCTGCGCCGCGGTCTGTGCGCTCGCCGCGAGCGGTCTGCCGACCGGCCGCTGGTGCTTCGAGGGCTTTCTCTCCGTGAACAAAAAGGCGCGCCGCGAACATCTGGACGCGCTCGAAAACGAAAAGCGTACCATGATCTTCTACGAAGCGCCGCACAAGCTGTGCGCGACGCTGCGCGACCTTGCCGCAGCCTTCGGCGAGGAACGCCGCCTGTCGCTCTCGCGCGAGCTGACCAAGCTGCACGAGCAGACGCTCCGCATGACGCTCGGCGAGGCGATCCGCTACTTTGATGAGACCGCGCCGCGCGGCGAGTTCGTCCTCATCGTCGAGGGCGCGCCCGACGAGCCGGAGACCGAGCAGAGCGAGGAAGAACGCCTTGCCGCCGCCGCGGAGGCTGTGCGCCGTCGCATCGAGCAGGGCCAGACCCAGAAGGACGCCGTCAAGGCGGTCTCCGCCGAGGCGGGCGTGAAGAAAAACGCGCTGTACCGCTACGTGCTGGAAAACGAGTAAAGGAAACGGGCTCAGGCAGGACTGTCTTTGCCCGTTTTCTTCTCAATGTCTGCACAACGGACAAAATGTTCACACAACGAACAAATTGAAATAATATAATAAATGAAATCAATGATAGCAAAGGCGGAATTTTTATGTCTACTATACTCATCGCAGACGACGAGGCCCGTATCCGCCGACTCGTCAGCGACTTTCTCAAACGCGACGGACACACCATCATCGAGGCGGCTGACGGCAAGGCGGCGCTCGAGCTGATCGAAAACCGCCGCCCCACGCTCGATCTCGCCATCCTCGACGTCATGATGCCTGGCATGGACGGCTTCGAGGTGCTGCGCGAGGTGCGCGAGCAGGAGAGCGGCGAAAAGCACCTGCCGGTCATGCTGCTGACCGCACGCGCCGAGGACGCCGATCAGGTGCGCGGTCTGGAGGGCGGCGCGGATGACTACGTCACCAAGCCCTTCTCCCCCATCGTGCTCGCCGCGCGCGTGCGCACGCTGCTCAAGCGCGAGGGACGCGCCGCTTCCCCCATCGAGACCATCGGCCGCCTGTCGGTCAACGAGCTGCGCCGCGAGGTGCTCGTCGAAGATCAGCCGGTCGACCTCACCCCGAAGGAGTACGAGCTGCTCATTTACTTCAAGAACAACCGCTCCATCGCGCTCTCTCGCGAGAGCATCCTCAACGCTGTCTGGGGCTATGACTACTTTGGCGACCTCCGGACGGTCGATACGCACGTGAAAAAGCTGCGTGCCAAGCTCGGTGAATGCGGCTCGATGATCGAGACCGTGCGCGGCTACGGATACCGCTTTGAAGGATGAAGATAAAGCCGCATTCCATTCGATTCAAATTCTTCGCGGCCATCAGCGTCGTCGCACTCATGTTCATCGGCATTCTGCTGCTGCTCAACCTGTTCTTTTACAAGGACTACTTCTTGATGGCGCGCAGGAGCAGCCTGTGCGACGCCTTTAACACGGTCTGCACCAGCTATGACGGCAATATGGACGACATCGTGACCGTGCTCGACAGCTATGAAAGCCGCTCGGCCATTCGTCTAGCGGTGGCGACGGATGACTGCACGGTGCTCACCTCCTCCTTTCTGCACGACCGCGACGACCATTTCATGCCGGACTTTGATTTCGGCATGAACTTTCGCAGCATCGCGGTCCTCGCTTCGGCCATGCAGAACGAGGACTGGTCCTCGCTCGCCGAGCATCAGTACCGCTTCACCAACGTCAGCCTGCGCGACAACGATCAGTATCTCTGCCTCATCGGCTCGCTCGACAAGGATGAGGGCCGCTACCTCATCGCCTACATGCCGTTCGCGTTCATCGAGCAGAACTCCTCGCTCAATCTGGTGTTCCTGCTCATCGCAGGCGGCTGCGCGCTGCTCATCTGTCTCGGCATCGCGTTTTTCTTCTCGCGCGAGTTCACGCGCCCACTCGTCTCCATGGCGGCGCTCGCCGACCGCATGAGCGAGCTCGACTTTTCCACCCAGTACACCAGCAACGGCAAGCGTGAGTCCGACGAGGTCGAACAGCTCGGCCAGTCGCTCAACCGCCTCAGCGCCTATCTGGAGCAGGCCATCGGCGAGCTCAAGGAGTCCAACGACCAGCTCGCGCAGGAGGTACGCGAAAAAGAGCGCATCGACAACATGCGCCGCGAATTTATCGTCAACGTTTCCCACGAGCTGAAAACGCCGATCGCCCTCATTCAGGGCTACGCCGAGGGCCTGACGGCAGGCGTCGCGGACGACCCCGAGGACCGCAAGTTCTACTGCGACACCATCGCGGACGAAGCCGGTCACATGAACCGCCTTGTCATGCAGCTGCTCAGCCTGTCCAAGCTCGAGCTCGGCGCGGAGCAGACGTTCTGCGAGGAGATCGACCTGCACGAGATGTGCCGCGACGCGGTGCAGAAGACCGCCGTGCTGTGCGAGAGCAAAAACCTCAGCGTGGACTGCGAGAACACGCATGTCACCGTGCGCACGGACAGCGGTCTGCTCGATCAGGTGCTCATGAACTACCTGTCCAACGCCATCCGCTACACCGCTGAGGGCGGAAACATCGTCATTTCCGCCGTTCACAGCGGCAAGACCACGCGCCTTACCGTTTTCAACGCAGGCGAGGGGCTTCCCGAAGAGGAGCTGCCGAAGATCTGGGAGAAATTCTATCGCACCGACCGCGCGCGTACCCGTGAGGCCGGCGGCACCGGCATCGGCCTGTCGCTCGTCCGCGCTACCGCAGATACGCTGCACGGCGACTGCGGCGCGGAAAACGTCCCCGGCGGCATCGCGTTCTGGTTTGACATCCCCGACGCACCGACGCAGACAGAATA
>CAVIRF010000013.1:0-17016 GCA_963645185.1 Coprococcus eutactus | reverse complement strand
TAATTACTTTATCGCAGCAAAAAAACCGCCGAAAGGCGGTTTTTTATTTATACTATAATTTTTACGCTGCTGCCGCTGCCGTTTTTGTCTTTGGTGACGACAAGCTGACGGTCGATCTTTTCGCGCAGCTCTCCCACATGCGAGATGATGCCGACCAGCCGCTTTCCCTCAGCAAGGCTGCTGAGCGCGCGGATGGCCTGCGCGAGCGACTCCTCGTCGAGCGAGCCGAAGCCCTCGTCGACGAACATCGTATCCAGACGGATACCGGCCGCTGCCGCGGACTGCACCTCGTCCGAAAGGCCGAGCGCGAGCGACAGCGAGGCCTTGAACGACTCGCCGCCCGAGAGCGACTTGACGCTGCGCTCCGAGCCGTTGTAGTGGTCGATGACGTCGAGCTCCAGACCGGTCTTGGACTGCTTGTTGTCCGACGTACTGCGGCGCTTGAGCTCATACTGACCGCCCGACATGACGAGCAGACGCACATTCGCGCGCTGAAGGATGCGGTCGAAGCAGGTCATCTGGATATAGGTTTCGAGCGTGATCTTGTCCCGGCCGGAAAGTGTGCCGTTCGCCGTCTGCGACAGCGTGTTCAGCCAGCTGTACTCTCGCTCCAGCTTTTCGAGCTCATCCGACTTGTTCCGCATGTTCGCAAGCGCGGTTCTGTTGGCGTTCGCACGAGTATGCAGCGCGCGCTGCCGTTCGAGCAGAGAAAGCCGCTCGGCGGCAAGTACGTTGCCGCGCTGCTGCTGCGCTTCCGTGTCGATCTCCTCGCCGCTTGCAAGCTGCTCTTCCAGCTGCTTTGCCGCGGCTTCGAGCGCGATCTGCTCCTTGCGGCAGGCTTCGAAGCGCTGCTCTGCCGCCTTTCGTGCGGCGTCCGCCGCGCCGATCTCAGCTGTCAGCGTCTGGCGCTGCTTTTCTGCGGCGGCCTCCGACGGGAACGACAGCGCGTCGCGCAGCTTTGCGTTCTGCTCGCCGAGCGCGCTCGCGCGGCTCTCCGCCTGCGCCAGCTCCACGCGGCCGGTGTTCATCGCCTGTTCCTGTCCGTGCAGCTCGGTTTCGCGCTGCGGAACGAGCGCGTCGAGCGCTTTTCGGCGCGCAATGCCTGCATCGAGCGACGCAAGCTGCGCTTCCAGTGCCGCGAGCGCCTGCTGCACCTCCGCCTGCTCGGCGGCGATGCGCTCGACGGCGTTTTCTGCGCCGCAGCCCGGCAGAGTTTCCGCGAGCTGACGGCTGAGTCGGTCCGCAAGCTGCTCCTGCTGACCGCGCAGGCGGCTCAGACGGTTTTCCGCCTCCGCAATCGTGCGGCGCTTTTCCTCCTGCTCGGCGGCAAGCTGCTCCTGCGCTTTCTGCTGCGCTTCCATGCTGCGCCCCAGCGCTTCGCGTGCGGCAAGCTGCGCATCCAGCTCAGACAGCTGCTGCGCGGCGGCCACGTTCTCCTGCTGCACCTTTTCTGCACAGGCGTTGAGCTGCGCGTCCGCATCTTCATACGACGGCTGCGCTGCAAACGGCTCCAGCTGCGTCATGAACTGCTGCTTTTTCTCTATAAAAGCGGCGTTTTTCGCGCCTGCATCAAGGCTTTTCGCGTTCGCCTTCTGCTGTGCCGCATCGCGCGCCTGCTCCGCTTCGCGCAGCTGCTCCTCGGTCGGAGCATGTCCGGGCGCCTGCGCCGGAGCCGGATGGTGCACTGAGCCGCACACCGGACACGGCACGCCGTCCGTAAGCTCGCGCGCAAGGATGCCGGCCTGCGCATCGAAGAACGCGCGGCGGCTCTCGCTGTAGGCCGCGTCTGCCTGTTCTGCTGCGGTCTGCGCGCGCAGATAGTCCTGCTGCGCCGCCAGCACCGCCTGCTCCGCCGTCCGGCATTCGCGCAGCAGCGTTTTCAGCGCACGCAGCGCGGCGGCGCGCTCCTGTGTTTTTGCCTGCTGTGCGAGCAGCTTTTCACGCGCAGCGGCCAGTCCTGCGCCCTGCTCCCACGCTTTGCGGTTCGCCTGCATCTTCTCGTTCTGCGCGGCAAGCTGCGAAACGAGCGCTTCCTGCTGCTGCTTTTGAAGCGCAAGCTGCTTTTCCGCGTTCGCGATCTCCTTTTCGCCGCGCTGCTGCGCTTTGACATCCTCCGCAAGCGCTTTGAGCGCAGCTGCGCGGTCGAGCCTGCGGCTCTGCTCACGCAGCGCGCGTTCGCGGTCAGCCCCGGCATTTGCAAGGCTCTCGTGCTCCTGCTTCCATGCTGCAAGCTCCGCGCTCTGCGTCTGGTGCGTCTGCTCCTGCTGCGCGAGCGCACGGCGCTTTGCCTCTATGTCAGAAACAAGGCTGCGGCGTTCCTTTTCCGCGTTTTCCAGCTCGACGTAGCGCGGCAGCTCGTTTTCGAGGGCGGTCAGCGCGCGCTGACGCGCCTCCTGCTGCGGCTGCTTCGCCTGCTCCGCGTCAAGCGCGGCTTTCGCCTGTTCGGCCTGCTCGTGCTGCACCTTCTGCTGTTTCCGGTTTTCTTCGAGCGCTTCTCGCGTTTTCCTGCGCGCGTCCGCCTTGACGAGCAGCGCGTTTACCTCACCGATCTGCTTTTCCAGCGTCTCAAACTGCTGCGCGCAGGCCTCATCCGCCTTTTCGTCGCGCTCGATGAGTGTTTCGAGCAGCTCCACGGTCTCCGCGAACGGGAGCGCGCCCTCCTTCGCCTGCTGCGCCTTTTCGCACAGCATGTCCTCCTCGGCGCAGACGATGCCGCCGATGTACTGCTGCACGCTCGCGCGCGCCGCCTCGCACTGGCGGTACAGCGCGTTCGCGCTGTCCTTCAGGCGGTTCTGCAGCACCTCATAATAGCCCGTCTTGAAAATCTTGCGGAATATCTCCTGCCGGTCCTTGGTGTCCGCCGTCAGCAGCTTGAGGAATTCGCCCTGCGCGATCATGGCGATCTGCGAGAACTGATTGCGGTCGAGGCCGATGATCTGCGTCAGTTCCGCGTTCACCTCCTTCGGCTTGTCGAGCACGCGGCCGTCCGGCAGATGCAGCTCCGCTTCGGCCTTCTGCTTGGTCATTTTGCTGCCGCGCTTGGCCGGACGCTCGTATTCCGGATTTCGCTTGACGGTGTAGACCTTTCCGCCGCAGGAAAACGTCATTTCGACGTAGGTCGGCGTTTCAGGCGAAGCGTACTTGGAACGGAACATGGAGGAATCGCGGTTCGTGCCGCTCGGCGCATCGTACAGCGCGTACGTGATCGCGTCGAAAATTGTCGTTTTACCGGCGCCCGTGTCACCAGTGATGAGGTACAGGCCCTCCTCTCCGAGCTTTTCCAGTTCAATTTCGGTGTGTCCGGCATACGGGCCGAACGCCGACAGCGTCAGTTTCAGCGGTCTCATGCTTCTTCCCTCCAAATGCTCGTGATCAGCCTGTCTGCGAACGCCTGCTGCTCCTCGCTCATCGGCGCGCCGTTCTGGCTCTCATAGAACTCGCCGAACAGCTTCTGCGGCGACTTGCGTTCTGCCTTGTCCGCGCCCTCGATGACAACGCCTGCACGGGTGCGCGCATTATCGTAGTCCAGCCGCATCAGATTGGGGTAGACCACGCGCAGATTGCTGACGGCGTTCGGAATATCCTCCTCATCCGTAAGCGTGATGCGCAGATAATCGTTCCGGTACGGCTTGCCCTCGTAATTCTCGCGCAGCATGAGCTCGTTATACGTGCCGCGCAGCTCGAACATGTCGCGCCGCGGCACGAGCGGTACGGTGCGGATGCCGACGCTGCCCTTTTCCCCGAGCTCGACCACGGTGACGGATTTTTTGTGCTTCGCCTCCGAGAAGGAATACTTGAGCGGCGTGCCGCAGTAGCGCACAGTCTCGCGGCCGACCTTCTGCGGCCCGTGGATGTGGCCGAGGGCGACGTAATCGAAATCGTCGAACACACAGACATCCACATTGTCCGTGCCGCCGACCGAAAGCTCCTCCGACTCGCAGCGTGCCGCGCCTGTGACGAACTGATGCGCGACGAGCACATTGCGGCGCGCCGTGTCCACATTCGCCGCGCGGAGCACTGCCGCCATCGCGTCCGTATAGCTTTCGATATCCTCGTCCGGGAAAAAGCGGCGCACCTGCACCGGCTTGAGGAACGGCAGCAGATAAATGTCCACCGGGCCGTGCTCGTCCGAAAGCGTCAGCGGCGGCAGCGTACCGTTATACACCGGCGCGATATGGATGCCGCTCGCGCCCATCAGCCGTCCGCCGAACGCCAGACGTTCTGCCGAGTCATGGTTGCCGCTGATAAGGCAGGTCTGCACGCGGCGCGAGGCGAGCTGCACCAGAAATTCGTCGAGCAGCGTTACCGCCTCCGCCGATGGAACGGATTTATCGTAAACGTCGCCTGCGATGAGCACCGCGTCCGGCTGTTCGCTGTCGATAATGTTCAGGATTTCGCCTAAAATATACTGCTGATCCTCCAGCATGGAGTATTCGTTGACTCGCTTGCCGAGGTGCAGATCGGAAAGATGAATGAGCTTCACTTGATTTTCTCCCTCCTGCGATACGAAAAAAGTCCCTTTTGCGAGCAAAAGAGACCCTTTTGAACTTTCTGTAAAAAGTATAGCATACCGTGCGCCGGAGCGCAAGGGCGGTCAGGCTTTGCGCCGGGCGAGCCAGAGCTTGCAGCCGCCCCAGAACACGTTGCAGCAGATCCAGCCGAGACCGGTCGCGAGCGCGACGGCGTTCAGCCCCATGCGGCCGAACAGCAGCCACGAGAGGATGACGCGGAGCGTGATATGTCCGAACGTGCCCATAAACGGCAGCATGACCTTTCCAATTCCGCTGAAATAGCCGGTGAACGTGCTGCCGGTGAAGCAGAACGTGTAGAACAGCGCCACGAACCGCAGATACGCGACGGCGGCGGTGAAGGCCGTTCCCTCGCTGCTGCCGAGCAGCAGCGCGATCGCGTGCGGCGCGAACACGAGCATCAGCACAGCGGACAGCGTACCCATCGCGGCGGTCCAGCCGAGGCTGCGCCAGAACGTGCCCTCGACGCGCTCCGTCCTGCCTGCGCCGTAGTTCTGCGCGGTCAGGATAGAGGTCGCCGTCATGCCGCTGCTGCCAAAGGAATTGGCAAAGCCCTCGATGCGCGTGGCTGCGGTGTAGGCCGCGATGATCTCGGTGCCGCCCGTGTTGACCGCGCCCTGCACGAACGTTTTGCCGAGGTACAGGCTGCACTGGTGCATGCTCGTGATGAGTCCGAACGCAAGCGTCCGGAAAAACGAGCCGCGGTCGGGCTTCAGCTCGCTTTTCTTCAACAGCAGCTCCCTGTGCGAGCGGCAGAGATACATGCCGCACAGGCAGGCGGAAAACACCTGCGTGAGCGCGGTCGCGACCGCCGCGCCCTGAATGCCGCCGCCCAGCACCGCGACGAACAGAAGATCGAGCACCATGTTCGCCGCGACTGCCGCCGCCAGTATCGCGAGCGCTGCCGCGGTATCGCCCGAGGCGCGCAGCATGGCTGCGAACAGGTTGTACAGGAACGCCGCCGGCAGGCTGAGGAAAATCCAGCGCAGATAAACCGCTACATAGGACCGCAGTGCGTCCGGCGTTTGCAGCGCCGCCAGCAGCGGATTCATTCCGGCAAGACCGGCTGCCATCAGCACCGCCGTGCAGGCGAGACCGGCGGTCAGCGCCGAGACCTCGCGCCGGTGCAGGTCGGACAGGTCGTTGTGGCCGTAGCTCTGTGCGAACAGCACGGAGAAACCCGTGCAGCAGCCGACGAGCGCGAACAGGAACAGGTTCATCACTGTGCCTGCCACGCCGATGGCGGCAAATTCCTCCTGCCCGGCGAAGCGCCCCACGACGAAAGCGTCGATCGTGTTGTAAAATTCCTGTAGAAAGTTTCCAAACACGAGCGGCAGCGCGACAAAGATCATGTGCCGCAGCAGGCTGCCCTCGGTCAGGTCGCGTGTCTTTTTCTGTGTCAAAACCAATTCATCCCCCGAGAAGTCATTGACAACAGCATAGCACAGGCGTATCCTTGAGAAAAGCGAGTATTTATCAAATTATCCTTGCGTATCTGTCAAGGATGAAAGGAGAGCCCATGGACACCGAACACTGGAAAATTCTGCTCACCGCCATCGAGCAGGGCAGTCTGTGCGCCGCAGGCGAGGCGCTCGACTACACCGTTTCCGGCATCAGCCGCAGCGTTGCCGCGCTCGAAAAGGAGATCGGCTTTCCGCTGCTGTACCGCAGCAAGCGCGGCGTCACGCCGACCCCGGCCTGCGAGCAGCTGCTGCCGCATGTGCGCGAGCTGCTTTTCGCCCAGAAAAAGATCGAGCAGACCGCCGCGTCCGTGCTCGGCTTCGAGCAGGGCATCATCGGCATCGGAACGGCCTACCGTCACTATTATCCGTGGATCACGTCGGTCACGTCGCAGTTTCACGAGCTGCATCCGGGCATTCAGTTCCACATCGTCAACGGCACGAGCACCGACCTCGTGCAGCAGCTTGCGCGGCACGCACTCGATTTCTGCATCGTCAGCGCCCGTGAGGGCAGCCACAGCTGGCTGCCGCTGTGCCGCGACCCTCTGCTCGCCGTCGTTCCGGCGAACCATCCGCTCGCGGAGCGGTCGAGCGTGCCGCTGGACGAGCTCCTGCCCGAGCCGTACATCCAGACCTGCCCCGGTCTGGACATCGACAGCACACGCTTTTTCGAGCACCGGGGCGTCCGGCCGAACGTGCAGTTCTCGACCATGGATATTCAGGCGACCTATGCGATGGTCGGCGCCGGTCTCGGCTACACGGTCAGCAACCGCATCAACAGCAATTTTCACGACCCTGCCGTGCGCCATCTGCACATCACGCCGCCCGAGATCATCGAAATCGGCATCGCCCACCGCAGCGAACCCACCCCGGCGGCCAAAGCGTTTCTTAAATTTATTCAAACACAACTGCCGTAAAAATTCACAACCGCCGCGCGGCAGCGCGCATGAAAAAGCGTTTGCTTTGCAAACGCAAAAAAACCGGGGACATGCGCCTCGGTTTTTTTACTCCTGGAGGGAGAAAGTTTCCGCATGGGAACTTTCGGACGACTCGTGTTCTGCGCAGTCAGAACACATATTGTCGGCGAAACGTCAGTTTCGCGACAGTCATCTTAAAGGATCGACATGAACCACTCGACCGTCTTGGGGTCGTAGTGCGAGAAGAACAGGCTCTCGCTGCCGTCGAGCGCTTCGATCTTCGCCATATCCTCCGCGCTCAGCGTGAAGTCGAACAGGTCGAAGTTCTGCTGCATACGGTCCTTATGCACAGACTTGGGGATAACAACAACGTCGCTCTGGAGCAGGAAGCGCAGCGCGGTCTGTGCGGCGGTCTTGCCATACTTCGCGCCGATCTCGGTCAGGACCGGATTCGTGAACATATCCTTGCGGCCCTCTGCGAACGGGCCCCACGACTCGATCTGGCAGCCGTGCTTCTTCAGGTATTCCTTTGCGACCTTCTGCTGCTGGAACACATGCGTCTCGATCTGGTTGACCGCCGGCTTTACCGTCGAAAAGTGCTCGATGTCCAGATAACGGTCCGGGCCGAAGTTGGAAACGCCGATGGCGCGCAGCTTGCCCTCGTTGTACAGCTCCTCCATTGCACGGTACGTGCCGTAGTAGTCGCCGAACGGCTGATGGATGAGCAGCAGGTCGAGGTAATCCGTGCGCAGCTTTTCCATCGACTCCTTGATGGAAGCCTTGGCCTTTTCGTAGCCTGCGTTCGTGATCCAGACCTTGGTGGTCAGGAAGAATTCCTCGCGCGGCAGGCCGCACTCTGCGAGCGCTGCGCCGACGCCCTCCTCGTTGTAATAAGCCTGAGCGGTGTCAATGCTGCGGTAGCCGACGTCGATCGCGTCCAGAACACAGCGCTTGGTGTCCTCCGGCGGCGTCTGGTACACGCCGTAGCCCAGCTTGGGCATCTTGATGCCGTTGTTCAGCGTTACATATTCCATGATGATACCTCCGTTCAAAAATTCTGATGTTTTTCCGTACTTCTACTTTACAGCGCTTCGCGGAAAATGTACACTATTGTTATCGCAAGCTGCGTTTCAGAAAATGAAAAGCAGTGCAAGGAGGGTATACCATGCTTGATCTTTATGAGCTGTCGCAGTTCTATGCGTTCGCAAGGCTCGGAACTCTGTCCCGTGTCGCGGAGGAATTTCACGTTTCCACGCCGTCGGTCACGCGCGCGATGCAGCATCTGGAGGACAGCTTCGGCGTGCCGCTGTTCCACCGCGGCAAAAACCGCATCGAGCTGAACGATACCGGAAAACTCGCCGCAGAATATGCTGAAAAGCTCCTGAATGAGGCCGAACAGGCCGTACAGCAAGTGCGCAGCTTTGATCTGCGCCGCCGGACCATCGTCGTAAAATCCTGTGCACCGGCTCCGCTCTGGGCACTCCTGCCACGGCTCAGCAGCGAAAGGCCGGGCATGACGGTCTCCTCCGCCATCTGTCAAAGCGAGGAGGTGCTCGCCGCGTGGAACGAGGGTGCCCGTGATATCGCCATCCTGCCGTTCCCCCTCGAGGGCGCGCAGCGCTTCATGCAGGAAAAGCTGTTTATCTGCGTTCCAGAAGACCATGAGCTTGCGCGGCATGAAACGCTTTCCTTTGCGGATATCAACGGCTTTAACTTTCTTCTGCGCACCGAACTCGGCTTCTGGGACGCGCTCTGCCGCGAAAAAATGCCGACATCCAAGTTTCTCGTTCAGACCGACAACGCCGTATTTGACGAGCTCGTCCGCGCCTCCTCCCTGCCCTGCTTCACGACCGATTATTTTCATCGCAGCAACGCTCCCTACCCCGGCCGCGTCAACATTCCGCTGTCAGACAGTGAGGCTAATGTAACATTCTACATCATAAAGCGCACAAAAAAGCCTCGAAGCTAATTCGAGGCTTTTCTCCTATAACATTCGCCGAACACCGCGCCGCCGATGATGAGGCACGCCCCGGCGAGCTGGAGCGGCGACATGGACTCATGCAGGATCAGCATGGACAGTACCACGGCGAACAGCGGCTCGAGATAGCCGCACACCGCCACCGACTGCGCCGGAAGTGCGCCGATGGACGAAAAATACAGGCAGCAGCCGATGCCCGTGTTCGCGAGACCCAGCCACAGGACGGGAAGCCACTCTGCCGGGGCGATCTGTATGGCAAAGCCCTGCCGGAAGCCGACGAACAGCGCGACCACGACCGCCGTGCAGAACAGCTGCAACGCTGCGTTTTCCATGCCGGTGACATCCTTCGCGAGCTTGTCCGTCAGCACCATGACCGCATACGCGACCGCCGACAGGGCGGCGCACAGCAGTCCCCACGCGCTCACGCCCTCGCCTGCGGCCTGTCCGCTGATAAACACCGCGCCGAGCAGCGCCGCCGCGAGCGCCGTGATCTTCGGCCATGTGATACGCTCCTTGAAGATCACCGGCGAGAGCGCGATCACGAGCGCCGGGCCGGTGTAGTTGATGAGCATGCCAAGGCTGACGCCGATCTGCGCGTAGGCTTCGAACAGGAGCAGCCAGTCCGCCGCCATGGCGACGCCGGAGAGCGCGATGAACAGCGCGTCGCGCCGGTGCTGCCGAAAGGTAAACCGGCCGCCGAGCAGACGGAACAGGACGAGCAGCAGCGCCGCGCCCAACACCGAGCGCAACAGCACGATCTCGTAGCTGTTCAGATGGATGAAGCTCGCCACCACGCCGTTCGACCCGAACAGCAGCAGTCCGGCGAGGTACTTGAGGTAGGCCTTTTTCATCTGCGTCACCCGTTACATCGCAATGACCTGACAGCTGTGCTTCGCATACGGCAGCAGCTTATGCACGATGTCCTCGGTGCGGATTTTCATGTAGCCGGTCGTCGTGCCGTCGCTGCACCCGTACCACTCCTCCGCGAGAACGTCCCTGTCGAACACGATCTGCACATCGCGCGCGGTATCGAGCAGTGCGCTGAACACGGTCGCGGCGCCGATCTTCGTGCCGAGCATCTCCTCCATCTTCTCGGACGGCGCGAAGGAAACACGCGCTACATCGAGCGCCGTGCTGAAATTCTTCGAGCGGAAGGGCTTGTCGCCTGCCGTGATGAACAGATAGAACGCGGTCTGCTGCCGATTGCACAGAAACAGCGTTTTGACCATTTTCATCTCGAGTTTTTCGTCGATCTGCACACAGTCGTCCATCGTGATGGCCTCGTCGGTGTCGACGCGCGCATACGGGATGGCGAGCGCGTCCAGCGCCGCGTAGGTTTTCTCCTGAAGCGCGCTGCGGAAGGTCTGCGGCGCGGTATGCATCGGTTCGCTGACATAAAACATGGAAATTCCCCTTTTCTTCTTGCATTTGTTTTATGTTTATCGTATCATTGCTTTGTACGTTTGAAAAGCGAATGTTTATCATGTTATACAGCACAATTTCAAATATAAGAAGGTTTTTCCCCATGGATATGAACATTCTGAAATATCTCGCATTCATCAAAACGGTCGAGTACGGCAGCTTTACCAAAGCCGCCGAAATCCTCAATTATTCCCAGTCTGGCATCAGCCGCATGATACACGACCTTGAAAAGGAATGGAGCATCACGCTGCTCGAGCGCAGCCGCGCCGGCGTCTCGCTCACCTCGGACGGCTCGCGCCTGCTCGAGCACGCAATGAGCCTGTGCAGCGAATATCAGAAGCTCCAGATGGAGGTCGACGACCTGCATGGCGTACAGTCCGGCCTCATCCGCATCGGCACGTTCTCCAGCGTCGCGACGCACTGGCTTCCGCGCATTATTCAGGTATTTCAAAAGGATTACTCCGGCATCGACTACGAGCTGCTGCTCGGAGATTATACAGAGATTGAAACATGGATCGCAGAGGGCCGGGTGGACTGCGGCTTTCTACGCCTGCCGACCCGGCCTGCGTTCGAGACCATTCCGCTTGCGCGCGACCGCCTGCTCGCCATCCTTCCCGAGGGACACCCACTCGCCGCGCTCGAAAAGGTTCCCGTGGCGGCGCTGTGCCGCGAGCCGTTCATGCTGCTCGAAAAGGGCGCGCGCGCCGAAATATCTGACATTTTTGAGCGAAACGGCCTTGCGCCGCGCGTCCACTTCACGACATGGGACGACTACGCCATCATGTCGATGGTCGAGAGCGGTCTCGGCGTCAGCATCCTCCCCGAGCTCATCCTGCGGCGCATCCCCTATCACATCGTCGCAAAGGAGCTCGATGTACCGGCCTGCCGCGAGATCGGTCTCGCCCTGCGCGACCGGAAAACCGCGTCTCTCGCCGTGCGGCGGTTCCTGAACTATCTGCCCTTCCGCGAGGCGGATGCTCATACTGTTGTGAAGGACCAGTAAATTTTACATAATACAAAAACACAGGCTGTCCCTTGCAAACGGGTAGCCTGTGTTCTCTTTTTACCCCATCACCATCGTCCAGAGCAGGCTGAACGGCATGACGAGAATGAGCGCCGGCATCAGGTCGACGAGCGGCACGGATTTGATCTTGGAGACGCGGAAGCCTGCCGCCATGGTCAGCACGCCGCCGCAGGCGGAAAGGTCCGCGAACATGGTCGGCAGCAGCACGCTGGACAGCAGCCGTCCTGCGCCAAATACGCACAGCAGAATGACGCACTGCGGCAGCGGAATGGCGCAGATGGATTTGCCGAGCGACGAGGCGAAGATGAGCGCCGTGAAAAAGTCCAGAACCGCCTTGGAGAACAGCAGGGACGGGTCGCCTGCGATGCCCTCGGTCAGCGTGCTGTACCAGCCGAAGCCAGAGCAGCAGAACAGCGCGACCGCCGTGATGTAGAACTCCATGTCGATGTTGTCTCCGCCGAGGTGCATCGCCTTCACCAGCTTGTGGAAAAAGCGGCTCGTCCACTGCTCAAGATGCAGCAGATGACCGATAGTGAAGCCGACGAGCAGCGCCAGCACCACCGGCGTCATTGCGGAAGCCTTGATGATGGAATTGATGCCGATGGCGATCGAGCACATGCCGAACATGGTCGGCAGATGTTCCTTGAGGCTTTCGGGCAGAATGTGCCCGAGCGCTGAGCCGATCGCGCCGCCTGCCAGCACCGCCGCGCAGTTGGTCAATACTCCGATGGGCATTTGTGATTGTCCTTCTTTCTGATCGTGATTTATTTCCAATATATATTATAGCGTTTTTCAATTTTCGCTGCAAGGCAGAAAAAGACATTCCACCGTTTTTCTCGCAGCGGAATGTCTTTCTTCGTTTAGTTTTCCAGAAATTCGAGCACCGTTTCCGATACCGTCAGCCGGTAATCGGACAGGAAATGGTCGGTCGGCCAGAGGACGCTGCGGAACTGCGTGCCGCCTGCCTTCTCGACCGCGCGCCGCAGCGGCTCACAGTACAGCTCGGGCGGCGTGTAGATGTCGAGCGTACCGCCGATGCACAGCACCGGCTTTGATGCAAGGCCCGGCGCGGCGCTCTCAAGACGCAGCGTATCGCTGTGCTCTGTCGCCTCGCGCAGCAGCGCTTCGCCGCTCGTGCCGTTCAGCCAGTCGCCGCTCTCGTCCAGCACCTCGCAGACGATGCGGTACGCCTCGGGCGCCTCCTGCGCGATAACCGGCAGACGGCCGATGTCGCACGGCGTCATCAGCACCGCCTTGCGTATCTCCGCGCGCTTTGCGGAGAGCTGTCCGCAGACAAAGCCGCCGAGACTGTGACCGACCGCGTAGATGCGGCTCCTGTCAAAGCCGTATTTCTCGTCGCTCAGAATGAAATCCAGCGCCGTTTCCGCGTCCTCCAGATTGTGCGCGAGCGAATAGTCGCCGTCGCTGCCCCAGCTGCCGCTGTAATGGAACGTCAGCACGTGGAAGCCTGCCCGTCGCATATCCTGCGCGAGGTCGATATTCTTTTCGCAGCCGGGGATGCCGTGGAGCAGCAGCACTACAGGATGCAGTCCCTCGCCGCCTGCCGTGTACAGCACGGACAGCAGCCGTCCGCACTTTCCGTGCAGCAGAATGCCGTGCACATCCGGGCGGTACGGGCTGTCGCCGTAATGCGTTTCACAACATCGTAATTTTTCCTTCATTGGGGCGCTCTCTTTCCGGGTCAGTCGTTGTTTTCCTGTTTATTGAGGTTTTTCTTGTACCAGTCCTTGCCGTACATCACGCGCGTGACGACCATGGATGCTACGGTGTCGCCGCAGGAGTTGACGAGCGTGCAGCCTGCGTCGAACAGCTGCGTCATCATCAGCAGCACCGGCAGCGCGATGGACGGGAAGCCGAACGCCGAGATGACCATGGTCTCCATGGCAGCGCCGCCGCCCGGGACAGAGGAAACCGCAACCGAACCGGCAACCGCGATCATGATGGCAAAGGCGTAGTCGCCGATGCTGTTCAGCGGATGCGAGAACAGGGCACAGCACAGCGCGATCTCATAGATGGTAGCGATGCACGCGCCGTCCATGTGGCAGGTCGCGCCGACCGGGATAACGACCGAGCTGACGTCGCGCGGTACACCCATTTTGTCGCAGGCGTCGAGCTGAAGCGGAATTGCCGCCGCCGAGGAACGAGTGCCGAGCGCGGTCAGCGCCGGGGTCAGAATGTTCTTGAAGAAGTTCTTCACGCCCCACGAACCGGCCGCAAGGAAGGCGTAAAGCGCCAGAAATACGAAAAAGTAAACGATGGTCGCCGGGTAGTAGATGAGCAGGCCGCGCGCGTAGCTCTTGAGCAGCTCGGGGCCGTAGGTGCCGGTGAGGTTCGCGAAGTACGCCATCAGACCGATCGGCGCGAGCTTCATGAGCAGCGAGACCATCTTGTAGAACACGAGCGACATGTTGCTCAGCCACGATGCCACCGGCTTGCCCTGCTCGCCGAGCAGCGAGACCGAAACGCCGAAGAATACCGTGAAAACGATCAGCGCAAGGATGTGTGCGCGCGAAATGACGAGCGGAAAGTCATCGACCGTGAACGTGTTGACGATCTGGTCGCCGATGCCCATGTTCGCGACAGCCTCGGTCGCCGCCTCCGCCGTGTCGATCTGAATCGAGGTGTCAACGCCGAAGATACCCGTGACGGCGAACATGTAGATGCCGGCGATCGCCGCCGTTACGATGAAAAAGCCGATGGTGAACACCAGCAGCTTGCCGACGCGCTTTGTGTCCGAAATGTTCGCGATCGAGCCTGCGATCGAGAAAAAGATCAGCGGCACCAGCAGCACGAACAGCAGGTTCAGCCAGATCTGACCGATCGGGTACAGAACCGACGCCTTTTCCCCCAGCGCAAGGCCCAGAACCGCACCGATAATGACGAACGCGATCAGTATCAACGGTTCTCGATAGGACGATTTTTTCTTTACCGTTTGTGTTTGCATAACCATTCCTCCGACTTATTCCTCCGACTTTTTTGCTTCTCTTGGTTTTCCTACTACATCAGTATGTTTATAAGAATTATACCACCCTGTGCCGAAATTGCAAGAAAAACTTGCAATTCAGCATTTTTTGAAAGTCCTTTTTATTGGACTTATTTTTGTTGTATACTTTAAGAAAACAAAGGAAAGAAGGGATCGGCATGAGAGTTTTCTACGCGCACAGCCGCACTGTCACCGACAGCGAAGGTGAACACACGGAATATCAGCCGCTCTCCAACCATGAACGCGACACCGGTGAACGCTGCGCCGGTTTCGCCCAAGAATTTGGCGCCGAGATACAGGGCCAAATCGCCGGAGAGCATCACGATGACGGCAAGGCGACGGACGGCTTTCAAAACCGCCTGCTGCACGACGGCCCGAAAGTCGATCACGCGACCGCAGGCGCAGTCGCCGTGCTGCGCCAGACGAGCGATGTTCTTCTCGCCGCCTGCATGATGGGGCATCACAGCGGTCTGCCGGATATCGGCAGCAGGATGGATCAGGCTGACAGTCACACCTTCATGGGGCGGCTCAGCAAATGGAACGCCGGCCTGATTTCACCTGTCAGCCCGGATTACACGCCGTTTCCGATACCGTCTGTCCACCGTGTGCCGTCGCGCTCACCGCTTTCCGAGTCGTTTTACGCGCGCATGCTGTATTCCTGCCTCGTGGATGCGGATTTTCTCGATACCGAGAAGTTTATCCGCGGAAAGTTGCCACGCGGTATCGGCGCCCCGATCGAGATGCTTCTCGCCCGTTTGCAGGCGAAGCTTAACGAATGGGCAAACCCGACCACCGAGCTCAACTGCCTGCGGCAGAGCATCCTCACGGCGTGCATCGACGCTTCCGCCCAGCCCAGAGGACTGTTTACTCTGACCGTCCCCACCGGCGGCGGAAAAACGGTCGCCTCGCTTGCCTTCGCACTGCATCACGCGGCAGAGCACGGCATGAAGCGCATTATCTACGTTGTGCCGTATACCTCCATCATCGAGCAGAATGCCGACGTTTTTCGCGGTATTCTGGGGGAACAGAACGTTCTGGAGCACCATTCGGGCGTGCAGTTTGACTCTGACGAGGAAAATGCAGAGCTCTCCCCGAAGGCGCTCGCCGCCGAAAACTGGGACAGTCCGATCATTGTCACGACGGCCGTTCAGTTTTTCGAATCCATGTACGCAAACCGCTCGTCCCAGTGCCGCAAGCTGCACAATCTGGCGAACAGCGTTATCATCTTCGACGAAGCGCAAATGCTTCCGCTGTGCCATCTGATGCCCTGCACCGCTGCCATCGGCGCGCTGGTCGAGCAGTTCGGCGCGACCGCTGTACTTTGCACCGCAACACAGCCGTCGCTCGGCGATCTGATGCAGCGGTTCGCCCCGACCCATCCGGTTTCCGAAATCTGTCCGGGAACCTCGCACCTTTTTGAAAAATTCCGCCGCGTCAGCTTCTGTCAGATTGGCGTGACCGAGGATGCGGAGCTCGCCGCCGCGCTGTGCGAGCAGGAACAGGTGCTGTGCATCGTAAACTCCCGTAAGGCCGCGCAGAATATTTTTGCCCTTCTGCCTGCCGACGGCAGCTTTCATCTGTCCACACTGATGACGCCCTGCCACCGCCGACAGGTGCTTGCTGAAATGCGCCGCCGTCTGAAGGAGGGTCTGCCCTGCCGCGTGGTTTCGACTTCTCTTGTGGAGGCTGGGGTCGACGTCGATTTCCCTGCTGTCTACCGCGAAATGGCCGGTCTGGAGTCCATCATGCAGGCTGCCGGGCGCTGCAACCGCGAGGGAAAGCGTGCCGCTCAAGACAGCATCGTTACGATTTTCAAACGCACCGAGGCAGCGCCGCCGCTGTTCCGGCAGGCAGTCGACGCCACCGGTATCGCTCTCGACGGCGGCGCAGACCCGGCCTCTCCGCAGACCATGCAGAAGTATTTCGATACGCTGCGGACGCTGACCGGCTCGGCGATTGACAAAAACGGTATCATCGACGCCTTTGAAAAGGGGCTGAGCGGCTGCCTGTTCCCCTTCCGCACGATCGCCGAGCGGTTCCATATGATCGAAAATGACACGCGGACGGTTTACATACCGTGGCGTGACGGCGCGGCGCTCGCCCGACGGCTGTGCGCTGGCGAATGCTCGCGCTCGCTGTACCGTCGACTCGGGCAATTCTCCGTGCAGGTCTACGACAAGCATTTCAAGGCGCTGTATCAGGCCGGCGCGCTGCTGCTCGCCGACGAGGACAACGGTCTCGACGATCGCAGCGCAGTACTTCTCGATCTGTCGCTGTACAGCGACCAGACCGGACTTTCGCTCAAGGCCGACAGTGGACAGGCATTTTTCGGGTAAAAAGGAGGGACAAACCACATGGCAATCAAAGTAGAGGTCTGGGGCGACTTTGCGTTATTTTCGCGCCCCGAAATGAAAACCGAGCGCGTCAGCTACGACTGCATGACGTCGTCGGCTGCGCGCGGACTGCTCGAAAGCGTGTACTGGCACCCCGGGCTGCGGTGGATCATCGACCGGATTCATGTCTGCAATCCGATTCAGTTCACCAACATCCGCCGCAACGAGGTGAAGGATACGGTCAATGCCCGCTCGGTCAAGGCTTTCATTGCAAAGCCGAAGGGTGAGCTGTATCTTGCGAGTCTGTGAAACTTTTTCTGTAAAATAACCTAAGCAAGGTTCTTCTATG
>CAVIRF010000012.1:0-28255 GCA_963645185.1 Coprococcus eutactus | reverse complement strand
TGATTAAACGCCGCCTGTTCGATCAGTTCATCGAGCAGGCGTATTCTATTTGAAAAAGTGATGTGAAAAGCCATGATACAGCGACACTTTGAAAAAGTTGCCTGTTTCCGTTCAATATCAGTGGAAATCGCATATTCGGTATGATATACTTATATCAATCCCTATAATCGCGCTTTTCACGGAAAGGAGTTTCTGAATTGTCTGAAAAGCGCAAAGATAGCAAGGGGCGTGTTTTGAAGGACGGCGAGAGCCAGAGAGCAAACGGCACCTATGACTATCGTTATACCGATATACACAAAAAGCGGCGTTGTATTTACGCTAAATCCCTGACAGAACTGCGGAAGAAAGAGGACGAGCTGCGGCGCGACATGGCGGACGGCATCGACTATGCAGCGGGCGAAATGACCGTGGCAGAGCTGGTTGACCGCTACATGAACCTGAAACGCGGCTTGAAGCAAAACTCCCTGCGTTCGTATGGTTCTGCGGTTAAGCGGATTCATGCCGATCCGTTCGGGCAGAAGCCGATCAAGACCGTAAAGCTGTCCGACGCAAAGGGCTGGTTTGTGTTCCTGCACGACAGCGGCATCAAGCAAAACACCATCGGCGTGCTGCAAAGCGTTGTCAGACCGGCGTTTGAAATGGCGGTGGATGATGACATCATCCGCAAGAATCCGTTCAAATTCAAGCTGTCTGATGTGGTGCCGAAGGATGCCTATGTGCGCGATGCGCTGACCAAGGAGCAGCAGGAGAAGTATCTGCAATTCGTGCAGGACTGCGGCGGGAATTACTATGATGACATTGTGATCCTGCTGGGAACCGGCTTGCGCGTGAGTGAGCTGTACGGTCTGACACGGGCGGATATTGACTTTGACCGGCGCTGTATTCACGTTCGGCGGCAGCTATGCCGGACAGCGGAGAAGCCCTATTTCGTCACACCGCCCAAAACCAAAAGCGGCATCCGAAACGTCCCCATGACGGACGCGGTTTACATGGCGCTGATGCGGGTGGTGAAAGCCAGAACCGCCCCGAAGGTGGAATTGCTGGTGGACGGTCACAGCGGTTTTCTCTTTCTGGACAAGTCCGGGATGCCGAAGGTTGCGATGCACTTGGAGAACTATATGCGGGGTCTGCAAGCGCGATTTGAAAAGGCATACGGCAAGCCTGTCCCTCGGATCACGCCCCATGTGCTGCGGCATACCTTCTGCACCAACGTCCAACAGGCAGGGCTTGATGTGAAAAGTCTACAATATCTGATGGGACATTCCAACGCCAGCGTAACGCTGGATGTCTACACTCACAGCAGCTTTGATTCTGTCGAGAGAGCCTTTGAACAGATCGCCAGCAGCCTGTAATTTTCATTGTACGAAGCTGGCTGGCTTACGCCACAACTTACACCAATTCCCTGTCAAGTGGCGTAGATTTGCGTAGAAACGTGTGAATTTCATCAAAATCAAGAAAGCCGCAAAAAGCGACTCAAAGCCTTGATAACTCTACGAAAATCTACGTTTTGCGTTATATGCGTTTTGCTTCAAAAAGTTGCGGTTTTGAAGGGCGGTATGTATTAAGCCACGATTAATAAAACGAAAGGCTGATCCTTCGGGATCAGCCTTTTTTGTATGTACGATCGTCAGAAAACGGAGCAATTACCCCCACTCGTAAGAGCGGGTTTATGCTGCTTTGCTCAGCAGCGCAGTGAAATCATTCTGGCACATGGGGCGGTAATAAAGGTAGCCCTGAAGCTCGTTGCAGCCCTCGTCGATTAGAAAACGGGAGACTGCATCGGTCTCGACGCCCTCGCAGACGATGGTCTTGCGCAGTCGCTTGAGAATGTGGAACAGCTCCTGAAGAACGATCTTACCAGTGTCGGTCAGACCGTCGGCAATGAATTTCCGGTCGATCTTCACCTCATCAAAATTGATGTCCTTGAGGCTGCTGAGGGAGGAATAACCCGAGCCAAAATCGTCCATGGAAATGCGGATGTGGTCGCGGTGCAGCTCGTCGATCACGCGGTTGACCGTCTTGGTGTTGCTGATATAAGTGCCTTCGGTGATCTCGAAAACCAGCATTTCCGGGTCGACGCGGTATTTTTGCAGCAGTCCGCGTACATTCTGCACGAGCAGATCGGGGTGCGAAAAATGGATGGGCGAGATGTTGAGCGAAAGCGGAAGCGTGCGCCGATGCGCGTTCTGCTGTGCGGCGAGCCATGCAAACGCCTTTTCATAAATGTAGAAATCCAGATCGACAATGTCGCCGGTGTGCTCGAGCAGAGGGATAAATGTGTCCGGCATACGCAGCGTGCCGTCGGCGAGCTGCCAGCGGACGAGCACCTCTGCGCTCTCGATGCGGCCGCTTCGGCTGCCGACCTTGGGCTGGAAATACAGCTTGAACTCGTCGTTCGCGAGCGCGGAGCGGAAGGAATGAATGATCTGTGCGCGTTCGCGCTCATCCTGCGCCATTTTTTCCGAATAGCAGCACATATGACCGTAATTCTGCTTTGCGGTCCGCCGTGCAAGATTGGCGTGCGAGAGATATTCCTCTGGGCAGACGGAAGGGTCGCCGAGCGGGCAGGCGCCGATGTTGATGACGCAGTTTCCGATGGGATAGCGTTCGGTAAGCTGCTCTGCGATACGGCGGCAGCGCTGCTGAATGATGGAAAGCGCGGTTTCCGGCTCGATGTCCGTGATGTCGGCGACCGTGACGAAAATATCCGAGTGATAGCGGCAGGTGAACGTCGTGCGGCTCTCTGCCTTCATCGCGTCGAAAAAGGCGTTCAGCACATCGTTGCCGAGCTGATAGCCGTAGGTGTCGTTGATGAAATGGAAGTTCTCGATGTCGCTCATGAGCAGCAGGTAAGTGCGGCCGGGATCGAGCAGGCTGCGAATCTTGGCGGCGAGAATATCCTCTGCAATGATAGGAACCGTGCTGCGGTTGTCCGACGAGAACGCCGGGACGTTCGAGCGGCTGCGCTTTTTGCGGTTTTTATTGAGATACATGTTGCGATCCGCGGTGCGGAGAAGGTCATCCGTGAGAAAATAGTGGTTTTTATAGCTGACCTCCCAGCCGACCGCATAGCTGATGGGGAACTGAGTGGTGCGGTTGTAGTTTTCGATGAGCGCACGGAGGCGGTGCTCCATCGCTTCAAGCTCCTCGGGGGAGGTATGCTCCTGAATGATGACAAATTCATCGCCGCCGAAACGGGCGAGAAAGCTGTCTGCGGTCAGGATACGGGTGAGAAAGGAGGCGAAGGTCTGGATGAAGAAATCGCCCTTTTCGTGGCCGTAGTTGTCGTTGACCCACTTGAGACCGTTGAGGTCGAACATCATGATGCCGATGTTGAGCGTGTCGCTGCGCTCCTGAAGCTGGAGCAGATGCTTTTCGAGCGACTTCTTATCGCGCACGCCGGTCACATCGGTATAGGCCTTGACCGAGATCTCGGCAAGATAGCTGCGCAGAGCGAGCAGCACTGCTGCCGCCGCGGCAAGCGTGATGAGCTCTCCGGCAAGCAAATGCCGCATCATGTGGGGAACGCCGCTCTGCCGGCTCATCTGGTGCATCAGCAGCAGCGTCAGCGTAAAGCTGAGCGCCAGCAGGAGGAGCAGCGTGTAACAGAAGGTGGTAAGGATGCTGTGTTTTTTCATGGGGAAGGGGGCCTTTCTGGAGAATAAGAAGCTGTGTTCATGCGATATTGACGATGATCATTTTGGCAAAAGACTCGTCGAGACCGATCCGGGCGTCCTTGACGCGGACGACAAAATAGCTGTTGAAGCGCGAAAGCAGCTGTACGCGCACACCGGCGACAAAGCCGAGGCTTTCCAGATGATGCCGATGCTTTTCTTTTCCGAGAATTTTCTGAATGGTATATTCTGCGCCGGGCTCGACCAGATTGAGTGGCATGACAAACGCTCCTTTGTATGATGTTACAATACGTTAGCTCAAGCTAACCACAGGAAATTATACCACTTCTGTGCTATTTGTCAAGCTTTACGGGCAGAAGAAAGCCGCCCGGACGCGGACCCGGACGGCAATCGTGAAATCAGTTTTCAGTTTTGTACAGGATAAAGTGATTTCGCCGGTATGCGAGCATGCCCTCGTCGCGCATGCGGCTCAGCTCCTTGGAAAGGGCGCTGCGGTCGAGATTGAGATAATCCGCGAGTTGCTGGCGGTTGAAGGGGATATCGAACTCATACCGGCTCTGCCGCGCGGCTTCGCCGGAAAGATAGGTCAGCAGTCGGCCGCGGACATTTTTCGCGGCGGTGCAGAAAATACGGGTCGAGAGCGTCAGATTTTTCTGCGCGGTGAGCAGGAGCATGCGCTGCATCAACTTGCTGTGCCAGCTTTCGCCTGCGTTGCTGATGTCGAGCAGGGGGAGCAGGCTGAGAAAGAGAATCTCGCAGTCTTTCGCCGCAACGGCATCCACCATGAGCGCTTCGCCGCAGAGCGCATAGCTCTCTGCAAATATGCCGCCTGCTTCGACGCTGCTCAGAATGCTGTGCGCGCCCCAGAAATCGCTGCTTTCGATGTGCACGCAGCCCGAAACGACGATGCCCATTTCCCGTGTGCAGGTTCCGGCTGGAAGGATGAGCGCACCGTGCGGATAGCGGTCCGTGCGCATGCAGCCGAGACCGCGGAGAAGCCGCAGCTCCTGAGCGGTAAAGCCGGAAAAGAACGGTAATTCTAAAAGGTTCATGCGCACCTCGCTTTCAGTCGAACACACCTGTATGCCTGCATTATACTACAAAAAGGTACGAAAAGCAAGCCGAGACCCCTCTCACTGCTGTTCCTTCCACTCTGCGTGGAGCGCGGAAAACGGACGCAGCGCGCGGTCGAGAATGCCGTGTATCTGCGCGATGGCGATGCCGTAGTTGGTGATGGGAACGCTCTGCTCTGCCGCGCGGCGCAGCCGCGACTGCATCTCGCGCTCGTTCAGCATGCAGGCGCCGCAGTGAATGACGAGTGCGTAAGGCGAAAGATCTTCCGGAAATTCGCCGCCCGAGGTAAAGGCAAAGCGAATGTCCCGGCCGGTGTACTGCTTCACCCAGCGCGGCAGCTTTTCCGTGCCGATGTCGCCGCACTGGCGGTGGTGCGTGCAGCCCTCGGAGATCAGCACCGTATCGCCGTCCTTCAGCCGACGCAGAGCCGCCGCGCCGAGCGCCGCCGTGCGCAGGTCGCCCTTGTACCGGGCGAACAGGATGGAGAACGACGTAAGGCGAACCGTGTCGGGAACGATTTTGCTGACCATGCCGAAGGCCTGCGAATCGGTGACAACGAGCGCAGGCGGCTCGCGCAGCAGGCTGAGTGTGTGGGCGAGCTCGGTCTCGCGCGTGACGACCGGCACGCAGCCGGCGTCGAGCAGCGCGCGGATGGTCTGCTGCTGCGGTAGGATGAGGCGGCCCTTGGGAGCGGCGGAGTCGATCGGTGTGACGAGAACGACGGCGTCGCCGGGGGAGACGAGGTCGGCGATGAGCTCGCGTGCAGCCGGTGCGGAGCGCACGAGCGACGCGATTTTCTCCTTGAGCGCATGAATGTTCTCGTTTTCGCGTGCCGAGACATAAATCGTGTTGTCCGGGATGCTTTCGGGAATTGAAATGAGGTCCGCCTTGTTCATCGCGATCACATAGGGGATGCGCCGTTCCTTGAACAGCTGCGTCAGCTCGCGGTCAGCCTGCGAGAGACCGGCGGCAGCATCCACCACGAGGACCGCGATGTCGGTCTGGTCGAGCACGCGGCGTGCACGGCGCACGCGCTCCTCGCCGAGCGTACCCTCGTCGTCCAGTCCCGGCGTGTCGATGATGACGACCGGACCCAGCGGAAGCAGCTCCATCGCCTTGCGGACGGGGTCGGTCGTCGTGCCGCGCACCTCGGAGACAACGGAAAGCTCCTGCCCAGTCACGCGGTTGACCAGACTGGACTTGCCTGCGTTGCGCAGACCGAAAAAGCCGATGTGCACGCGCTCCGCAGAGACCTGTGCGTTGAGACTCATGGGTCAGTCCTCCTCAGAAGCGGAAATCGCGGCGGTTGGACGAACGGATGTCGCTGATGTGCTGTGTCGCGAGCGTGCGGACTCTTTCGTTCGGGATTTTATGCAGCTCGCGGTCGATGAGCTCCATGCCGACGCGGCGCGTGTCCTCGCTCGCGTAATCGACGAGGAATTCCTCGAGCGTCATCAGTGCGTTCGGGTGGCAGCAGTTGAGGATCTGGCCGGATTTGCACAGGCTCATGAAGCGGTCGCCCGTGCGGCCCTCGCGGTAGCAGGCCGTGCAGAAGGAGGGGATATAGCCCATCTCCATGAGCCAGCGGACGACCTCGTCGAGCGAACGCTGATCGGAAACGTCGAACTGCTCGGTGTCGTGCGGACGCTGTTCCTCGGTGTAGCCGCCGACCGAGGTACGGGACGCGCCGCTGATCTGAGAAATGCCCAGATGGAGTGCACGCGCGCGCACTTTTTCGCTCTCACGGGTGGAAATGATCATGCCGGTATACGGAACGGCGATGCGGATGCAGGCGATGACCTTTTCGAACAGCGGATCGGCAAGACCGTTATCGAATACGTCCGGGTCGATGTCGTCGGCGCGCTTGATGCGCGGCACGCTGATGGTGTGCGGACCGACGCCGTGTACCGCTTCCAGATGCTCAGCGTGCATCAGCAGACCGGCAAACTCGTACTTGTACTTCTCCAGACCGAACAGCACGCCCAGACCAACGTCGTCGATGCCGCCTTCCATCGCGCGATCCATCGCCTCGGTGTGATAGTCATAGTCGTGCTTGGGGCCGGTCGGGTGCAGCTCAAGATAGCTTGCCTTGTGGTAGGTCTCCTGAAACAGGATGTAGGTGCCGATGCCGGCGTTCTTGAGCATGCGGTACTCGTCGACCGTCGTTGCGGCGATGTTGACGTTCGCACGGCGGATGGCGCCGTTTTTATGCTTGACGCTGTAAATGGTGTCCAGACACTCGAGAATGTATTCGATCGGATTGTTCTTCGGGTCCTCGCCGGCCTCGATCGCGAGACGCTTGTGGCCGAGATCCTGAAGCGCGATGACCTCGGCGCGAACCTCGTCCTGCGTCAGCTTCTTGCGCGCGATATGACGGTTTTTTGCGTGATACGGGCAGTAGACGCAGCCGTTGATGCAGTAGTTGGACAGGTAGAGCGGCGCGAACATGACAATGCGGTTGCCATAGAAGGCGAGCTTGATCTCCTCGGCGAGCTTGTACATCTCGGCGATCTTCTCCGGGTTTTCGCAGGCGAGCAGCACGGACGCTTCGCGGTGGGTCAGACCGGCGCAGTGTACGCCGCCGGCGGTCTTTTTCGGGCGTGCCTTCTCGAGCAGACTGTCGATGAGCTCGAGATTATTCTTGTTCTTCTCAGCGTATTCGAGCGTTTCGAGGATCTCCTCGTGGTTGATGAAATCATCAGCATACATGGATTTCGGGTTATAAACAGCCATTTTATATATCCTTTCTTGTTCGGAACAGATTTTACGGTTTTGCGTCGCCGCGGTCAATGACGATATTCGCGCCGACCGACTGCACGCGCCGCGACAGACAGCCGACGCACTGCGCCGCCTCCTCGCCGGTGCACAGCTTGCCGTCATAGAGCGCGTATTTTTTGCGCACGGAGAGCGGCGAGAGATTGGGCATGACGACATTCGCCCCGGCGGCGAGTCCGCGCTCGCGCCCGTCCGGACGGATGGTCCCGAGGGCGGTCGTGGCCGGGAGCAGCAGGTTCGGCTGAATGAGCCGCAGCAGCGAGAGCAGATAGACCGTCTGCTCGGCCGTTCCGGCAGGTCTGTCGCCGAAGGGCGTGTCCTTCTGGGGGATGAACGGGCCGATGCCGCACATCGCAGGGCGGAACGTTTCGATGAATTTGAGATCTTCCGCGAGCGTTTCGGGCGTCTGGAACGGGGAGCCGACCATGAAGCCGCAGCCGGTCTGGAAGCCGATGTCCTTCAGGTCGCGCAGACAGCGCATGCGGTTCTCGAACGACATTTCCGCCGGGTGCAGCTTTTCGTAGTGCGCCCGGTCTGCGGTCTCGTGCCGCAGCAGATAGCGGTCCGCACCGGCATCGAACATGGCCTCGTAATCCGCGCGCGGAAATTCGCCGAGCGAAAGCGTTACCGCGCAGTCCGGAAATTTCTGCTTGATGCGGCGCACCGTGCGGCAGATCTTCTCAACGCCGAACGCGCCGTCCTCGCCGCCCTGCATGACGAAGGTACGGAAGCCGAGCGCGTAGCCCTCGCAAGCGCACTCGAATATCTCGTCCTCGGTCAGCCGGTAGCGGTCGGCGTGCGTGTTGGAGCGGCGGATACCGCAGTACAGGCAGTCATTGTGGCAGATGTTTCCGATCTCGATGAGGCCACGGATATAAACATCCGTGCCGTAGACCTCGCGCCGAACCTCGGCGGCAAGCGCTGCCGCATAGGCGGCGGTCTCCTCGTCCTGCGCGCGCACGAGAAATGCATATTCCTCCTTCGAGAGGCTGTGCTCGCGCGCGAGGCGGTCGATCAGCTGCTTTGCGTCGTTATTCATCGGCAAGCACATTGGAGTAGGCGGTTTTGACGCTGATGCCGTCGAGATTTCCGATCTTGCCGGCAAGCGCGGAGATGACATCCTGCGGTGCGTCGATGGCGATGGAAACGATGTTGATGCTGCGCTCGCGGTAGGGGATGCCCATGCGCCCGATGATATAATGACCGTACTCGTGCAGCAGATGGTTCAGCTGCTCGACCGAGTCGGTGTTTTCCACGATGATGCCCATGACGGCAACTCTTGTCTGCATAACTTTTCCTCCGAAAATAAATAATGCGGCCGCGCCCGGAAACAGGCACAGCCGCAGAGAGACCTGCCCATGAAGAAATGGAACGGGGCAGGAAGCATATTTTCTGTCGGGCTGCACCTTTCACGCAGTCGCCCGTGGGGCGGCTTAATGTCAGGCGCAGGGAAGCGCGTCCGAAAACGCGCGACTCTTACTTATATAATATAGTATAACGTCGAAAAACGCGATGCGCAAGCGGAAATTTCAGACGGCGCAAAATCCGTCAAGCAAAAAAACGCTGATTTTGCGGCTGAAATTTTGTGACAGATTTCGTCGAATTCGGTCTACCATCGCTATATCTAGTGTGTTATAATAGTCACTGCTACAAAATAGGAAAAGAAGGAGTGACGACGATGGTCCGCGTCATCAAGAAAGACCACACCCGAGAGGCGTTCAACATCCAGAAAGTTGTGACCGCTGTCAATAAAAGCGCGAACCGCGTGCTTTACACGTTTACCGAGGACGAGCTGAAATCCATCTGCGATCACGTCGAGGGCTATATCCGCGACCACGCCATGACGGACGTACAGATCTGGCAGATGCACAACATCGTCGAGTCTGCCCTTGAGGCCGTGCGCCCCGAAGTCGCGAAGAGCTACCGCGACTACCGCAACTACAAGCAGGATTTCGTCGGCATGCTGGACAGCGTCTACAAAAAGAGCCAGTCCATCATGTACATCGGCGACCGCGAAAATTCCAATACCGACTCCGCGCTCGTTTCGACCAAGCGCAGTCTGATCTTTAATCAGCTCAACAAGGAGCTGTACCAGAAGTTCTTCATGAACACCGAGGAGCTTCAGGCCTGCCGGGACGGCTATATCTACATCCACGATATGTCCGCGCGCCGCGACACGATGAACTGCTGTCTGTTCGATGTGCAGCATGTGCTGAAGGACGGCTTTGAGATGGGCAACCTGTGGTACAACGAGCCGAAAACGCTCAATGTCGCGTTCGATGTCATCGGCGACATCGTGCTTTCGGCCGCGAGCCAGCAGTACGGCGGCTTTACCGTGCCGAGCGTTGACCTGCTGCTCGAACCGTATGCTGAGCGCAGCTACAAAATGCTGACCGAGAAGTACAGCGCACTGGGTCTCGACCCGGAGACGGTCGAAAAAGCTGTTATGGCGGACATCCTGAACGATTTCGAGCAGGGCTTCCAGGGCTGGGAGTACAAGTTCAACACGGTCGCCTCCAGCCGCGGCGATTATCCGTTCATCACCATGACGATGGGCACCGGCACGGGCCGCTTTGCAAAGCTCGCCTCCATCACGATGCTCAACGTCCGCCGCAAGGGTCAGGGCAAAAAGGGCAACAAAAAGCCGGTGCTGTTCCCGAAGATCGTATTCCTGTATGACGAGAACCTGCACGGCCCCGGCGGAGAGCTCGAGGACGTCTTTGAGGCCGGCATCGAGTGCTCTGCACGCGCGATGTACCCGGACTGGCTGTCGCTGACCGGCGAAGGCTACGTGCCCTCCATGTACAAAAAATACGGCGCGATCATCAGCCCGATGGGCTGCCGTGCGTTCCTGTCTCCGTGGTTTGAGCGCGGCGGCATGGAGCCGGCGGACGAGGATGACAAGCCGGTGTTCGTCGGCCGCTGGAATATCGGCGCGGTATCGCTGCATCTGCCGATGATCTACGCGAAGTCGCAGCAGGAGAACCGTCCGTTCCACGAGGTGCTGGACTACTATCTGGAGCTCATCCGCAAACTGCACATCCGCACCTATGCGTACCTCGGCGAGATGCGAGCCTCCACCAATCCGCTCGCGTACTGCGAGGGCGGCTTCTACGGCGGCCATCTCAAGCCGGGCGACAAGATCAAGCCCATCCTCAAGACGGCGACGGCTTCGTTCGGCATCACGGCGCTCAACGAGCTTCAGGAGCTCTATAACGGCAAGTCGCTTGCCGAGGACGGCGCATTTGCGCTCGAAACGCTTCAGTATATCAACGAAAAGGTCGAGCAGTTCAAGCATGAGGACGGCAATCTGTATGCAATCTACGGTACGCCGGCTGAGAGCCTGTGCGGCCTTCAGGTTGAGCAGTTCCGCAAGAAATACGGCATCATCGAGGGCGTTTCCGACCGCCCGTATGTTTCGAACAGCTTCCACTGCCACGTTACCGAGGACCTCACGTCGATCGAGAAGCAGGACCTTGAGGGCCGTTTTTGGAACCTGTGCAATGGCGGCAAGATCCAGTACGTCAAGTACCCCATCAGCTACAACCGCGAGGCGATCCGCTCGCTCGTGCGCCGCGCGATGAAGAAGGGCTTTTACGAGGGCGTCAACCTCTCGCTCGCGTACTGCGACGACTGCGGTCACGAGGAGCTCGCAATGGATGTCTGCCCGAAGTGCGGCAGCCGCAACCTCACCAAGATCGAGCGAATGAACGGGTATCTGTCCTATTCCCGCGTCAAGGGCGACACGCGCCTGAACGACGCAAAAATGGCGGAAATTGCAGAAAGAAAGAGTATGTAACACACCATGCAGTATCATAATATCACCAAGGACGACATGCTGAACGGCGACGGGCTCCGCGTCGTGCTGTGGGTCGCAGGCTGCGGCCATGCGTGCCCCGGCTGTCACAACCCGATCACGTGGGACGAAAACGGCGGCCTGCCGTTCGATGAGGCGGCGAAAGAGGAGATCTTCGCAGAGCTTTCCAAGGACTACGTAGCCGGTGTGACGTTTTCGGGCGGCGATCCGCTCTATCCGGCGAACCGCGAGCAGGTCGGCGCGCTCGCGAGCGAGATCCATGAACGCTTCCCGGAAAAGACCATTTGGCTGTACACAGGCTACCGCTGGGAGCAGATCGCGGACCTGCCGTTCCTTGATGCCATAGATGTCCTTGTAGACGGGCCGTTTATCGAAGCGCAGAAGGACACGCAGCTCCACTGGCGCGGCAGCGCCAATCAGCGCGTGATCGATGTGCGGCGCACCCGGGAGACCGGCACGGTCTGTCTGCACGAAAATACCGAGAAATAAACAGGGAGAGCATGAACGATGGAAAAAATCGCACAGTTTTATAAGGTAAGTGAAGAGCAGTTCATCAACGATTGGCGTGCCGCGACCGGCAGCAGCGTGGAAGAGGCGAAGTCGGTCTATGCGAACATCCGTCTGCCGCGCCGCGCGACCAAGGGCTCCGCAGGCTACGACTTCTTCGCACCGGAGAGCTTCACGCTCGTTCCGCACGAGACCATCCTCGTCCCGACCGGCATCCGCGCCATGATCGAGGACGGCTGGGTGCTTCAGCTGTATCCGCGCTCGGGTCTGGGCTTCCGTCATCGCCTTCAGCTCGACAACACGGTCGGCGTCATCGACAGCGACTATTTCGAAGCGAAGAACGAGGGACACATCCTGATCAAGATGACGAGCGATGATCTGAATGGCAAGATGCTGTCTGTTCAGTCGGGCGATGCGTTCGCGCAGGGTATTTTCCTGCCCTACGGCATCACCGTCGACGACGACGCAGACGGCCAGCGCGAGGGCGGCTTCGGCTCCACCACCGGCAAATAAGTTCCTATAAAACAGCAAAGGGAAAACGTTGAAAAACGTTTTCCCTTTTTCTATGCACGTTTTCTGCTTTTCACGCTTATACTGAAAGCAGAGGGGGGATGCGGAATGCTCTGCCGCGATCAGGCCATCGGCCTTGCGGTGCTGTTCTTCGGCGCAGGCGTACTCGTCGGCAGTCTGTTGCCGCCGTGCTGGACGGTGCGGCTTCTGGCGGCGGCAGTCATCGCGGCAGGTCTGCTCCTGTGTCAAAGCATGTGAGGAGGGAGGGGAGTTCAATGAAAGTTGCCGTCTGGAAGAGCCCGAAGTGTTTATGTGGCATTCTCAGATGTATTTTCCATATCAGATAACAGAAAAGGCCGGCGTCAGCCGGCCTTTTAGGCAATTACGCATCCTGCAGGAGCTTGTCTCTCCATGCACCGAAGCGGTGCGTTACCATATTCAGCTCGATGCCGACGAGGAGCGCGGCAATGACCGTGCCGACGCCGACACTGCCCAGACTGTGCAGGAAGAACAGGCAGGTAACGAGCGAGACGCACACCATCGAAATATCAAACGCGATCTTGACGGTGGGGAAGGGTTTGCCGGTCAGCGAGGAGATCGCGAGCATCGTACCCTCGCCGGCAAGCGGCATGATATCCGCCGGGACATAGAAAAAGATGCCGAAGGCGACGAAGATCGTACCGGCCCAGCACATCAGCAGACGGATGAGCAGATTTTCCGGCGTCGGTGCGAGCGCAACGAGCGAGTTGCACAGTGTTGTGAAGCTGCCGAACACCACGCCGACGAGAATTTGCAGCAGGTTTTTCACTTCGAATTTCCGGCGCAGCAGAATGATCTGGAGCACGACGAGGATAGCGTGAAAGATGATGGTCGCGCGGCCCATCTCAATGCCCCAGACGCAGGTCATCGTGTAGGGGATGGAGCTGACGGGCGAGACGCCGAGGTTGGACTTGACCGAGAGCGCGATGCCGATGGTCATGATGAAAAATCCGCCGAAGTAGAACGGCAGACGAATACCGAGTTTTGCGTTTTTCATGAGTTACTTCCTTTTATTCCGATTGCAGATTGTTATAGATCCGGCCGAGCAGCACGCACGCAGTGTGAATGTCGGCAGGGGACAGTCCGGCAAGCGCCTGCTTTTCTGCCGACGCGAAGATGTCGTTCAGCTGCGCACAGCGCTCGCGGCCCGCATCCGTGAGATAGATGTACGTAGTCCGGCGGTTGTCGTCGGGCGTCTGCCGGGCGATGAGTCCGGCCTTCACCATGCCCGTGAGAATGGTCGAGAGCGACGAGGGCTCGATGTGACAGCCCTGCGCAATGTCCTTCTGCATCGCACCGTCGTGATCCTGTAAAAAATCGAGGATCTTTGGCTGACCGGATGTCAGACCGAGTTCTTTTGTCTTTGCAAGCACGAGCTTCTGCAGCATGCTGTGGTCGGCCATCAGCAGATAGTGCAGGGAAAGCTCCATAGCGGTGAACCTCCTTATTATTCGAATACGAACAGTTAGCTTTCTAAGCATAAGAGCAATTTGTCGATTTGTCAAGATAAAGTTTGCCTTTCGGCGAAGTTTGTGCTATACTGTATCTGTAATTAAAAAAGGGAATGAAGTTCTCCCACGGCAAATGCCGAAACCGCAGTCTCTGCTGATGACTTCTGTGATATTTCACAGGGGGCACCAGCTTTTTTTATGCCCCCACAAGGAGGAACACCATGTTAACATCACTCGCATTCGTCTTTCTTGCCGGACTGGCCGCAGCGGCGGTCTGCTCGGCGATCAAGCTGCCGCGCATCATCGGCATGCTGCTTGTCGGCATCGTGCTCGGTCCGCATGTGCTGAATGTACTGGACGACTCGATTTTGTCGATTTCGTCCGATCTGCGCCAGATGGCGCTTATCATCATCCTGATCAAGGCCGGTCTGTCGCTCAACCTCTCCGACCTCAAACAGGTCGGCAGACCTGCCGTGCTGCTCTCGTGCCTGCCGGCGACTTGTGAGCTTGCCGGATATGTACTGCTCGCGCCGCATCTGCTCGGCGTAAGCCGCATCGAAGCCGCCGTCATGGGCGCGGTGCTCGCGGCAGTCTCTCCGGCTGTCGTCGTGCCGCGCATGGTTTCTCTGATGGAAAACCGGTGGGGAACGGAGAAAAGCATTCCGCAGATGCTGCTTGCCGGTGCGTCGTGCGACGACATTTATGTCATCGTGCTGTTCACGACCTTTACAGGCATCGCGCAGGGCGGCAGCGCGAAGGCGTCCGATTTTCTGAACATCCCGATTTCGGTCGTGCTCGGCATTGTGGTCGGCGCGGCGGTCGGTCTGGCGCTGGCGAAATTCTTCGAGACAGCGTTCGCGCACGATCACATGGTTCGCGGCTGCGTCAAGGTCATCATCGTGCTGAGCGTTTCCTTCCTGCTCGTGGCGCTTGAGTCTGCCCGCAAGGGAAAGCTTGCAGTTTCCGGTCTGCTCGCGGTCACGAGCATGGCGTGCATGCTCGCGCGGAAATCGACGGGCGAGGTCCGCGCGCGCCTCAGCGAAAAGTTCGGCAAGTTCTGGATCGCGGCGGAGCTCATTCTGTTTGTGCTCGTTGGCGCGGCGGTAGACATCAGATATGCGGCCGAGACCGGTCTCGCAGCGGTTTTGATGATCTTTGCAGCACTGCTCTTCCGCGCCGCAGGCGTTGTGCTCTGCGTTGCAGGCACGAAGCTCAACCGCCGCGAGCGCATATTCTGCGTCATCGCATACCTGCCCAAGGCAACCGTGCAGGCCGCGATCGGCTCGGTTCCGCTCGCGATGGGTCTGCCGTGCGGCGAGATCGTGCTGTCGGTTGCCGTGCTCGCCATCCTGATCACCGCGCCGCTCGGCGCGTTCGGCATGGACGCGACGTACCGGAAACTGCTGAAGCAGGAGCACTGAAGTACCTTTTCCGGGGGAAAACTCTGACAAATACTTGACAAACGGGGCGACACAGGTCTATACTTGACAGAGAAGCAAGGGTGCCGTAGAATGCGGCTGAGAGGGAACACCCCCAACCTTTTGAACCTGTTGGTTAGAACCATCGTAGGGAGCTGTCGCATCGAAATTATAATGCCGCGGTTTTCGTCGAACGATGAGAACCGCGGCATTTTTATGCAGGAACAGCACGCGGATTTGCGGCACTGTTCCGGAAAAGAGGGGAATTATATGAAAAAAGTGCTTACGATTGCCGGTTCGGACTGCTCGGGCGGCGCAGGCGTGCAGGCCGACCTGAAAACCATGGCGGCGCACGGCGTGTTCGGCATGAGCGTCATCGTGTCGGTCGTCGCGGAGAACACCGCGCGCGTCATTGACATTCAGGACATCAGCCCGAAGATGATCGAAGAACAGATCGACGCGGTATTTGAGGATATTGTGCCGGATGCGGTCAAGATCGGCATGCTTTCCTCGCCGGAATGCATGAAGGCTGTCGCGGACAAGCTGCGTCAGTACCGCCCGGCGAATGTCGTCATTGACCCGGTCATGTTCGCCAAGAACGGCGATGCGCTCATGGACCCGAAGTCGGTCGGTGCGCTCATTGAGACCGTGCTGCCGTTTGCCGATGTGCTGACGCCGAACGTGCCCGAAGCACAGTATCTGGCAGGCATGGAGATCCACACGCCCGAGGACATGGAGACCGCTGCGCGCAAAATCGGTGCGCTCGGCTGTAAAAACGTGCTCGTCAAGGGCGGCAAGAACATTCCAGGTGCAGTAGATGTGCTGTTCGACGGCGAGACCTGCCACCGCATTGAAATCGAGCAGATCGACAGCACCTCGACGCACGGCACGGGCTGCACGCTGTCCTCTGCCATCGCGTCCAACCTCGCGCTCGGAAAGAGCGTGCCGGAGGCAGTCCGTCTCGCAAAAGAATATGTCACCGATGCGATCCGCCACGCGCCCAGTCTCGGACACGGATGCGGTCCGCTCGACCATTTCTGCCGTATTTTTGATAGGAGTGAAGCATGATGAAGGGTAAAAATATTCGTAAACTGACCATTGCAGGCGTGCTTGTTGCTGTTGCCGTTGTCGGCAGCCTGTTTTCCATCCCGGTACTCGGCGCGAAGTGCTCGCCCGTGCAGCACATGGTAAATGTGCTCGGCGCGGTCCTGCTCGGCCCCGGCTATGCGGTCGGCATGGCGTTCGCCGCCGCGCTCATCCGCAACCTGCTCGGTCTGGGCAGCCTGCTCGCTTTTCCGGGCTCCATGATCGGCGCGCTGCTGTGCGGCGTGGCGTACAAGCTGTGCCCGAAGCTGCCTGCGGCATACGCAGGTGAGGTGTTCGGCACCGGCATTCTGGGCGGCCTCGCGTCCTATCCGATCGCAGCAGTCCTTATGGGCAACACCAAGGCGGCGCTGTTCACCTTTGTGCCGAGCTTCCTCGTGTCGACCGCGGTCGGCGCTGCGATCTCGGTCCTCGTGCTGTCCGCACTCAAGCGCACGCATGTGTTCAGCAGCCTTGAGGGGGCTCTGCATTGATCGAAGAGCTGAAAAAAGTAATTGAGAGAACGGTCTCGTGCCGGCCGATGACCCATTGCATCACCAATCCGGTGACGGTCAACGACTGCGCGAACATCATCCTTGCGGCCGGCGGTACGGCCATCATGGCGCAGGATGAGCGCGAGGTCGAGGAGATCACCGCGCATGCGTCCTCGCTCGTTCTCAACATGGGCGCGGTCCGCGCACAGGAAGGCATGCTCCGCGCGGCGCGAACCGCAAAAAAGCTCGGCCATCCGGTCGTGCTCGACCCGGTCGCTGCCGGAGCGAGCCGCCTGCGCGGCGACATGTGCGCAAAGCTCCTTTCGGAGGGCCTCGTTTCGGTCATTCGCGGCAATGCGTCCGAGATACGTGCGCTTGCCGGGGGAGCCGGGCAGGAGAGCGGCGTGGAGGCCGACCTCAGCGACCGCATCGACGAGAAAAATCTCGCAGAATCGGCAGCATGGCTGCGCGATTTTGCACACCGCACCGGCACAGTCGTGCTGCTGACCGGCGCGATGGACGTTATCACAGACGGAAAACGCACCGCAGTGCTGTGCGGCGGCAGCGAGCTGCTGCGCCGCATCACCGGAGCAGGGTGCATGCTCACCTCGCTCACCGGCGTGTACTGCGGCGCTGCACCCGATAGATTATTTGAAGCCGCAGTCACGGCATCGGAGGTGATGAAGCATTGCGGAGAAACAGCCGAGGCGCGTGTGCGTAAAGAGATGGAGGGCACCGCTTCCTTTCGTACACGCCTGATCGACGCGGTAAGTCTGCTTTCGGCAGACGAGCTGACGCCGAATATCCGTCTGCTCTGATACAGGCGGAAAGTGCTGCCGGCAGAGTATGCCGACGGTCTTAGGACATCATCAACATCAATTCATTGGGGGTACCACCTTGAAAAACAACAAAACGACCCAAAGACTGCTCGATGCGACGCGCGAGATCTGGGAAGGCTATCTGAAGCATCCCTTCGTGCGCGGTATTGCCGACGGCAGCCTCGAAATTCAGAAATTTCGTTTTTATCTGTTACAGGACTATGTTTACCTGTTTGACTATGCAAAGGTGTTTGCACAGGGCGTCATCAAGTCCCGTGATCCCGAGGTCATGCGCATGTTTGCGTCCTCGGTCGCGAACATCCTTGGCGGCGAGATGAACATCCACCGCGGCTACATGAAGCGTCTCGGCATCACGGAGGAGGACGCAGAGCGCGTCAAGCCGTCTCTCTCGAACAGCTCGTACACCGCCTACATGCGCGCTGTCGCGGCCGAGGAGGGCCCGGCGGAGATCATGGCTGCGGTGCTTTCCTGCGCGCTCAGCTACGAGTACATCGCAAAATGGATTGTCTCGAACTATCCGGATGCGGAAAAGCATGAATTCTACGGCGAATGGGTGCAGGGATACGCTTCTGAGGATTACGCCGCAGAGAACCGCCGCCTTATCGCCTACATGGAGCAGCTGGCCGAAAACTACACCGAGCCGCAGCTCGAGCGCCTCACTGATATTTTTGTCGCCTGCTCGCGCTACGAGGGCATGTTCTGGGAAATGGCATGGAACGGGGAACTGTAAATGCTTGAGTTTCGCAACGTTACCTTTCAATATGACGTCGAGGATTTCAACATCATCGACGACCTGTCCTTCCACATCGGAAAAGGCGAGTTTGTTTCGGTCATCGGCCCGTCCGGCTGCGGCAAATCGACGATCTTCCGTCTGACCGGTCAGCTGCTCGCGCGAAAGAGCGGCGAAATTCTGGTCGGCGGCGAGAGCATTGACGGCCGACGCGGCTACTGCGGCTATATGCCGCAGCGCGACCTGCTGTTCCCGTGGCGCACGGTGAACGAAAACCTGCGCCTGCCGATGGAGGTGCGCGGCGGTATTCCGCGCGCGGAGATGGATCGCCGTGTAGCGGAAACGCTTGAGCATGTCGGTCTGACCGGCTGGGGAGACAAGCGCCCGGAGGAGCTTTCGGGCGGCATGCGGCAGCGAGCGGCCTTTGCGCGCACGCTGCTGACCGGCTCTGAGCTGCTGCTGCTCGACGAACCGTTTTCCGCGCTCGACTTCCTCACTCGCATCACCATGCAGGAATGGCTGCTCGATCAGTGGGAGCGCGACAGCAAGACCGTGCTGTTCATCACGCACGATGTAGAAGAGGCGATTTTCCTTTCCGGCCGCGTGCTCGTGGTCGAGGATACGCCCATCCGCAAGCTGCATTCCTTTGAGGTCCCGGCGCCGTATCCGCGCACCCGTGCTTGCCTGACCGAGCCCAAAATGCTCGAGCTGCGCGAAAATCTCATTTCGCTGCTGCGCAGGGAGGTGTCGGAATGAAAAAGAGAACGAATGCCAACCTGCCTGTCCTCATTTTCACGTTTGTCCTGCTGATTGTCTGGCAGGCAGGCGCGATAGGCATGAACGCAGCATACATTCTTCCGTCCCCGACGCAGATCCTCGTGCGCCTGTGGGAGCTGCGAAAGCCGCTCTTCACCGCGCATCTGCCGGCGACCATGCTGTGCACAGGCGTGGGCCTTGCGATTTCGGTCGCGCTGGGCCTTGCGCTCGCTATCGTGATGGATGCAAGTCCGGCGGCGGAGCGGATGCTTTATCCGCTCATCATCGCGTCGCAGACCATTCCGACGACCGCGCTTGCACCGCTTTTCGTGCTCTGGTTCGGATACACGATCTGGAGCAAGGTGCTCGTGACCGTACTTATTACGTTCTTCCCGATCGCGATGACGGTGTTCGACGGCTTCCGCTCGGCTAAGACCGACATGGTGGACATGCTGCGCACGTTCGGCGCCGGACGCAAGGAGATCTTTCTCAAGCTGAAGCTCCCGGCGGCGCTGTCGTACTTTTTCTCGGCCATTAAAATGGCGATCCCGATGTCGATCATCGGCGCGGCGATCGGCGAATGGCTCGGCGCACAGGCCGGTCTCGGCTATTTCAGCCGCCGCATGATGACGCAGCTGGACGGCGCAGGCGTTTTTGCGCCGATCGTCCTGCTGAGCGCGGTCGCAATGATCGCGGTCGGCATCGTCAGCTGGCTCGAAAAGAAGATCGTCACATGGAGAAGCAGTCTGTAAGGACAACAGATTTCACGCGCGAATTTCGCGCAGCATAACAGATAAAACGAACTTTTGAATATCCAAGGAGAAAATTACATATGAAAAAGCGAATTCTTGCACTTCTGGCAGCAGGCGCACTGCTGCTGACCGGCTGCGGCGCACAGGGCGCTGCAAACAGCAATGCCGAAACGGGCGCAGACGGCGGCAAGGAGGACAACCTGCACCACCTGACCGTCGTGCTCGACTGGTATCCGAACGCTCTGCACGCCTTTCTCTACGAGGCGCAGGAGAAGGGTTATTTTGCTGAGCAGGGTCTGGATGTTGACATTCAGTCTCCGGCAGGCGTCAACGACGCGATGAGCATGGTCGCGGCAGGCAAGGCTGACATCGGTCTGTACTATCAGCAGGACGTTATTCAGGCGCGTGCCGAGCAGAACGTTCCGATCAAGTCGATCGGTGCGGTCGTACAGGGTCCGCTGAACATCGTGCTCTCGCTCAAGGACAAGAATATCACCTCACCGAAGGATCTGGAGGGCAAGACAGTCGGCTACGCCGGTACCGAGCTTTCCGAGGCGCTGGTGCGCAGCATTATGAAGAACTCCGGCGCAGACCCGGACAGCGTCAACATGGTAGACGTTGGCTTTGATCTGATGAGCTCGATGACCACCGGCAACGTCGACGCGACCATCGGCTGTCTGGTCAACCACGAGGTTCCGCAGCTGGAGAAGGAGGGCTTTGAGGTCAACTACTTCTTCCCGGACGATTTCGGTGTGCCGAACTACTACGAGGGCATCTTCCTTGCAAGCGACGACATGATCGAAAACGAGCCGGATGTGCTGGCAGGCTTCCTGACCGCGTGCAGCAAGGGCTTTGAGGACTTCAAGAACAACACTGACGAGGTGCTTCAGGTGCTTCTCGACAATCAGGATGAGGCGAATTTCGCACTTGACCCGGATGTAGAAAAGCAGTCCTGCGAGACTCTGCTCCCGATCATGGAGACCGCAGACGCCAAGTTCCTGTCCCAGACCGAAGAATGCTGGCAGGAGAACATCGACTGGATGTACGATGAAGGCCTGATCTCCACCAAGCCGGAGGTTTCCGACGTTATGGCAACGATCGCTTACTGATAAATTCCGCAATGCAAAAACGGCATGGACGAAAGTCCATGCCGTTTTGTTCATCTGTTGTTATTGCAGCTGTTACAGCCGTTCGTGCTGTTTGTACGGCAGCCGCAGCCGGAATTTGCGTTGGCGCCGTTCACGCCGTTTGCACCCGTGAACAGGCATTCCGCGCGCTCGCCGCGCGGCGGGAAAAAGGCGTCGATGGGGAATTCGAAGTTCGAGAAAACCTCGCAGGGGTCGGTCTCGCCGCCGATATTGCTGTTCGAGCAGTCGCGGCGCGGCAGGCAGATGTCATAGGCCGGCATGAGAAGCTGGATGTCGCGCTCAAGACGGATGATAGAGAACTGGCCGAGCGTTACGAACAGCTGATAGCCATCGTTCGTGAGCACGAGATCGTCGCCGTCGAAGCACGAGCACAGCGACTTCGGCACCTCGTGGAGCGCGCAACAGCAGCAGTTGCACTGCGTGTCGGGAGCGACGACACGGGCGTCGAGCATAACGGGATCGACGACCTCGACTACGGCAGTCGGACGGTTGGAGTTCGGGCGAAGCTGCACATCCGCGCCGTCCTCGATATAGCGCGAGGAGAAGATGCGTGCGCCGCCCTCGCCGCCGAACAGCATGACGCGCTTGTCGAATACGGCAAGACCGTCTACGATGCGCGGACGGCCGACCGCGCAGCTTACCTCGCACTCGATGCGGTAGAAGAAACGGCTGTCCACGCTGTACAGACCGCGGTTGAACTGCACCGGCTCGACGTCGATCTTAACGCAGAGCAGGTCGGCTGTACGCGGCTTTACCGAGACGATGCCGCCGGAATTGAGCATATCCTGAGCGTCGCGCGTCAGATAGACGCGAATGTCGCGCAGGCATTCCTTGCTGCGGCAGGAGTCATAGACCTTGCTTGTGTGTACGCACACAGCCTCACGGAACGCGCCGCCGGATGCGGTGTTGCCGCCCGATGTGCCGAGAGGACCGGGGCAGCAGACTTTTTCAGCCATGATTTATCCCTCCGGATTACATGATTTGCGCAGGCAGCGCTTTGTTTCAGCCGCCTGTATTATCAGTGTATTCCGGAGGGAAATTTATGTTACGGTATCAGATCTTCGTCCGTGACGAAGAATTCGTTTTCCATATCTATGCAGCGTCGGTCGAGCTCAGAGGTCGTACCGAGCGTGCGGCGGACAGCTTCATAATCCGCCTTCGCGCGGCGGTTTTCGCGGCCTGTGCGCACCGCACGGATGAGCAGGTTTTTCGGCGTGTCGAGCGGCGAGATATACTCGACGACCGAGACCTTGTAGCCTTCGGCCTCGAGCTTGAGCGCGCGCATGCTGTCGGTCAGCACATCGTTGAAACGTGCCTTGAAGACGCCGTGACGGGTCAGCGGCTCCAGACCGGGCATGGTGTACTGGTCGAGCAGCTCCTTGTGGCAGCAGGGCACGCACGCGATATACTTTGCCTTGGCGCGGAGCGCGGTCGCGAGCGCAAGGTCGGTCGCAATATCGCAGGCGTGGAGCGAAATGACGGCGGTGACGTTTTTCGGCGGCTGGTACACGCGCAGGTCGGCGCACTGGAAGGTCATGTTGTGATAGCCGAGGCGCTTCGCCATCGCGCGGCTCTCTTCGATGACATGCTCCTTGATGTCGACGCCGATGACGCGGCAGCGGCGATGGAGCACCTCATGCAGGTAATAGTTCATAACAAAGCTGAGGTAGGACTTGCCGCAGGCGCAGTCGAGCAGTACGATCTCTTCGCTGTCGTCCTGCTCGAACATCGGCGCAACGAGCTCAACGTAATGGTCGATCTGGTTGTACTTGCGGATCATGTCGTTCTTGAGCTTGCCGTCCGCGGTCAGAATGCCGATCTCGCGCAGCAGTGCAGCGGCCTGATCGACGCGAATCAGGTACTGACGGCCGCTGTCGAGCAGGGGATTGGCGGCGTTCGCCTTTTCTTCGTCGCTCGCCTCGCGCTCCGCTTGCTTCATCTGTACGCCGCGTGCGGTGACAGAAAGCGTTACGACTGCGCTGCGCTCGGTGTAGACGAGTACGCTCTCGTCGAATTTTTCGGCCTCAGAGGCGAAAAACGCGCAGAATGCAGCGGCATCTGTTGCCGAGGTGCTGCCCTGAAAGCGCAGCGCCCACTTTCCGCCGTCCAGCGAAAGCTCTGCGTCAAATTTCTTTTTTCCCGAGGTGAACGTGCAGACCGCACGGACAAAATAGTCGCGGTTCTTGGTCATTCGCGCCGAAATGCCGGTGAGCAGCAGCTTCAGCTTGGCGATGTCGCCCTTCTGCATAGTAAATCAGTCCCTTTCTGTATCGTACCGCCGCGGCGGTAAAAATGTCTTTCTTTGCTGTATTATAGTACCATAAACAGGCGGCCGTGTGCAATACGCAAAGACGAAAAAAGAGCGCACAGGCATTCTGTACGCTCCATAAAAATTTAGTTTTACCGCCACTGGAAGGTTGCCATGCCGTAAATATAGATGAAAATGATGATGACGGGGGTGATATACTGGAAAACCGGACGCATCCACGGACGGATCTTGAGACCTCTGCCGGTGTTTGCTTCATGAACGAAATTATCCCAGCCCCAGCCGAACCTGTTGCAGCAGAACAGCGTCAGCACAAGCGAGCCGAGCGGCAGGACGTTGTTCGAAACGATGAAGTCCCACAGGTCGAGCCAGGCCGTGCCGTCTGCGAACGGCTGAAAATGAATGACGCTGTAGCCGAGGGCGGTCGTCAGCGCGAGGAGGAAGATGCCCGTGCCGCAGACGATGCAGCCCTTGGGACGGGACCAGCCGGTCAGCTCGCGCACCATCGCGAGAATGTTCTCGCACACGCCGAGAACGGTGGACAGCGCCGCGAAGATCATGAACAGGAAGAACATCGTGCCCCAGATGCGGCCGCCTGCCATGTGGTTGAACACGCTTGCCATCGTGTCAAACAGCAGGCTCGGGCCTGCGTTTACCTCCAGACCGTAGGTCGAGCAGGCCGGGAAGATGATGAAGCCCGCCAGAATGGCAACGAAGGTATCGAGCGCGATGACGTTGACCGACTCACCCATCAGCGAGTGATCCTTGTCGATATAGCTGCCGAAGATCGCCATGCCGCCCATGCCGGTGGACAGGGTGAAAAACGCCTGATTCATCGCGCCGACGATGACCGAGCCGTTGATCTTGGAGAAATCCGGCTTGAGGTAGAAGGCAAGTCCATCCGCTGCGCCGTCGAGCAGGGCGCTGTGCACCGCGAGCACGAGCATGAGCACGAGCAGCGCGCTCATCATGTACTTGGTGATGCGCTCGAGACCCTTCTGAATATCGCGGCTCAGAATAAAGAAGGCGACTGCGACTGTGATGAACAGAAATACCACGTTGATCGTGGGATTGGTGATCATGGATGTAAAGCCGAATGTACCGTTCTGGCCAGTGAGGAATTTCACGAAATAATAGATGATCCAGCCGGTGACAACGCAGTAGAACGCCATGATGGCGACATTGCCGATCAGGCAGACTGCGCCCCACAGATGCCATTTCTGGCCGGGCTTTTCGAGCTTGCGGTACATGCGGATAGGGCTGGTCTGCGCGGCTCTGCCGACCGAAAATTCCATGACCATAGCCGGGATGCCGAGCACGATCAGGCAGATGAAGTAGACCAGCATGAAGCTGCCGCCGCCGTTCTGACCGCACATCCACGGAAATTTCCATACGTTTCCGCAGCCGATCGCGCAGCCTGCGGAAAGCATGATGAAGCCCATGCGGCTTCCGAGACGTTCACGTTTCATTGATACTCTCTTTCCGAAAGAGCATAAAACGCTCTTTCTGCATAATACTCTTACTCATTATCTTACTATGGAAAACAGCATTTGTAAAATTGATAATAATGCGGTATAATAACGAAAATATCGTTTGTATAAAGGAGGACTTTACATGGATCTTAACGTATTGCGGACATTCGTTGCGGTGTGCGAATATTCCGGCTTTTCGGCGGCAGGGGAGCGGCTCGGCTATACGCAGTCTACCGTGTCCTCACAGATCAAACAGCTCGAAAAAGAGCTGAATGTGGCGCTGTTCGACCGGTTTTACCATCGTATCGTGCTGACGCAGGAGGGCAGTCTGGTGCTGCGCTACGCGCGCGATGTGCTGACCGCGCAGGAAAAGCTAATGGAGGCGCTGCATCATGCGGATGAGGTGACGGGCGAGCTGCATCTTGCCATGTCCAGCTCGATGTGCTTGCGCTACTTTGACGACGATTTTATCGACTTCCAGCGCAGCTATCCCGGCATTCGGCTGACCATCACCGAGGCCGGGACAGAAAACATGTTCAGCATGCTGCGAAAAAACGAAGCAGATCTCGTTTTTACGCTCGATACGCATATTTACGAGCCGGATCTCGAGATCTGCGCGGAAAAAGAGGAGCAGGTACATTTTGTCGCTGCGGCAGGGAACACTCTGGCGAAAGCCAAGGCGCTTTCGCTCGCGGAGATCATCGACAAACCGTTCGCCATGACCGAGAGCATGAGCTACCGCAGGATACTCGATAAGCTGCTCGCGGCGCGCTCGGAGGCCATCACGCCGCTCATCGAGCTCGGAAACCCGATGCAGCTTTGCAGTCTCGTTTCCAAAAGCGACATGCTCACCTTCCTGCCGGATTTCATCACGCAGACGTTCGTGGAAAACGGTATGCTCTGCCGCCTGCCGGTCACGGACTGCACCGTTTCGGTCTGGACGCAGCTGCTTATTCACAAGAATAAATGGCGGTCTCCGGCGCTTCAGGCGCTCATTGATTTTTACCGGCAGCGGCTGGAAGAGGACGCTTGATTTTCGTGTTTGCTTCTCCTATAATGAAAGAAAAACCACCAAACCGGAATGAGGGAACGCCATGAAGAGCCTGGGAATAGATATTGGAACGACGACCATCAGTGCGGCGGTGCTCGAGGACGGACACTTTGTCACGAGCGAAACCTGTAAAAACGACAGCTTTCTCGCGCCGACTCTGCCCGGAGAGCGGATACAGGACGCGCAGTACATCCTTGACACTGCGCTTCATACGGTGGATACGCTGCTTGCACGCTATCCCGACATTGAACGCATCGGCGTGACCGGCCAGATGCACGGCATTCTCTACCTCGACGATGAGGGCAGCGCGGTCAGCCCTCTGTACACATGGCAGGACGCGCGCGGCGACGCGCCATGCGAAAGAAGCGAAAAAGGGGAGAAGTGGAGTACATATCTGAGTAGAGAGACCGGTCTCCCTGCCGCGACAGGGTATGGACTTGTGACGCATGCCTATAATCTTGCGCACGGTCTCGTGCCTGCGAGCGCGGTCTCGCTGTGTACGGTCGGAGACTATATCGCCATGAAGCTCTGCGGCAGAGATACGCCCGTTATGGATGCGAGCAATGCGGCGAGCCTCGGCTTTTTCGATGCAGAAAGGCTCGCGTTCAGCGAAGCGGCGCTGCGGCGCATCGACATTGAGCCATCGTTCCTGCCGCCGCTCGCAAAGGACCGATTTATCGGCCTCTGTCGCGGTCGCGTGCAGGTAACAGCAGCGATCGGTGATAATCAGGCGAGCTTTCTCTCGGCGGTCCGTGACCGCGAACACGAGATGCTCGTGAACGTCGGCACCGGCAGCCAGTTCTCTGTTTTCACGCCGCGGTACATGGCGGCGCCGGGACTGGAAACACGGCCGATGCCGGGCGGCGGATGGCTTCTCGCCGGGGCGGCGCTCTGCGGCGGCAGAGCCTACGCGCTGCTTGCGGATTTCTTCGCGCAGACGGCGCGCATGATGGGCGCGGACGCAGATGCCACGTATGATGCGATGGAGCGCCTGCTCGAAAATTCGGCTCGACCGGAGAATATTCCGACGGTGCTGCCGCTGTTCGAAGGCACACGGCAGGACAGCACGCAGACCGGCAGCATCACCGGCCTTACAGCGGAGAATTTCACGCCGCTCCACCTCATTTACGGCATGATGGAGGGCATGGCGCGCGAGCTGCATCAGATGTACGAGGCGTACCGGAACGCCGGCGGCACACCGAAAACGCTGATCGGTTCGGGCGGCGGTCTGAGAAACAACCGCTTCCTGTGCGAGAGCTTTTCGAGAGCGTTCGGTTCGGCAATCACGCTGTCGGACGGCAGGGAAGAGGCGGCATGCGGTGCCGCACTCTATGCCGCAGAAGGGTAACAAAAGGACGCAGTGTACGCGCTTTTGCATACGCTGCGTCCTTTTTCTGCTTACTTGCGCTTAAAACTCATGCAGTCAGTACACTGATCGACAGAGGGGGAGGACTCGTGCGTGCCGACATGAATGCTGTCAAGCGCGCAGTACTCGGCGCTGCAGCAGTGGTTTGCGCACTGGTCAACCGTACAGTGAATTGCGGTGTTGCAATGGTTCTTGTCCATGAACAGGACCTCCTTTTGAGATTTCCTGATTAGTATGGCGCGCCCTGCGCGTTTTATGCGTTTGAAAAACAAAATTAAAAACCGCCGCACCTCGAAATGAAGTGCGGCGGCAGAAAACAGACAGCGAAAATCAGAACTCGATCTTCTTTGCGATATAAGCGGCAACGTCCTCGATCTTGATGCGCTCCTGCTGCATCGTGTCGCGGTCGCGAACGGTAACGCAGCCATCCTGCTCGGTCTCGAAGTCGACGGTGACGCAGAACGGAGTGCCGATCTCGTCCTCGCGGCGATAACGCTTGCCGATAGAACCGGCGTCGTCGAAATCGACAGAGAACTGCTTCGCCAGCTCGTGCCAGATCGGCATAGCCTTGTCGGTCAGCTTCTTGGACAGCGGCAGTACGGCAGCCTTGAACGGAGCGAGAGCCGGATGCAGACGCAGGACAACACGGATATCGTCCTTGCCGTTCTTGTCCTGACCAACGACCTCTTCGTCGTAAGCGTCGATGAGAAATGCCAGCGCAACGCGGTCAGCGCCGAGCGACGGCTCGATAACGTACGGGATGTACTTCTCGTTTGCTTCCTGATCGAAATACTCCATGGATACGCCGGAAGTCTTCTGATGCTGGGTCAGGTCGAAGTCGGTGCGGTCAGCAATGCCCCACAGCTCGCCCCAGCCGAACGGGAACAGGAACTCAAAGTCGGTGGTAGCCTTGGAGTAGTGAGACAGCTCTTCCGGCTCGTGGTCGCGCAGACGCAGGTTCTCGTCCTTCATGCCGAGGGACAGCAGGAACTTGTGGCAGTAATCCTTCCAGTAAGCGAACCACTCAAGGTCGGTGCCCGGCTTGCAGAAGAACTCAAGCTCCATCTGCTCG